>NZ_NRJF01000287.1 GCF_003585965.1 Psittacicella gerlachiana | reverse complement strand
TAAAACATCTATGTCAACAAGTTTTTTCTTCTTTTTCTTCTTTGAATCCTTTAAGTATTGTTTTGTCTGCTCTTTTATTTAATACATTTTTATTCTATTTAGATTTTAATTTTTATAGTACTTTGTTTTATGCTTTTCGAATAATAAATTAGAGCTCAGGAATTTATTCTGAGCTCTATTCTATATAAATGATTAACTAAAAGTTTATTAGTGTTTGTGACCACAACCACATTCAGCTTCAGCCCAATTTTTTAATTTAGTTGTTTTACCAACTCCTGGGTTAAATGAGTTTGTAGGGTCAATAGTTTTATAGTGTTTAACTAAAGGTTCTTGAGCATGATATAAGTGACCTACGTTATGCTCAGCTGGGTATTGAGCACCTCTAGCTTTTAAGGTTTCAAGAATTTCTTCTTCTACAGCTAACGGATCTAAAGGTTTCTTAATAATATAGTCTTGGTGGAATACATGGCATAAGAAGTGACCATAGTATAATTTACCAGCTAATTTAGCTTCAATTTCTTCTGGCAAATGCTCAAACCACTGATCGTCATTTCTTCTTAACGCAACATCTATCGCACAAATATCTACCTCTTTAGGGTGACATTCACGATATCTAATTGCAGCACCAGCAATTGAGAAACGATGTAGACCTGCGATTTTAGCTTCACGAGGAGTACATTTAAAATAGTTTCCAGCTTTTTTCTTACCTGTAGTGAAATAATCTGTTAACCATTTTTCCATATCATCGATCATATCATCACCAACAACTAAAAGTAGGTGATGTTCATATAACTTATGATATTCTTCCATGTTTTTTGTTAAGAGATTTGGAAGTAAAGCAGATAGAGCCTGTAATAATCTATCTGAATTAGGAATACCAGGGATTCTACCAAATGTACGATCATAAAAAGCTTTTAAAGCATATAATTTAGGAATATATTTTGTTCCTAATTTATCAATTACGAATAAGGTATCTTTACCGTATTTTTTACCGATATCATACGCTTCACGGTGAATATACTCACCTGAAATTGGTAGTCTTCCGTTAAACTCAGTTAAAGCAGCACGTCTAACATCAGTTAGCACATTAATATCATTTGCCCCAATATAGAACATTTGAGTTTTCTTAGGTTTAGCAAATGTATCTAAACGTACAGCAAATACTGCTAAGTGTCCTGCAGAACCTGAAGCTTCTTTTAAACGCTCAGGGTCATTATTATAACGAGCTGGAGTATCTTCATCAACTAAAACAACTTTATCTTTATAGTCTGTTGAAGAGGCACGTTTGCTATTATCTACAATGTTAGCATCCGAGTAATCACCATTTTGTAATTTCTCTAAAATTACTTCAGGATCATTTGAACCAAAGTCAATACCTAAGTTATTAACAAACTCAAATTCACCATTTTCATTCACTCTTGCATAACACGCATACTCAGTGAATGAAGGTCCACGTTGTACTAAAGAACCACCAGAGTTATTACAAACCCCACCAATTACAGAAGCTCCGATACAAGAAGAACCAATTACCGAGTGAGGTTCTCTTCCTATTTTAGCTAATTCATCTTCTAGTTTATATAAAGTAGCACCTGAAAGACAAACTACTTGAGATTGGTTATTTATAATTTTAAAGTTATCAATTCTTAAAGTATTAATTACGATATTTGGACGATCGTAATCATCACCAAAAGGAGTAGAACCACCGGTTAAACCAGTGTTTGCGGCTTGCGATATAACAATTACGTCATTCTCTGCAGCTAATTTTACAACTTTATAATACTCAACTAACGTTTTAGGTCTAACTACCGCTAGAGTATCTCCCTCACCGTATCTAATCCCTTTACGGAAACGCTCATTTTCAGCTGCATCCGTAATGCAGTGACTTTTACCTACTACATCTTCAACTTTTCTTAAAAAGTCTGCGTAATCTTTTTTATCGAAATTCATAATTTTACTTAATAAC
>NZ_NRJF01000286.1 GCF_003585965.1 Psittacicella gerlachiana | reverse complement strand
AGGTAGAATAAGGCTGTTTAAATTAAATAATAGTAGTAAGAGTAGAGAAGAAATGAGAGAATTTCATGTATACATTAAGAAGAAATTGAAGTTCTAAAAGTTA
Organism: Psittacicella gerlachiana; assembly: GCF_003585965.1. Classification (GTDB taxonomy): domain Bacteria; phylum Pseudomonadota; class Gammaproteobacteria; order Enterobacterales; family Psittacicellaceae; genus Psittacicella; species Psittacicella gerlachiana. The sequence continues at coordinate 1,322 of NZ_NRJF01000286.1, read as the reverse complement.
AACAAGTTAAGAAAACAAAAGCAAAAACCATAAAGTAAAATAAAAAAAACAAAAAGTAAAAACGAATAGTAAAACCTAAAAACTAAAAGAGAAAGAAAATAAAAGGTCAAAAAGCAAAAAACAAGAAGGCTAAAAAGTACGAAAATACAAATTTAGCTAAGATCAAGGTAACGGAAAACTTAATTATAAGGAAGATTTCAAATAAGATATGATAAGGAAAAAGATCAAGAAAATGGAAACCGCAGTTGTAAGAGGAAGTTATGTATAGAGTTGGTCATTCAGTAACCGGAGCAAATCTTGGGGTATGCATCACTCTAGCTTGTGCAAATTGGTTACACTTCCCATTTTTAATTTCTATACTAGCTGGATATCTTGCCTATAAAGGGTCTAATGCTCCCGATTATCTTGAGATGCGTTGGTATGATCGTAAACATCAAGAGCTAAGGACATTAATTCCTCATCGAACCTTAACTCACTGGTTTGTGCCTTGGTTAGCTCTTGGAGCCTATGCTACTTATCAGGTAAGCCAAGGCAGTGTATACTGGGTACTAGTTGCTAGTTATTGTGCTGGAGCCTTGCTCCATATAATTTTAGATTTGCCTAACAAAAAGCCAATTCTCGGTTTACTCCCTCATACCGGTATTTGCTTAAAATGGTGGGGAAGTCATGAGCATCAATTTCTTATTTGTTGTTTTACGACAGTTTTAATGGGGATTTTTATTTATTATTGTTTTCAAGGAAGTTGGGAATATATTGCCAATAATCCAGTGACTGTAGTTAGGGATATTTGGTATCAAATTATGTATGAGGCTAATCGTCTTGTAAGTTAAGCAAAAAAGAATAATTTAAATCATGGTAGATCTAAATACCAAGATAGAAAAAAGTAGGGTAAGTTGAGAAGTAACTTACCCTACTTTTTTGTAATTAATATTTGCTTTCGTTGTTCGATAATAAGTAAAATATTTATTAGATATTGACCAATTAATTAACGGGAATAATAAATAATATTATTTTTAAATTGTAAATTTAAGAGTTAATAGATTCAAATATATTTATGTAGCGAGATATAGATGAGAATAAAGAAAATTCTCATTTTGGTTAAAGAAAAAAAATTGGTTTGTTTTTAAAGTAGATAAGATCAAAGTTATAAAAAACTGTTTGACATTTATTTTTAGCTTGTCTATAATACCTCTCGTTGTCCAAGAGACAACCTGCTCTTACAATTTAGACAAAATAATTTAATTTTAAGAGTTGACAAAAATAAAAGAATATTGCTATAATGTTCTTCGTTGCAAAAAGCAACAATAGTTCTTTAACAATTT
>NZ_NRJF01000285.1 GCF_003585965.1 Psittacicella gerlachiana | reverse complement strand
AAATTTAAGTGTCTTATAATAGGCAAAGGAAAAGTTTTATTAATAATCTAAGGAGTTAATGTGAAAGAGTCGTATATTCTTAACTCTCCCGCAAAATTAAATTTATTTTTAAATGTAGATGCTAAGTGTCCTAATGGTTATCATGCAATTAGTACTTATTTTAAAATTCTTCCTCAAGTTTCAGATTATTTAGTTGTTACTTGGGAACAAATAAGTGATCCTGAGCAAATGCCTGCAAATATTTTAGAAGCAGGACGAATCTTTTTAAATAATCTAGAGATTTATGGTTTTGATGGGATTGTAAATAAAGAACAAAATCTCATTTACCGTTCAATTGCTCAACTGGTTTTAAGTCCTGAGTTAATGAGTACAAGTTCAATTGAACAAATTAAAAATTTTGCTAGTTATAAGTTAACGGTAAAAGTTGATAAACGAGTTCCTGTACAAGGAGGATTAGGTGGAGGTTCGTCTAATGGAGCGGTAATTTTAAATACGGTTGCGAGAAAGTTTTTTCCATTATTAACCCCAAATAATTTAGTTTCTATTGCTCAAAGAGTAGGTGCTGATTGTGCAGTATTTGTCCATGGCAAGTCTTCACTAGGTTATAGAGTTGGGGATTTATTCTTTACCCCTCAAGCTGAAGAGTTTTACCAAGTTTTTTCTTCTCTCTTTACTTATTTAGAAAAAGTTGAAGCAGAACTAAAGAAAGAAAACTATGATTTAACTGATCCTTTATCTTTCTATGATTATAGTAATAGAGAACTAAAATTTCCGCATAATACCTCATTTACTCAAGAATTACTGTTAATTCTCCTTGATTTAGCTCATCAATTAATTGAAGCGGTAAATCGTAATCCAAATATAATTCCAAATCAAGCTTTAGACTTTATAGGTTTAGCTCGTCATATTGAGCAAAAGTATAGCTCTTGGCTTAAAGGATATTTTTTAGTATTTACTTCGGATTATAAAGTAGATACTAAAAGTGCATTTAGTGGTTTAGGAGAGGATATAGATGTAGTTGCTCATGAAGATAATGGTAATTTTAAAAAAATATTTTTAAAAAGTTGGGAGCAAACATTAAATACTCCAAAACCTGAAGCTCAAGCTAATGCC
>NZ_NRJF01000284.1 GCF_003585965.1 Psittacicella gerlachiana | reverse complement strand
ATGTTACACTTAACGAGTTTATTTTAACTTGCAGTGAAAAATTTATTAAAAAAATTATCTCTATATAGTCATTGGAAGATACTCTATTGGCCAATAAAGCTATTTTTATTTTTAAATTTCAGGATCGCATTTAAGCTTAAGGAAATATTATGACTCTAAAAACTCTCCCATTTTTTGCGAATGCAAAATTGCATTTAAAATTAATGTTTGAAATTAACTATCGAGAAAATCGCCTCAGTTATTTTTATTCTATTCTTGCGTTTAATGTAATTATTCCCTTAGTATTATCTTTAATATCTCTCCTATTGACTGCAGGGACCTATTATTTTTCTCAAGATCACGAGCAGGGGGTAGGTTTAGTCCTTATCTTTGGAGCATGGATAATCCTCATGATTGTAAATTTTATTATCTCGGTAATAGTCCTTATTTTATCTATTACCTCAGGAGTTCGACGACTACATGATCTAGGGAAATCAGGTATGACCATTCTATGGGTATATTTAATAGGGATTGTTTTATCAATTCTTGTGGTTGGCGTTTTTATTATTATGGGGTTTCATCTCTATTTACTCTTTGCTAGAACCAAAGAAGGAGCTCATCCTTTTAGTGAGCTTGATAATCCTTTCCTTGTAGAAAGATAAACAATGCCAACTTTTTTTCACCTCACATTAACTCTAAACAACAATATATCAAAGTGATATAGATAAAAATAAAAAAAGGAATGAGTTATGGAAGAAAAATTAGATCAATTTGCAGATCAAATAGCAAGTTATATAAAAATATATTTTTTTAAATTTGTAGAATACTTTCAATTAACATGGCTTAGTTTTCTTTTTCTTATTTTTTCTTTTTTAGTTGTAATGTTTACAACTTGTGCATTAAAGTCTACTGTTGAATTTTTTGAAAAAAGATATATAGAAAAAACTAAAGATTATAGATTAATAAACTATCCTTTAAGATATAGAATTTATAATTTATTTATTTATTATTTTATTTCAGAAGCTTTTGTAAGTATGATAATAAACTTTGTTAAATATAGAAAAGTTTATGTAATACATAATTATATTTTTACTTTTATAGAGAATATACCTGTTATTATTATTTCATTTATTATAGTTAAAGGGATATTTGTTTATATAAAGAAAAAATTACAAAAAAAGGGATTGAAGTGAGGATAAAAATGAAAGAAAAAATATCTTCTTAAGAATTGATCTTGATTTATTAAATGAATTAGATATTAAATCAAATGAACTTTCAATAAGTAGAACTGCTTTAATAACTTTAATTCTTAGAAAACATGTTAATCAAGATATTATTTAATTTTATGTATAATCTTAAGGTTCTATTTAATTCTTAGAGTTTTTTAAGATTGGGAAGTCTCAAGGATTTATTTAGGTATACGGCTATGTTATAATTTTAGAACTATTAAGTTAAGATTAATCGGTAAATGTTTTTCTTAACTT
>NZ_NRJF01000283.1 GCF_003585965.1 Psittacicella gerlachiana | reverse complement strand
AATATATATGCTTCCACTAAGAATTATTTTTTTTATAATGGTAATTTTTTGGATTATAGTAGCTTTAGTTCCATGGTTAAGAGAAATTGCATTAGGGCTTTACTATTCAGAACTTTATTTCTTCTTACTGCTTTTCCTATTTATAGTTCCAATTATATTATCTAATGTTATAGTAAATGTACTTGCTCTAATATTGGGATTTTTATATTTATTTATTTTAATAATTAAGAAAATTTTTGGCTTATCTATTGATGATGAAACAGAGATAAAACAAAATAGTAATGGAGCAAATAATCAAAGTACAGATAGAGAAACTAGTCAAAAAAGTAATAGTTATCAACAAAAGAGTTATGGTAGTAATAATTCTAAGTTTAATTTTGGCACTAAGACAAATGAAGCAAATAATTTTTTAACTAAGATTATAGAAAATGAGTCTAACGTCAAGATGCAATTTGAGTGTATTGCAAATATTGTAGGAGCAGCACTAAATCAATCTATAAATTCGGATCGCAGATTTTTCCCTCTAGCCTTACAAGTTTTAAATGCTGACTTTAAAGGGTATTACAACCATATATTTGCTGATGAATATAAAAGAGTATTAGCTGGTTATCAAGAATCAAGAATAAAGGATTGTTTTATAGATGGATTAAACGGAATAAATCTAAAATTCAATGAAAATCCTTTTATTAAGTTAAATAAATTAGTAAAAAGTCCTAGTTTTATCGGAGATAAGCAAATTTTAGCACTAATCATAGTGTCTAGCTATTACGTTGTCAATAGAAAAAGTTGCTATGTTTTCGAAAATTTAGTGTATAACATCGTAAATTACTTAGATTTGAATGAAAGAGAGCAGGATACTCTTGCTGATAATTTTGTAAAAAGGAAAGAATATCTTCAAAAAATTAATGTTAATTTTAGGAATGAAAATGGATTTTATTAAAACATCTAATCTAGATAAGTTCTAATTGTTTAGATAAATTAATAATTTTATAACCTAATTTCCCAAAATATTTATAGCCGTAAGCAATGACCAGTATTATTGATTACTTATTTCTAAAGAAAGTACTTTCAATATATTTTTTGTTCTACTATTTAAAGGTATTTGGTATAACTACAAAAGTTATATCTAGCATTTATAGCCATTTAATTACTATAAATTCTAACTTTATTGTAAACGTATGTAGTACTTTAGTACATTTTTTATAGGTAATTCTCTTTTTAGGTAATTTTACTAGTTGTTTTAGATTTTTTCTTACGGCTATAATA
>NZ_NRJF01000282.1 GCF_003585965.1 Psittacicella gerlachiana | reverse complement strand
GTTTACGATATTTTTGGCCAAAATATGCAAATAAATAAGATACGATTAAAAATCTAACTAAACGAGAGATAAAACTAAATACAAAAAAGATGATAAAGTTATACTCAAAGAAGCCAAAAGCTATCGAAAATATCTTAAAAGGTAATGGCGTAAAACCAACTAATACTACCGAAAGAATTCCATGCTTATCTAAAAAAGCTTCAACTTGCTGAAAAGTAGCATTATCATTTATATTTCCTGCATCTACCGAAGATCCCGAAATAAGAGAAAAAATATGAGCAGCTACATCATGGAAGAAATATCCGAGAATATATCCTACGCAACCACCTAAAAGCGAATAAAAAGCTGCATAAAATGCTAACCTAAACGCTTGGTGAGGTTTTTGCATTGCAATAGGTCCTAAAAGCACATCTATCGGAATCGGCAAAATTATAGCTTCTAAAAAACTATAGACACAAAGAAAAAGATTGGCATTTTTATGACCAGCGTAATAGGTTACTCGATCATAAAACCTCTGCATTAATTTCATCTTATTTTTCCTTCTGAATTAATACAACAGCTTCAACAGCAATACCTTCTTTTCTTCCAGTAAAACCTAGTTTTTCACTAGTTGTCGCCTTAACAGAAATATTTTCAACTGCAGTATCAAGAACTTTTGCAATTGATTCACGCATTTGGAAAATATAATCAGCAAATTTAGGAGCTTGAGCAATTATTGTTGCATCTAAATTAACTAATGTATAACCATGTTGTTTAATTAAAGAGTAGGTTCTTTCTAAAAGTAATCTACTATCTATTTTGTGAAACTCTTGAGCGTTATCTGGGAAATGCTTACCTATATCACCTAAAGCTAATGCCCCTAAAAGAGCATCACAAATAGCGTGTAAGAGAACATCCCCATCACTATGTGCTAAAAAATTATATTCATAAGGGATAGCAACTCCTCCCATTTTTAAGGGACCAGCTACATTGAGATCAAAAGCATGAACATCAAATCCGTGTCCAATCCTAAACATTGTCTTTATTTCCTATGTTTAAATAAAACTGCGCTAAAGATAAATCTTCAGGTACAGTTATTTTTAAGTTATGTCTACCTAAAGAAACAATTTCCACTATATCTGAAAAATACATTAAAACTGCACTTTCATCGGTTAAACTAGAAAATATTTGAGAAGCAGGCATACCCTCTAAATTTTTATTATACAATAACTTATTTTCAGCTATTTTACTATTTTCTAGTTTTTTTAGAGCTGAAAACTTCTCAAGATATCTAGTATAAGGTTGATAATAAGACTCCTTTTCTACCGACTCATTTAAATATATAAAGATTTTTGTCAAAAGATAATACAAATATAACAAATTAAA
>NZ_NRJF01000281.1 GCF_003585965.1 Psittacicella gerlachiana | reverse complement strand
AGCTGTGGGTTTTATTTATTAGTTAGATAAACTATAAATGCTTAATCTTTATAATTTATACTTAACATTTGCTATTTACACTTAGTATTTGCTACTTATACTTAGTATTTACCATAAGCTTGAGTTACTTTATATAAGTAACGTCTAGTTTCTGCTGAATAGTGGTTCTTAACTATATGATTGTACACTTGTTGTGGCGTCATTTTGTTAATTACCCCTATTGCCTGAGACCTATCTTTACTAAAGGTAGAAAGCATACCTCCAGGACCACCATTATATGAAGCAATTAACAGATAACGCTTACTTAATGGATTAGTTACATTTTGGAAATAACGAGTTTGCATTATATAAATATAAGCAGCACCAAAATGCACATTATTATCCGGATTAAAGAGGAATTTTTCTGTAGGTTGACGATCTACCCCTTGGAAACGATTAACTTCTAATCCTGCAGTACGAGGAACAATTTGCATTAACCCTATAGCTCGAGAAGAAGATACCGCATAAGGGTTAAAGGCTGACTCAACTTCCATAATCGCAAACATTAATTTTGGATCTATCTCATATTGAGCGGCATACTTATAAACTAAATGACTATACTGCTGTGCCCTTGCTTGTAAGTGGTTTTTAATTAATGGTAAATCAATATAATAATCTAATTTTCCATTAGCTAAACTACGAACCGCAATTTTATGATTTAATAAATAAGTTGCAAACGCCTCTGCTTGCGCAAAGGTACGAATTGGCTTGCCATTATTATCTACTACTTGATTAGCTAAAAAAGGTTGACCTCCCGAATTAGGGACTCTAGTATCATACAGAGTTCCGTATTCAGGACTTGTATCCATTAATAAGGTATAAATAATTTCATTTTTTAAGACGTTATAGTAATTTTCATTTACCGTTTCAAAACGAATAAATCCACTCGCAAGGTGAATTGCTGCTCTTGTATTCCAATTATCAGAATATTTTACTATATCAGTAGGACCGAACATTATCTCGTTCACGCCCCAAATTTGATTTAAGTTGTTATTTAGATCTTTTACAAAACGATCTAATTGTAATTGATTTTCAGGAGAAGCTACTGCCGTACTCTTTGGACTACTTGAACAAGAAGCTAAGAATACCCCTAAAGCAATTCCCATGCCCCATAAGCCTAATTTAGTTAGACTTTTGTTTGCATTACCAATAGCAATCATCTACTTTATCTTCCAAAAAAAGAACCCAAAACAAAAATGTTGCTTTGAGGTTCGGATAACCATAATTGCTTAGAGTTATAAATTTAAAAATAAAATTTTAAAGAAAAACCTTTATAACTCTAAAATCTTTAAGTTAAAAAACTATAATGACTTAAATTTACCTTCACTTGGGGTAGGTTCTTTTTCTTCTTCAGGAGCAACATAACCTTTAACGGTAACATCTTTACCATTAAAAAGAAAATCAACCATTGCTTGTTCAAGAATCTTACGATGCTCAAGATTCATGAGATTATAGTGATGCTCATTTACGAGCATGGTTTGTTTTTTTAACCAAATAGCCCAAGCCTCTGCCGAAATATTTTCAAAAATACGCTTACCAATTTCACCTGGATAAAATTGCATAGGTAATCCTGGAGCTTCTTTTTGTAAATATTGACAAAATACGGTACGTGTCATTTTTTATTTCTCCTAAAACTGAAGATTAAATATTTGTAGAAATTTTTACCCCTCTATTGTATCAGAAAATCAATACCTCAAGGCGATTAACTCATAACTAAACTAACACCACCATAACTAAACTCTAACTCATGAATAGAAAAATCACTTACTTTTTTTAAGTAATTTTCAAGAAAATAAGGCTCTCTTCCTCTCAAGTTATATTTACTCTTAATTTTCTCTAGTAATTAAAAAGTTGAAAATTAATTCAATTAACCTCTACTTTAAAATTTTTAGAATCGCTTGCAAAACTTTTCTTTTCAGCATATAATATGGACACTTAGCATTTTAGCGGAAAGTAGATGTGATAAAGTTTACACCTACTTTCTTGAGTTTAACTTTGAAAATTGGTGGGAGTTTAATTTAGGCAGTCCCTAATGAGCTTTGATTGTCCTAAATTTACTAGAGGTGTTTTCTAGTTAGGCACTTGCTGAGTTAAATACTCTAAGTATTTCGAGTAAAAAGCCCTCAAAGCTGACCAAGATCAACTTTGAGGGCTTTTTGCTACCTAGAATTATTTTCTCATATATTTCTCTATTCCTTATTTAAGAGAAATGATCATAAAAATAAGAACTCTTTTCTTTTTTCCTTATCTGTCAATTCTTTACTTCCTGTTCTTAACCTTCCAGTTCTTAAACCTTTCTGTTCGTACCCCTTTTGTTCTTTACCTCTCGGTGCTTTATTCTCTTTACTTTATTTCCTCTCCTTAATTATTTATAGTTTGATCCTTATTCTTATCTTTCTCCTTGTCTTTACTCCTTGTCTTTACTCCTTATTCTTATCTTTTTTCTTATCTTTTTTCTTATCTTTTTCCTTGTCTTTATTCCTCATTCTTATTCATATAACTCACCCCGCCCCCAAAGTGATCTCAACTTTATTTATCAAGCTATTTTCAATTCTTATTTTTCACCATAATTTTTTCATCACCCGTCTTTACTTTCTTTCTTCAATAAGAGAAATCTCTTGATTTTTAAGTAAAAAACCTCAAGTCAACAAGCTGTTGAATTTTCTTCATCAAAATTTATTCTATAATACTTAATATCAAACACAAAGGAGTACATTTATGAACAATACAGCAGACAACTCTTATCCTCAAGCTTTAGCTTTTAAAGGATCAAACATTCTAGATTTTTTACAAAGTAGCAACTTTAAAGGAGATGGACTTTTTCCTCGTGGTCCGGAAAATACCGCATATGCTTCAGTATTTACCGGTACTAGTTACCTACTTCCTGTAAATAATAAAGATTTACACATCTCTAATGTTACTTTTGAACCAGGTTGTCGTAACCATTGGCATATTCACCATGGAGCAGCCCAAATTCTAATTGTTGTTGGAGGTTCAGGTTGGTATCAAGAAGAAGGAAAACCAGCACTTGCTCTTAATCCAGGTGATGTCATTTATATTCAACCTGAAATTAAACACTGGCATGGAGCTAGTAAAGACTCTTGGTTCTCTCACTTAGCTATTAGCGTTCCCGTAGCTGAGCAAACTTCTAATGAGTTTCTTACCCCTGTGAGTGAGGAAGAATACTCTCAACTTGCATAAGTTTGGCTTTAATCCTAGCAGGATATACTCTAACTCTAAACTAACTTCAATATTATTCTTACTTTAAATTCACAATCCCCAGCAAAACTTTACTTTTGCAAGTCAAAAATCAAAATAGATAAAAATCTAACTTTATATAAGCAACAAAAACACTTATAAATATTCTCTGCAAAAGAAGCAAAGGAGAAACAAATAAAT
>NZ_NRJF01000280.1 GCF_003585965.1 Psittacicella gerlachiana | reverse complement strand
CATACGCCTTAAATTTATTTGCTTCTTGTAGTTTTGCGATTTGGATTATGTGGTACAGCTTTATCACGATTAGGTTCGTTTCTTCTTCTCAATAAAGATCTTAAAACTGAAACTCGATCACCATCTTGCACTCTAGCATCTAATTCTACTTTTTCTGCAAAAATAGCATAGCTCATTTCTTCTTTGTTTAATTTATAAATTAACAAAACCTTTGAATCATCAACAACCTTTTCTACCGTTAGTTCTTCATCAGCAGGATATTTAAATTTCCAAATATAAATATTCTCAGGTGAAGCTCCATAAATTAACTCAACTTTTTTCATTTAAATACCTCTTAGCTTTATTAAGAGTACTTTTCTCGAGCTCTTTGGATAAAACTATCAACCATATTTACCATGGCTGCTTTAAACTTGCTTCCAACCAAGAATTCAATAAATGAATTCATTTTATAATCCATATACAGGTATACCCTTGTATGGTGAGCATTACTTTCTAAGGGTTCGAAAGACCAATAACCTTTTAATTTTTCAAATGGTCCTTCAGCTAAATCCATAGTAATTTTCTCAAAAGGATAAAACTTAGTATAAGTACTAAATTTTTGACTTATCCCAGCAAATGACATTTCAAGCTCAGCTAAAACTTCATTCTCCTTTTGAGAAAAAGTTTTTGCACTTACGCAGTTTTTAATAAACTCTGGATATTCCAAATAATTAGCAACAAGCTGAAACATTTGCTCACAAGTATAGTCTACGTCTATTGCGTGTTCTATAATCATATAAACATATAAGAATAACCCTATTTACATAGGGTTATTTAAGCATTAAAAATTAAATTTCATTTTACCTTTAAAAGCAAATGACACTAAAGTTACGATTACTATAGATAGTAATACCATAATCGTTGCCACTGCATTTACATCAGGTGTAACCCCTGATTTTACTAGAGAGAAAACTCTTACAGGTAAAGGTTCATATCCAGGACCTGTAGTAAAGCTACTAATAATTACATCATCCATAGAGATAATAAAGCACAGTAACCAACTTGCGGCAATTGCAGGGAAAATTAAAGGTAAAACTATTTTTAATAAGATTACACTTTCTGGAGCTCCTAAATCTTTTGCAGCTTCGAGCATACGGCGATCAAACCCTTGTAATCGCGAACTTATTACAATCACTGCATAAGGAAGACAGAAGGTAATATGTGCTATAAGTAAAGTAACAAAACCTAATGAAAAACCTAAAGTAATAAAGAGAATTAACAATGAAATAGCCATTACTACGTCAGGTGTTATCATATTTAAAAGTAATAACCCTTGGACAGCACTTTTACCTCTAAAACGGTAACGATAAACAGCAATAGAGACTAAAACACTAATTACCGTCACTATAGTTGCAGCTAAAAATCCGATCGTTAATGAATGTAAAGCTGCATTGATCATATCTTGGTTATTAAATAATCTTTCGTACCATTTCCAAGTAAAGCCATCCCAACGTATCCCATAACGATTGACATTAAAACTGTTTACCACTAATACGGCTATAGGTAGATACATAAATAGTACAACTAAAGCGATTATCAAAGTAATGGAAATTTTCTTAAACATTACTCTACTCTCCCTATTTTAAATCTATTCACTAACCACATAGTAAACATTAAAATAACAATCATCCCTATTGAAAGAGCTGCTCCTAAAGGCCAGTTTCTTGTAAATAAGAATTCCGAACGAATTACCGAACCTATGAGTAAGGCTTTAGGACCACCTAATAATTCTGAAATATAGAATAATCCCATTGATGGAAGGAATACTAAGGTAAATCCTGCTACTACCCCAGGAAAAGATAAAGGGAAAGTTATTTTCGTAAATCTCTTTAACGGACTTGCCCCTAAATCCTTTGCAGCTTCAATTAAACGATGATCTATTTTTTGTAAAGAAGAGTAAATTGGTAAAATCATATAAGGTAAAAGTATTGATACCATACCTATGATTACAGCTACATCCGTATATAAGATTTGTAATGGTTTATCAATTACCCCTATATTTAATAAAAATTTATTTAAAAATCCATTAGCTCCTAATAAATTCTTTATTCCATAAATTCTTACTAAACTATTTGTCCAAAAAGGTAATAAAACTAAAATTAAAAGAAAGGCATGCCATTTCTTTTTACAGTTAACCACTGCTAATGCGTATAAATAGCCTACAATAAAAGTAACTAAAGTAGTCCATAAAGCTAAATAAACGCTATTTTCGAATACTTTTAAATATAAAGGATCAGCTAACTTTGCGTAGCTTTCAAGAGAAAAAACTGTAGTATAGAAATCACTTGGACTAGGAGAAAAGAAACTAACTAAAACTACTAAAATCCCAGGAACTAATATAAATAGTCCTAACCAAGCTAGAATAAAAACAATCGTAAAGTTTTTAATCGATAGTAGATTTGTTAGATTCTTCATCTAGTACTACCTCCCAACTATCATGCCAAGTTATAGCTACTTTTTGTCCAATGTTATGATTCATTGATGGATCATCTTCATTAAAGAACTCAGAAGTTACAATGATTTTACCATTAGTTAACTCAACTCGTGAATCTAAAGTCATTCCTTTATAGTTCAAATCAATAATTTGCCCATAAATTCCATCTACATTTTCATCATAACGTTGAATCTCTTCAACTAATAAATCCTCAGGACGTAAGAGTACAAGAAGTTTTTTTCCTGTAAATACATCTAATTTAGTATGAATTTTACAAGTACGACCTTCAACATCAGCTAAAACTGTATTCTCGTCAATGCGAGATTTTACAATTGCATCAAATACATTTATTTCACCAATGAACTCTGCTACAAACAGGTTAGCAGGTTCTTCATAAATTTCTCTTGGCGTGCCGTCTTGAACAATTTTACCTTTGTTCATAACAATAATACGATCAGACATAGTTAAAGCTTCTTCTTGATCGTGAGTAACAAAGATAAAGCTAATTCCTAATTTACGTTGTAATGCTTTTAATTCATTTTGCATTTCTAAACGTAATTGATAGTCAAGAGCTGATAAAGATTCATCTAATAATAAAACTTTAGGTTTATTTACTACTGCTCGTGCAATAGCTACACGTTGTTGTTGACCACCAGATAATTGACTCGGCATACGCTCAGCAAAACTTTCAAGTTTTACCATTGCCAAAGCTTCCATTACCCTTTCTTTAATTTCCTTTTCCGGAACTTTTTGCATTCTTAAACCAAACGCCACATTATTAAAAATATTCATATGTGGAAATAAGGCGTAGCTTTGGAAAACTGTATTTACCTGTCTTTTTTCTGCACCTAAATTAGTAACATCAACATCATCAATAAATACTTTACCACCACTTACAGTTTCTAGACCAGCAATCATTCTTAACACTGTAGTTTTACCACAACCAGACGGTCCAAGAATAGTTAAAAATGTCCCTTGCTCTATATCTAAGTTAAACTGTTCAATGGTATTAATTTTACCATCGTAAGATTTTGAGATATTTTCCAATCTTACAATAGACTTACTTGTTTTTTGATCTTTCACAAAATTGTTATCAGAACTATTATTCATTTACTATACACCAACAAAAATTAATTTTTAATTTTGCCTAAGCAAAATATAAAAAGTTAATAATTTCTAGAAGTACTCTAGAACGTAGTTTTGACGTCCTCTTTATCTCAGATCATATTATCTCAGTCAGCGAAAAAGTAAGTATAAAAGCTTACTAAATAATAAATTTGATCTGAAAACATCGAGGTTATTGCTCATTGA
>NZ_NRJF01000028.1 GCF_003585965.1 Psittacicella gerlachiana | reverse complement strand
TAAAGCTTGCTTGACCAGCACTAATATTTGCAGCTTCTAGACTACCTTGGTTCACTTCAAGATTCGCAGCCGTTACATTAGTAACTTTTACTGCACTATCAGTTAACTTAGCATTTTCACTTACCGCCACATCAGTAGCCGTTAGATTACTTGCTGTAGTAGTTAAGTTATTAGCTACAAGACTATTCGCACTTACATTCGCATTACTAAAGCTTGCTTGACCAGCACTAATATTTGTAGCTTCTAGATCACCTTGGTTAACTTCAAGATTAGCAGCCGTTACATTAGTAACTTTTACTTCACTATCGGTAAACTTAGCATTTTCACTTACCGCCACATCAGTAGCCGTTAGATTACTTGCTGTAGTAGTTAAGTTATTAGCTACAAGACTATTCGCACTTACATTAGTTTCAGTAAAGCTTGCTTGACCAGCTGTAATATTTGTAGCTTCAACTTTACTTCCACTAACTTCAAGATTCGTAGCCGTTACATTAGTAACTGTTACGTTGCTATCTGTTAACTTCGCAGTATCACTTACTGCTACGTCAGTAGCGGTTAGGTTACTTCCCGTAGTCGTTAAGTTATTAGCCACTAAAGTATTCGTACTTACATTCGCATTACTAAAGCTCGCTTCTGTAGCTGTAATATTTGTAGCTTCAACTTTACTTCCACTAACTTCAAGATTCGTAGCCGTTACATTAGTAACTTTAACTGCACTATTAGTTAAGCTTGCATTTGCACTTACACTTAGATTATTTGCTGTAAGTTTAGCGTCGGTTGCTTCTAAATTCGCTACTTCTACATTGGTCGCAGTCACACTAGTATTGTTTAAGCTAGCTGTATCTTGTACTGCTACTTGCTGAGCCTCAACATTACTATTAGTTGCACTAATATTAGATGAGCTTAAGCTCTCAGCTTTTACTTCTGAGTTATTAATTGTAATGTTTTCGCTTACCGTAATCGTCGTCGCTTTTACTTTACTTTGTTCAGCTTCTAAGTTTGTTGCTTCTAAAGTAGAAGCAGTAACTGTAACATTAGTAAAGTTTGCAGTATCTTCAACTTTAATTGCGGTTACATTTACTTTAGCGGTACTTGCAGTAAAGTTCTCTGCGTTTAAGCTTGTTGCCGTGAGATTAGCTTGAGTTAAAGTAACATTGCCACTTACATCCACGGAATCAGCTTGCAGATTACCTTTACTTACCGCAAGATTTTCTGCAGTAAAATCTTTAGCTACACTAATGTTACCATTAGTTGAAGTAAAGTTGGTTGCACTTACATTTTCAGATGTAATTGCACTATTTTGGGACTCTACGGTTTGTGCTTGTAAAGTTCCATTAACAACTATCGCTGAGTTACTTAGAGCTAAAGTATCGCTTACCGTAAGCTTATTCTGTACATTTAAACTTGAGCAAACTGCTGTGAGATTCGCAGAAGTTACATTGTTTGCCACTAAGCTACTATTATCTAAACTTAGATTATTGGTAACAGTTACATCTTTAGTTACATTAATACTTGCATTATTTGCTTGTAAGTTAAGAGCAGTTAAATCATTGTGTGTAGTTACATTAGCTTTATCTACACTAACATTACCTGCCACATTTAATTCACTTGCACTTAAATTCGCTTGAGTTACGGTTAAGTTATGCACTTGAGCTTGTTCGCCCACCGTAACATTAGTTTGCTGACTAATACTTGTCTCACCTGTAACGGTTAGATTATGAGTTACCTTCAGATTAGAGTTATTTGTAACAGCAAGATTGCCCGCACTTAGATTGCCACTAAGATTTGCTTGTGTTTGATTAAGAGCAAGGTTACCACTTACCACTAGATCTTTAGCAGTTACTTGGGCATTACTAAAGCTTGCATTACCAGCTGTAAACTCTTTAGTTACATTAAGTTCAGAGTCAGCTAAAGTAATATTATTGCTTGCCGTTAGTTCTGCAACCTCAAGTTTACTATTTTGTGTAAGATTAACATTTGTCGCCTCTACACTTTGAGCTTTTACAGAACTTGCATTTACTTCAAGATCCTTCTCTGCTGTAACAAAAGCACTAGTTACCTGAGCTTGATTATCTAAGATAATCTGCTCAGCCTTAACCTGAGTCACTACTACACTAGAGTTGTTAACCTTGAACTGCTCACCTACAGTTGCTCCACCCGCTAAAACTACTTGGGCTTGATTACCAAAGGTTGCATTATGGGTAACCTCTAGATTGAGAGCTACATTGAAGTTCCCTCCATCTACCTTTAAGTCTCCAACTTGACCTTGGATAAAGGTAGCGTTACTTGCAACTAGATTTGCCTTGGCAATCTCAACATTACTTGCATTGATATTCGCTTGAGTAACAAGAAGATTACTCGCATTAAGATTACCGCTAACTTGAGCTTGTGCCTGATTAGCAAAAGTTGCTTGCTGAGTCACTGTCACATTATGAGCAGTTAAACTACTTGCATTAGTTACGGTTAAGTTCGAAGCTCTAACTTCTCCATCACTACGTAACTTAGTCTCACTAAGCGTAAGATTATCTGCAGCTACTTGCTCTAATTTAGCAGTAGAATTAACTAAATTTAAATCCTTAGTTACTTCTAAGCTTGTAATCGTTACATTAGCACTTGTAAATCCTGCTTGCTCAGCTTTAACTTGTGAAGCTTCTAAGCTTGCATTAGTTACTACTAAATCCTTGGCACTAAAGTTCTGATTTACTTTAACAGTACTTTCAGCACTAATATTTGCTTCTTTACTAACCTCAACTTTATCAACAGTAAAGGTTGAAGCATTAACGGTTAAGTTATTAGTAACCGAAACATTACCTGCCGTTAATCTTGCTTTATCACTTAGATTTAAATCTTGTGCTTGCAGATTCGTTACTGTAGCACTTGTATTTGTAAAGTTTGCGGTATTGGCAACCGCAAGATTAGTAATGCTTAAATCTTTACTTTGGGTTACACTTGCACTATTTACATTTACTTGGTTAAAGTTACCTGAAGTATTTATGAGGCTAAAGTTGTCAGCTGTTACTTGAGCTACTTGAGCTGTACTATTAACTAAGGTAACTTCTTTAGCTTCTAGAGTTCCAACTTCAACTTTAGAACCATTGGTTAAATTAAGTTTGCCTGTAGTACTTAACTTACTCTCAGTATGTTCAAGAGGACTAATAGTTACATTGCTAAGGTTAAGATCTCCTTGAGCTACTACAGTACCTAAAGTAATCTTACTATCGTTAGCACTAAGGTTAACTCCAGTTACCTGAGCTAAAGTTGCATTAGCATTATTACTTAAACTTAACTCAGTAACACTAGCGTCATTAGTACCCGTTAAAGCTAAATTCGCATTATCAACGGTCGCTTTAGTCGCTGTAAGAGTACCATTTACGGTAACACTTGCACTTTGGTTAACTGTTAAACCCGCTCCTGCATTGAAGTTATTACTTACTGCGAGGTTTGCTGAGTTAGTTACTGTTAAATTCGTAGCATTGAGATTAACTGCACTTATGGTAGATTGATTTTCTAAAACAAAATTATCAATTAAGTTCAGATTACCAGCTTCTAAAGTAGATGCATTTTGTAAAGATAAGTTTTTGCTTACATTAGTAATATCTTTAGATACAACCTTAGCATTATTAACCGTAAGATTATTTACGCTGAGGTTATGACCTGCAGTTAAATTACTACCTGTAACACTTACATTGTCACCATAGACTACATCAGCAGAAACATTGGCATTACCACTAATGGTTAAAGTCTTGTTGTAGAACAAGTTATGGAAAATATAAGTTCCATTACGCAGGGTTATATTGTCCGCAAGGATATTAGCTACATCAATTACCCCACCTAATACCGTAAAGTTATGATTAATGCTAGTATTTCCAGTAACACTCAATAAACCATTTTCTTGACGATAGAAATTAGCACTTAAATTCTTAGTAATTAAAGTACCATTATTGTACAGATTACTATCAGAAGTTAGGTTTTCGCTAACAGTTACACTAGACTCGTTGGCAATACTTACATTATTACGTAGAGTTAAATTTCCTGTAACGGCAATAGAACCATTTACGTTTACAGTGTAGTCTTTATAAGTATCAAGACCATCCCCCGTACCACTTGCATTATTTTTGGCACGAGTATCCCCAAAGTACACTTGACCTTGAGCACTAAAGGTATTATTAATCGCTAGATTATTGGTTGCATGATAATCAAAAACATCAGCATCTACGGTTACTTTACCATTTTGGCTAATATTGTAAGCGGTAAAATAAACACCTGAAGTTTTTTGTTCATTATCACCTACACCAGCTACTCGTGGATTCACATAAGTACTTGCACTATTATGAGCAATAAAGGTATAACTGCTATTAATGAGAATATCTGCAGCGGTATAGTTTTGTAAAGCTACATTTATCGTAGAACCTGCTGAACCACTAAACACTAAGGTTTTTGTAGAAAGGTTTAAAGTATTATTACTTGCATCACTAGCAATGGAGAAATTACCTACCGCAATGCTACCAAAGTTTCTAAAACCATCTTTAGTTGCTTCACCAGTAACTAGATTTAATTGTGAATTATTGTTTAAAGTTAATTCCGGTTCACCATAAGCATATGGATTACCTAATAATGCTCGACCAGCACTAATATTTAAGCTGGTATTATCAAAAGTTACGGTATCAAAGATTACAAAGGCGTCTCCACTATCTCGTGAATTTAACGCTATACTCGAGTTAGATAAACTCGTGTTCATAAAGTCAAGAACTAATCTTTGTCCAAAGCTTTTATTGATTGTTAAGTCAGAAAGATTACTATTGATTAAGGTAAAATTAAAGTTTCCTGCGTTATCAAAATCAAAGTTTTTGAGGCTACCGTTACTATCAATAAAGGTCGCATTATAAGTTGAATTAACAGTATAACCACCAAGGTTAACTTTACCACTTACATTAAACTTATAATTACTTGAGGTAAAATTCGGAGTATAAGAACTATAGTTAGAAGTACTATCTACGGTAAAATTCGCATTAGTTAATACGACATCCATGATTGGATCACCATATTCATCCTCATCTTCAGATGGAATGTAATCATAGTTCTCCCCATTAAGTTCTACTCCACCACGAGAATTTAGTACGAGACTAGAATGATTAGTTACACTAATATTTCCACTTACCGAAATACGATTCCCGTGTTCAGTCGAATTGGTAGTTTTACCATTTTGATCTAAATTAAAGGTCCATAAAGTAGAGTTATTACTTACATTTAGATCTTTAAAACTTATTCCACTTACGGAATTATTCGCATCAGAGTTATAGTAAAGGAAAACTAAGGTTCCATTATCGACATTCAGTTGAGCATTGGAGAAATCTCCAATTGGAGCAATTGCAGAGCCTTGGTTTTCTACTGAAGCTTGGATATAGGTTCTACCACTAAAGTTTAGGGTATCATCTAAATGCTCATTAACCGCTGTACCATTACTATAGGTTTGGTGATACTCTGATTTTGAAAGGTAAGCAAGAGCCATAGCTCCATTAGTCCCATTTGCAACTATATGCACTAGACCATTTTTCTCGGTAGTAACATGAGTTCCAGCTGCAAAACTTACGGCTGCTACACTTTCATTACTTGAGTTAGAAACAATTTTTATCAGAGCGTCACTTGCGGTTATTTTACCTTCAATTTGCGCACCGCTATTGGCATTAATAATAAAATTAGATTGCGACGCTTCTTTTATAACTAAATCTTGAGTATCTTTATTTAGAGTTAAACTTGAAAGATCAGAATGTCCATTAACCGTAACATTATCTAAGCCAATCGTACCATTGGTGGTAAAACTTGCGTTAGCATTATTTATATTAAAAGTAGTATTCGAAATTTGAATACGCTTAATGATTGAAGTAACACCTGTTGCAGTACGACTAATCGTTACTTCACTTGGATCTACTTCCGCAGTATCTTGTGCCTCTACTTCTTTCTGAATAATAGAAGTGTCTACACCACTATCATTAATGATAATAGGTTTATAGTAGCTAATATCTTCCGTAAAGTTAAATGATCCCCCTAATTGCACTGTTGAAAAAGTAGCTTTCCAATCATCAACAATAGTTGGACTAATTTTAGAAGAGATCGCTCCGGTTAGAGTACTACCACTAATATTAATATACTGTCCTGCATCGTAAGTTTGATTTGCAGTGATATTTGAATTATTAATATTAATTGAACGACCCGCTACAAAATATGCCGTCGCATAATTCGTAGAATCTTTGTTCGTAAGATTAATCGTTGTATTTTCTAAAGTAATATTACCGATTTTAGTAAAAACACGAAGTTCATAACCTGTATTCGAATTTATACTTGCATTAGTAAAGGTAATATTACCGTCTGGAGTATATAAAGTAACGTAATTCGTTTGTAAACGCTTATTTACAAAAGAATCAGTAATATTTAGACGATAAACAGTATCCGAAGTACCGGCATTACTATATGCCGAATTTAAAGCTTCATAAATAGTGTGATTTATTGTTGCAGAAAGACCAGTAGAGTCTTCTACATAGTTATACGCATAACTCTCTTTAGCTATGTCACGATAACTATAATTTAATACTGAACTATTAGTAATACAAATATCTAGTGGGTCTAGTAACCAAGCTCCACCATTAGTACTCACATTAAAATCATCACTAAAGAAAACATGTGCACCTGAAGTCTCAACTACCCCATTATTTGAGGTCGTAGTCCAGTCTCCAGCAAAATAAGCAACATTAGCATAAGCAAGAATTTTTCCGCTATCAGTTTCGGTACCTTGAGCGGTAAGCTTAGCTCCTTTAGTTACCACTAGAGTAGAAGCTTTTTGGACTGAGGTGTTGTTAACTAAATCAGCAACTCCTGCCACTTGTGATAAACCACCGATTTCAATTGTACCAGCAGTGTTACCATTAGCCTGAGCTTCAATACTTGAGTTATCTAGAAGATAAATGCTATCACCATTTACAGCTACTTGATGCGCAACAATAGAACCATTATTGATAACTATCCCTTTGTCTTCACCAGTAGCGGTAACACTAATAGTGCCACCGTTTTCGCTATTAAAAGCAGGCGTATAAGTCCCTGAACCTGAATCAAGTCCACGTAACTCCACACTGCCATTAGCACTTACATTGGCAACAATTTTTCCTTGGTTAAGAACACGATTACCTAAGAACAGACCTTTTTTCCCATTAAAGATCTCACCTAGGTTCACCACATCATTACCAGCTTTAATGGTATAAACAATTTGCGGATTCGTTAAATCACTAATGGTAATACTTTGTCCTGCTAAAAGGAAAATTTGTCCGTCAACAGCTTTTAACACTCCCGTGTTGTATACCTGTCCCCCAATTAAAGAAAGGTGACCATCTTTACCAACACTAATTAAACCTTGGTTTAAGATTGAGGCAATTTTTTGTTCATCTGTTGCCGAAAACTTAAGATTTCCTTTGACAAAGTCTTCATTAGAAATATCTAAAGTCGAAGCTACTAAAGATTGCACATCTACAGTAGCATTACTACCAAAAACTATTCCTGCTGGGTTCACAATAAATACTTGACCATTAGATTTTAAAGTTCCAAGAATTTGTGAAACCTCACCTCCTAATACACGGTTTAATACCGCTGAGTTTGCAGAGTTTTGGATAAAGTTATAAATTTCATCAACCCCGATATTAAATTTTTGCCAATTAATTACGGTTTTATCGGTTGAAGTAGTAATATTTGTTACTAGACCATTTACATCAATTTGTGCCTTACCGATGATTACACTAGGATCACCAGCTACTGCTTGCGCATTTGCACTAATACTCATACTACCCATTAGAGTTAGTGCAAAAGTTGCAGACATGCCTAAGGCTCTACCGGCTGTTTTCACAAGTCGGCAGAATTTAGAAGCAAAAGGACGTGGAGCTTTTAATGCTTGACGAGCATTTTTAGCCAAAGTAAATGGATCTTCTGCAAGAGCAGAAGCTAAAACATCTGTAGTTTGCAGATCGGTTACCGTTCCCGTAGTTTTTCCTGCATGAGTGCAGAGTTCGGAAACTACAACTAGCCGACCTTGATCATTTAATTTAAGACGATAAATTCTATTCATGGGTAGTGTTATGTGTAAATAATCTCAGATATAACTAGTTAGTAACTAGTTACTCTAACAATGTGTATCTAAAACAATTAACCAAAATTGCGGTTAATCTCCCTAAACTTAAAACCTTGGCGCTGGCTTTAAGGAGCACTAATCCTCTCAGACATTATTAATACTTCAAAATCAAAAATGCTTCAAAATCAAAGAGGATAAACTTGCTCTACGGAAAAGTAACTCTAAGAAATAAATCTTAAAAAATATCTTAAAAAAATTAGGGGAATTTAAAATTTGAAAGGAAAAGGAGGGGGCTTGGTTTGATTAGCAAAAAATATATAAACCCAATATGAAATATGTTAATAAATCAATTTGTTAATTCTAAATAGAGAGTTTGTTAATAATTAAAGAAAGAAAAACTCTTACTGTTTTTTTGGTTTACCATCTTGCTAAAGGATATTCTAAGCGCCAACCCTATCCTTTAACTTTACAATTACTTTTTAGAGGTATTTTTCTTTACTTAGTTAGACAAAAATTATTTGCTAAAGTTTTATATAATTTAAACTTTTTTACATTCTTTAGGTACAAGAAGAGCAAGGAATCTTATCTAA
Organism: Psittacicella gerlachiana; assembly: GCF_003585965.1. GTDB lineage: Bacteria > Pseudomonadota > Gammaproteobacteria > Enterobacterales > Psittacicellaceae > Psittacicella > Psittacicella gerlachiana. Next base: position 90 of record NZ_NRJF01000028.1, on the reverse strand, counting down.
ATTCTTCTCTGCTATTTTTAATTAAAAATTCATCTTTGCTAAGTTTCGGACAAACACCAAAAGCACTCTAGGCAAGTACTTCTAGTGATC
>NZ_NRJF01000279.1 GCF_003585965.1 Psittacicella gerlachiana | reverse complement strand
GTCTAAAAGAATAGTATTTATAAAAGATAAATCTATAAAAAACCAATTTATACCCTATAATACTCTATAAAAATATCACAAAAACTCCTTTAATTAAAGATTTTATTTTGGTTTTTTCAAGAAAAATCCCTCCATAATTACTTCATATTTTAATTCTGAGCTAATCATTTTTCAATAAGATTTAATCCTAAAATCAATCACCTCTTTATTAAAATTTTTATATAAAAAAACCTAGAAAATCTCATTCTAAATCTTGGTATTAATGCCAAAATCCAAGTTATATGCAATAAAAAAGATACCTGATTGCTCAGATATCTTTTTATGATTTTATCTTTTACGGTCAAATTTTCTAATTAATTTGTCACCAGTATATTCTACTAACTGTACAATTACCACAATAATTGGTACAGTAGCCCATAACATTACAGGCTCAAAACGGTTATAACCATAACGGATTGCTACGTCACCAAGACCGCCAGCACCTACAACACCACCCATTGCAGTGTAACCAATGATACTAACAGTTGTTACCGTAATTGCCCCTAAAATCCCAGGAATTGCTTCTGGAATAATTGCTCCATATACAGTTTGCCAAGTTGTCGCTCCCATAGATTTACAAGCTTCAATAATGCCTAAATCAAGTTGACGAATAACATTTTGCACTAAACGAGCAAAATATGGAGCAGCCGATAGTACTAAAGGAGGAATAATCCCTTTAACCCCAATCGTTGTTCCTGTTAAAGCTTGAGTTAAAGGAATAGCTATAACTAGGAGAATAATAAAAGGAATAGAACGTAAAATATTTACAAGAAATGAAACTAGACTATAAAATCTTTTATTTTCTAATAATTGACCTGGACTTAATAAGAATAAGATTAAACCTAATGGTAAACCAAATAACACTGTAAAAAATACTGTGATCACCACCATTAAGAGGGTATCTGTAGTTGCTTCAATTAGTAACTCACCATCTATTAAATTCCAAATACTTAAAATAAACTCCAACATTAGGCTAACTCCTCAAACGATACTCTTTCTTGAACTAAGAATTCTTTTAATTTTTCATACTGTTCTTTTGTACAATCAGTCGACACTACAAGTTGTCCAAATTGTACAGAACCTATAGATCCTACTGTACCTTGAAGAATATTAACCTCAACTCCAAGTTCTAAAGAAATACGGGATAACAATGGTTTTGCGGCATCTGTACCTTTATAGGTAAGACGGAATACATGACCTTTAAAGTCATTTTTAAAGATTTGCCAACTTTCAGTATCCACTCCAGACTCTGAAAGAAGCTTCTTAGTAGTTGGATGTTGAGGATGTAAGAATACCTCTACCACATCACCTTGCTCAGCAATCTCACCAGCTTCAATCACTGTTACTTGATCACAAATTGCACGAATCACATCCATTGAATGAGTAATTAATACAATTGTTAGATTCAGTTTCGTACTTAAATCTTTTAATAAATCTAAAATACTGCGTGTAGTTTCAGGGTCAAGAGCTGAAGTAGCTTCATCACAAAGTAAAATTTCCGGTTGATTTGCTAAAGCACGAGCTATCCCTACCCTTTGCTTTTGCCCCCCTGATAATTGTGATGGATACTTATGAATATGATCTTCGAGCCCTACTAATTTTAATAATTCAATCGCTCTTGGCTCTAGAGTTTCTTTCTCAACTCCCGCAATTTTAAGAGGAAAAATAACATTCTCTAAAATTGTTTTTGAACTTAAAAGATTAAAATGCTGGAATACCATTCCAATCTTTTGGCGCAGTTTATTTAATTCCTTAGTGCTAAGTTTAGTAATGTCTTTATCATTAATTAGCACTTGTCCTGTAGTTGGTCTTTCTAATAAATTTATTAAACGGATTAAAGTTGACTTTCCTGCTCCAGATCTACCAATAATTCCAAAGATTTGCCCTTGGTTAATCGTTAAATTTAAATTTTTAAGTGCGTGGTATACTTGTCCTTTTTTTGGACCATAATAATACTTTTCAATATCTTTTAATTGAATCTTAGGAGTACTCTGAATATTTGTCATTAAAACTTATCCCCAATGTCTCTGTATAAATCGCTTTTTTCTAGATTTTTTATTATCTATATAAGTAAGCATAACACAATAAAAACGCATTTAACAATAAAAAGTATTATTTTTATGTAAAATTATTTTATAGATTAATAAAAAACGTCTAT
>NZ_NRJF01000278.1 GCF_003585965.1 Psittacicella gerlachiana | reverse complement strand
GATTTTTAGTTTAAAAAGCTATGAGGAATAATTACTTCTAGGAAGTAATTATTCCTCATGAGGTCTAAATTTTGCTAAGGCTTCAGCTAATTTTTCTTTAGCTTTCATTTCAATTTGACGTACACGTTCATTTGAAATGTTAAACTTATTAGCAATTTCATTTAAAGTAGCTTTAGCTTTTACTTCAGGGAAAAAGTCTTCAGCAACTCGAACTTTAATAATATATTGCTCTCTCTCATCAAGAACATTGGTAAAGGCATCAAAGAACGCTTCACGTAAGTTTCTTGAAGTTTCATCTTCTTCTACTTGTTTTGAAAAATCTGAGTTTTCGTCGGTAGTAAATGAAGAGGGATTATAAACATTAGTTTCACCATCAGGGGTGTCAGTTTCAAATGAGGTAGCTTTAGTTAGAGCTCCTTCAATGCTTCTTACGTAACTAGCAGTTTTGTTATTTAGAGTTTTTGCTATATTTTCGTAATCTTGATTGGTTAAAGGACGCTCTGCACGTATTTTTAAAATAGCCGTTTTTGCTAAAGAAGCATCTTTAGTCGTTATGGTTTTTGTTGCATATGCCAGCTGGTTAACCAGTTTAGAAATATTTTTCTTAATATGGTGATAAGCATAGGTAATTAAACGACCACCGTTAGATTTACCTTGGTCATAATTTTTTACCGCTTCCACAAAACCTTCAAAAGCAGCTTGATTTAAATCATCATCAGAAACATTCGAATATTTATAGTCTTTATAAACTAAATGTTCGATATATTTAGTATAAGCCTGTAATAAAGTTGTAAAGGCTTTACGTCGTTCACTAATATCGATTTCTAGATCATTAGCGGTTTTGATTAATTGATCTTCGATTTCTTTAGTTAAAACTCTTTTGATGCCACTAACGTAATATACAATCTCTTGTCCTCTTGAGGTTTGGTTAGTGGTGATTGTAATATTACTAACTAAAGAAACATTATGAGATGAAGTATTGCTTAATGAAGAGCTTATATTTGTTGTTTGTTGATCTCCAGTAACTTCAACGCTGTTGCTGGAGTGAAGTTTGATGTCTTCTTTGGTTTTTGTTTTAGTTTCTCTAGACATAAGTTATGTTTGTTTATTTTTCTTTAAATAGGGCTTCGATAAAGTCTTCAGCATTAAATGGTTGAAGATCGTCAATTTTTTCTCCGACACCTATATAACGAATAGGTTTTTTGAATTTATCACAAATAGCGAAGATAACTCCCCCCTTTGCAGTTCCATCAAGTTTAGTTAGGTTAATACCTGTAATATTCACAGCCTTATCAAAAGCCTCTACTTGGGACATAGCATTTTGCCCAGTTGAAGCGTCTAAGGTAATCATTACTTCATGAGGTGCTGATGGATCTAATTTTTGTACGACACGAACAATTTTACTTAACTCATCAAGTAGATGATTTTTATTAGAAAGGCGACCTGCAGTATCGGCAATAACTACATCAATTCCTTTGGCTTTTGCTGAATTAAAAGCATCATAAATTACAGCCGCACTATCAGAACCAGGTTTTTGTGAAATAACTGGAACATTATTTCTTTGTCCCCATTCTTGTAATTGTTCAATAGCGGCCGCTCTAAAAGTATCTGCAGCAGCTAAGACTACACTCTTTCCTTCTTGTTGTAGTTTTTTGGTGAGCTTACCAATGGTAGTAGTTTTTCCCACTCCATTTACCCCAATCATGAGAATTAAGAAAGGTTTATGATCTTTAATCTCAAGTGGTTGAGCACAAGGTTCTACAATCTCTTTTAATTCTTGCTTTAATTGTCCATAGAGAACTTGAGCATCATTTAGTTGAGTAAATTTTACATGGTCAGTAAGATTTTTAATAATCTTATCAGTAGTATCTATACCTACATCAGCAATAAGTAGATGTTCTTCTAACTCTTCAAATAAATTTTTATTTATTTTTTTGCCTACAAATAGAGCAGAGAGTCCTGCACCTATATTAGCACCGGTTTTAGATAATCCAGCAACAAGACGAGAGAAAAAACCTTTTTTAGGTTTTACTTCTTCGTTTTTTGCTTCTTCTTTAGTAGACTCTGCTTTAGTAGATTCTACTTGAGTGTCTTGTTCACTAGTTTTAGATATTTCAGGATTAAGATCCGCTTCTTGTACTAAGTTACTGCTTTCTTTTGCTTCTATATTTTGTTCACTTGTTTCTAAATTAAGTTTTTCAGCAACAACATTATTATTTAAGTCATGAGCAAAAGAGGTTATAGATTCATTTGAATTGCGAGAGGTTAGGTTATTTTCTCCGGAGTTAGCGAATTTATCTTGATCATTATTATTTTCATCAAGTGGGAGTTCATTGTTTACAATAACCTCCTCAACTTTGGACTCAATAACTTCTGAGTTGCTTTGAGAGGTAGTATGATCTAGATCTTGTGGTGATTGGTCAACGTTTGTCTTATCCTTTTGTTCTTCTTTTTTATTATCAGATGAACTAAAAATATTTTTGAACCAATTTAACGCCATTTTTGTTTTCCTCATTAAATTTATTTACTTATGCATAC
>NZ_NRJF01000277.1 GCF_003585965.1 Psittacicella gerlachiana | reverse complement strand
ATTATTAGCTTTAGCTGTAGCAAAGTGCATTAAATCAAAATTATGTTTATCTAATTTTTTATGTTGCCGATTTTTTACTTGTTTTTGGAATTTTTCTTTACGAAATAAATCTGTAGCCAAGTTTGATATTTTGTTATTAATAGATATGCTATCAAATAATTCGAGAAATCTAATATGTCTTTTAAATTCAGTCTTATTTTGATACTCAATACCTCTTAAAACCTCATAACGAATGAGAGGAGTGATATATAATTCTACATCAGATGCGGTTAAGTATTCTTCTATTATTTTGTATTCAATACTATTATTGTCGCTAATAGCTTTAATTATAATATTTGCATCTAGGAGATATTTTTTACTCATTAAGCAACCCCACCTCTTAATAAGTTTAACATTTCAGATTTTCTTTGTATGCGTGTTGGATCTTTTCTTTCTAATTTAATTTTATTTAAATCGATGTCAAATATTTCATCTAATAAGTCAATTAAAGCATATCTACTAGGTGAATCAATTGGAACTGTTTTGATATAACCTTTATTTTTTTCTAGTTTAAATGCGGCTCCATTATATAGTTGATATAGAATTAATGGTGAGTGAGTAGTAACAATAAAGTAAGTGTTAGGGAATATTTCATTAAGAGTAGGTAGAATTTTAGTTTGCCACTCTAGGTGTAGGTGGCTTTCAATTTCATCAATTAAAACATAACCCGTGACATTTTCTATATTATCTGAGTTCGTAAAAATTCCATAGCCAGATACAATACTTTGTACTATTTTTAATATAGAAGCGAAACCACTGCTTAACTCATTTAGTTTTAGATACTCTCCATCTACCATAATCTGAGCAAAACCATCTACAATTTTAAAATTTTCTGGATTAGGATCAATACGAGAATCAATTTTATTGAGAATTCTTAATACTGTAATTAATTCTATTTCTCGGTTTTCTTCTACTGTTTGGTATTTATTTGAAGAATATGCAATATTAATGAACCATCCATTTACATCATTATCCATTGTATTATCATAGGGGTTTTCTATTATTTTCAGTAGATTCTGTTTATACTTATCCTTACGATCTTTAAGAGTTCCTATATGTATAGAAGCAGTAGAGTTAGATAAAGATGAATAAATATTTCCTCTATTTTGAGT
>NZ_NRJF01000276.1 GCF_003585965.1 Psittacicella gerlachiana | reverse complement strand
AGCCCAAATTATCCCTAGATTTGTTAAGATTATTTTTCCTTCTTTTTTTGTTTTTTATTTTTTATAGTTAATTTTATAACGAATGAAGATAAGAGATATTTTTCTTCAAATTCACAACTAATTATGTTAAATAATAAACAGAATAACTCCAAGCAACCTAAGCTTATTACTTTAGATTATGAGCTTTATCGTCAAGTGTACACTGCAGGCATTAATGCCTGTCCCGTTGCCAAAGCCATGGCAGATGCGAGTTTTTTAACAAATAACCCTGCAAATTACTATACTAAAGGGGTATACCCTTGGGCAAACCAAGCTGATATCTTAGCGAGCGGATATTACATGCGTGCATCTTGGTTTTGCTTATACATTCGCAATATTCAAGCTAATAACCACAAAAAATCTACGACTTTAGAGCAAGAATTAATTCTTACAATTAGTGATTATCTCTTCTTTTTAAGTAAATACGCCCAAACGAGTAGGGACTTAAGGGCTCCACCTTTAAAAAAAATTAAACCTTTAGATAAAAAAGATGTATACTTAAATATACTATTTTTTGACTTTAAAAGTTCCTGCTCGGGCAAACAGCTCTTTTCTTTATTTCCGCAATTTAATCAATACCAATTAGAGCAAGCAACTCAAGGTTACCAATACCAAGAAGCTTTAGCTCTAGGGATCTTAAATCTTATTGCAGAAAATAAGAATGAAGAAGAGCAAAGAGCTGAAAATGAAAACTCCTTAGTTGCAAGTGTAGTTAAAAACATAACCGCTAAGAATAAAATCCTAGCAGAGAAAATCAAAGAAGAGAGAAACACAAAAGAGAGTCTCGAAGCCCAACTTCTAGAGCAAGAACTTCGAGAACAGAAATTCTTATATCGAGAATTTCTCAACCAAGAATTCCAAACCAAGGAAATCTGGGATCATCTAGATATAAGTCCCCGAGATAGTAATCCTCTAAATTGCCAACAACATCAGCAATCTCAAGATTACAAAATAAAAAGCAAAACTAGATATAGAGAAGATTCATATAGCAAAAATTCATGTAGCAAAAGTACATGTAACAAAATTGAATTTAAAGAAATAAAAAGCTATCTCCTCAATATCAATAAATATCTTGTACGCTTTACGCTGTTAGGAGCAACTATAGGTTTAACTTTATGTTGTTACCATAGCTTAAAAGCTTTAAATCAAGACCTCAATTACTTTTGCAATCTCGGAGAAAAGAATCAAATTCTTTATGATTTTTGTCTTACTTGGCTAGCCCAAACCACTAGCTTAGGGATTTCCTTACAGCCTTTAAATGATCTAGCTTGGCAATATTATCAGAGCGAGCTGAGCATAGATGAATTTTTGCATCAATATCAAACAAGAATGAAAACTAGTGCTTTATTAATACACTTACAAACCCAATTAAAACAAGCCTTTGATTTCAAGACTCAACCTTGAATCAGGTATTACCGATTTAGTGTCCTAACTTATTTTTTATAAGTTTTAAGGTACACTTACCGTCGTTGTCCTCAGCAATGAGAGCAACATTCCTGAGAAGAAAGTAGGTGAGGAGCTAGTTCGCTAGCTCCTTTTTAATTTACGTCTTTTTCTCTTATCTAACCTAGCTAATAAATCTTTAGTAATTTACCTCCCAAAAAACTTCTAATAATTCTCCCTCCCTAACAAATATATTTTATCTAGTATATTTTTACCTAGTATTCAAAGATTTACTAACAAACTTTTCGCAACACTCTTGCAAAAAATTTTATTTCTGCTAAGATGTAATGTTAAAAAACTTAATTTTTTAACTCCATACTTTTAACTGATTCTTAACTTAAGGATCAAGGCCTCCAAGCGAGTTAGCAAAAAGAATTAATGTTTTTTTAAAGTTTTTTTAGCTGTATCATTTCTGCACTTAACTAAGGAGGTATACAACTAAAAAACTTTAATTACTTCTCAGGCAAAGAAGTAATTCTGAGGTCTAACCTCACAATTCATCATATTTATTTCATTTTTATAATCAATTATTTTAATCTAGGAGTAAGGGGTTACCCTTGCTCCTTTTTTTATTTTATGCTTTCTTTTTAACGCTGTCAGGAGTATTTTTAGCTTTTAACATAAGGAAAGATACGCTTTACTCATTTACACTCTCTTTTATGCCTATATTTGCTATTACTAGTCCTCTACTTATCTCTAGACGCTTAATACTCTAAACCTACTTGAATTTAAATTCTAGCTCTAAATTTAAATCCTAGCTCTAAAAGACTTAAAAAGAAATATTGAGTTGGGAAGAAATGCTTAATTGGATAGAAATATTAAGTTAAAGCATAAATGGACTGAACGCAGAGATGCCTCAATATGAAAATAACTACTAAGAGCATACAATAATTGCATAAATACAAATATAAATAATAAAATAAGCAAGTCAACTTTATGATAAAGTTTTAAAT
>NZ_NRJF01000275.1 GCF_003585965.1 Psittacicella gerlachiana | reverse complement strand
GTATTTATATAGTGTTGGTATTCTAGTGTCAAGGTAATAGTTTATAGTGTTAGATAATTGATAAAAATCATTATTCTAAGTTCTAAACAAGTCTAAAGTAAAAGTCTAAATTACTTATTCTAGTCTTTTATGCCTCAGCTTATTCTTATCAAATTATCTTCTTATCTATGGAAGTTCACTCTTACCAAATTCTTTTCTTATCAAAGCTTCTTCCTCGCAAAGCATTTTTTCCATTACATATATTCAGCTTTATGCTTAACTAGTAAAGCTATAAGCTGTTGGATATTTGTATGTTCTTTTAAGTATTCATACCACTTACTAAAAAGAAACTTTCTTTCATCTCTAAAATCATAACGATTATAGTATTTATCACTTTCATGAACATGATCTTTTCCATGGGCAATACAAGCTGAAATCGCTTCTTTAAGCTCAGGATGCATTTGATACATTCTGGTCATAAATAAGGATCTAAAACCATGAAAGGTAAATTCATATTTATCTTGCAAAATTCCTTGACGAAAGTAGCTGGTGCTTATTAGATCATCAAAGGTAGCAAAAAGCGGAAGCAAATCTTCAACTAAGTATACTAAGTGCTCTCGTTTTGATTTCATCCTCTCAGCTGGAATTAGCCACCAATTATCTTCTCTTTCACCTAAACTCAAGTTATTAATTTCTTTTAAGCGACAAGCCGAACAGAGAATTAAAATAAAAGCACGTAGATACTTATAGTTAACCTTATTCATTTTTAATGCAATACACTCATCAATCATAGTAGTGAGCTCAGACATCTCGATCATCTTTTGGTTTTCTGATTTACGCAGATGCGGGAAAAGATTGCTAATGGTAGGAAGCTTGATTTCTTTAATCATTTGTTCACGAATAGCAAAGTTTAAAGAAGAAATAAGAAAAGTGTAAAGATTCCTAATGGCGACATGCTTATCTTTTAAAGGAGAAGTTACGATTCGGTCACGAACTAATTGTGGAGTTAGTTTATCAACTTCAACATTAGCGATATTAATAATTTCAAGGTAATCAATATTTTGGGTATAGCGAGTGATTGAGTTTTTTCTGAGAATGGTTTCTTTGTGTTTTAAATAGGCTACACAAATATCTTTAACCGTGTAATTGACTAAAGAGTAATTATTTCTCAGCTTTTGTTTGAGCTTATAGGCTTCTAGTCTCGCTTTCTCAAAATCCATAGAGTAAGGTTTTCCTTTAACATACTCCCCTAACTTATGACGTTTGACTTTACCATTAATACAAGAAACTAAAAACCACGTTCCTTTACCTTCATAAGTGTAAGATAAGCGAAGCTGTAAACCTCCTCCATCACAAAGAGTTACATGCTTTTTTAGTGCTTTAGCTTGCTTTATGCCAATTAATAATTTAGCTTTTGTTATTTTTCCATACATAAGTTATCCTTTTAAACTTTTAAAATAAATTTTTTATCGGATTTTTAATGATTAAAATCACATGCAGAACTAATAAATCTAATTCACATGTAGACTAAGCTTTCTATTATAGAAATTTTTTGGATAACTATTGATAAAATAACAAATCTCGCTCCTCCACATCCCCTCCACTTTCATCACCCTACTATAAGATAACTAAAAGAGAATCTAAAAGTTTACGAATACTGAATTAAATTTTAACTCTCAGCAAACGAATAAATCCTCAGGTTATACCCGAGGGTTTATCATTTAAACATAGCAATAGAAAAGATTTTACACAAACATTC
>NZ_NRJF01000274.1 GCF_003585965.1 Psittacicella gerlachiana | reverse complement strand
CACCAAAACCTGGTTTTTTGCCACCAAAACCTGGTTTTTTATTAAATGCTGGTTTGCGAGGACGAGCTTTAGGACGTAAGTTTTGACGGTGGTAGTCTAGTTCGCTTTCGCTTAATTCAGCTACAGGTTCACCATCTAAGTTAAAACGTTTTTTCAGTCTTAAAGCTGCGTTGTGGTATTCATCGTTACGAATGTAACTTGCTAAGAATTGACGTAAAGCTGATTTACGTAACGGACCTTCTGCAGTTGCAATTTCAAATAAATTTTTATGTACATCTACAGATAAAGGTTTTACGTTTTCACGGTTAAAAGCATTAGGGAATCTAGCATGCAATTCTTGATAGGTTTGCTCTAGACGTTCACGTTTTAATCTTTTATCTTCAAGAACTCTTTTTTCTTGTTCAGTTAAGACTTTACGACGTGGAGCTGGTTTTCTGCCAAATCCTGGTTTGCCACCTTTAGCAGGACCACGATTAGGTCCACGATTAAATTGAGATTGTTGACGCGAATTAGGGCGACCTGAATTGTTATTGCCTTGAGTGCGACGGCCAACAATAGTTGTAGTGCTTGTACGTCTTGAAACGTTAGCTCTTGGTGTAAATGATTTTTTTTCTTCTGACATATTATAATCCCTATTTTTACAAGCTTCTTGATATTGTTTTAGTTGAGAGAAGAAGCTTGAAAGAGCTTAAATTTTTTACTGTATATGTAAATTTATAATATAAGCAAAGTAATGGTTATATTACAATGTAGATCAGCTCTTTTCTTTGTGAGTAAAATTAAGTTGTAAAGTTATAGCAATTTAAAGTGCGTTATAGCGTTAGTTGATAAATAATTTATTGCTTAAAAAATAATTCACGCTACATAATTAAATTATACCGATAAAATAAATTTTTTTCTAATAATTTAATATGTTTTGACAAATATTTTTTAACGTTTTTTCTAGATAAAAAATCGCCTTAGTCTCGGTAAATTAAAAAGTATTTAAAATTATTCCTAAATTAAATTTAAGTTATTGCAAATTGTCAGTATCTAAACTTGCTGTCAAACGAAGTTGACGGATATAACAACCTAAACCTCGAGTCTTACTACTAAACAATCTAACAACAGTATTGCTTGGGAGCTGCAGTAAATTTGCAGGTAAATTAGGAGCTAAAGCCCAAGAGCCTCGAACAAAAGCAATATCTGGTGAAGTATTACCATTAGCAAGAGTGAAAATATCATTAGCCAAACGATGTAGAGGTTTAATCGCTCCTACTTTTTTCATAGTACTAACTCGAATAAAAAATGCACTAGTGGCAAAGCTCGAATCATATCTTTTGACAAAGAAATAAGAGTCCGTAGGCTTGTTATAACGAGCATAAGCTTTTTTATAATCATACTGTGGAGTATAGTCTTGAGCAAAAATTATGTTAACTATATCCCCAAGTGAATTATTTTTTCCTAAATAGGTTTGGGTATGGCAGTAAAGTTCGTCGAGATCTGACTTAGCTTCGCTACTATTTTCGTTTAAGTGCAACAACTGCTGGGTTAGATATTCTTCGTGACTAGGTTCACTCAAACAAAGAATTTCAGGGGTAATTCTTAGTTTGCTAAAAGCTTTGAGCTTGCTAAAGAATTTTGGGTGCAATATAGCATATTTATCTAAAAATAAGATCCACTCATCTTTGCGAGTATTAAGGTCTAGATTACTAAGGCGATCTAAAATTGCTTGTTCTAATAACTCTTGGCTGAGATTTGAGTCCTTAGTTTTTGAAATTGTGGCACAGGCTAAGTAGACAGAGTTGCTCTTATTGCTTTGGGTTAAATCAATAAAAGAAGTTTCTAGCCAGTCGCTATTGTGAGATTGCCCGAGAATTTGATAGAGTTTGTAAAAATATTTACTTCGGTTAATATCCTCTTTAGTAATAGTTGCTTGATAAAGATCTTCTTTTTTAAAAGGAATTTGTGCAAAATCAACCCCTTCGAGAAGTAAGTCTGCATCTATAAAAGGAATATTTAGCTCTAAAAGTTGTTCTTGAATTTTTAACAAATATTGTTCATGCCAAGCTTTAGAGAAGAGGTTATTTAATTTTCTTTGTTCTTCTTGAGGAAGAAATTGTAAGTGATTAGTAAAAACTACTTTCATATCTAGGATTTTAATTGTGTATATCTTTTTTCATTCATTATATATGAT
>NZ_NRJF01000273.1 GCF_003585965.1 Psittacicella gerlachiana | reverse complement strand
TTTTTTTATAGTAATCATAGTTACCCTCACTTACATAAGTAGATCTGTTGCTACATCTACTTAACATTTACACTCTATTTTTATACTTTTTAACAAATAGATCTTTCTCAAGAACTATTTAAATAATTTCTAATAATTTAATGCGACTTTTTTAAATTAAAATATTAGATATACATCTTTTGTAAAAAGTAATTTTGTACGTATTTTACTTTCATTACGTGTGTTTTATTATACAACATCCTAAGAAAAATCATAGATAACTCCTAGAATTTTCTTTAAAAGCATAAGTCTAAATTAGATCTGTTCACATTAAAGTTCAAAATCTATAAATTAAATTTAGATTATAGAACTATTTCTCTAAATAATTCCGCTTGCTACCCTATTAATCAATAACTTAACTTTCAAAAGAATCTAAATATGCTTACTTTCTCTAATAATCGAGATTAAGAAAATTAAATTTATGGAAACTTTTAAGCACAAGTTTTTTATTTTTAGTCTAAATTTTTTTAGAGATAAAAAATGAGATCATAAGGTTATTCCAAATAACCTTATGATCTCCAATTTTAATTCATTGTTTTATAGTAAAATTTATCTCTTTGATAATATATGTGATAACTTTAATAGATTTTTACACTTTTTTCTCAAGTTGAGAATTTAACCTTAAAATAACCTTAAAAAATACTCAACAATACTTCTCAAAAACTCTATTAATTTTACTTATTTTTACCCATACACTTAGGACTTGCGGGTACTATTGGATTATTAAGCCATTCTTCTGGAGTATATAATTTTAAGCTCAAAGCATGAATATCATTTAAAACTAAATGTAAAACTTTATGCACTTTTTTATGTCTCTCTACCATTTTTAAATTTAAAAACTCATGAGAAGCCATAATTACTTTATAGTGAGATCCAGCTTCAGGTCCACCATGATGCATATAAGATTCATCTACTACCTCTAAATAAAAAGGAGCAAACTCTTTAGTTAAAATCTCTTCAATTTTTAGCTTATGAGGATGTACAAACATTTTAATAATCCTTATGCTCTTTCACGAGTAATAATGCAACCTATAGATTTCATTCTCTCCTCAATAAACTCATAACCTCTATCAATATGATAAATCTCATCTACATGAGTCGTTCCTTGAGCAATACAACCCGCAAGAACTAAAGATATCGAAGCTCTTAAATCTGTTGCTTTTACATGCGCTCCTGATAATTCTTCAACTCCTTGTACATGAATAGTATTACCACTTTGAGTAATCTTAGCACCCATTCTTTGTAATTCCGGAACATGCATAAATCTATTTTCAAAAATAGTCTCTGTAACTATCCCTACTCCTTCAGCTACGGTATTTAAAAGAGTAAACTGCGCTTGCATATCAGTAGCCACACCTGGATATGGGGCAGTAACTATATTAACAGCTTTAGCTCTTTTACCTTCCATGTCACAGGTAACACTTGAACCACTTACCGTTATCTTAGCACCAGCTTCTTCTAATTTAGAGAGAGTTGCTTCTAAATGTTCAGGGATTATATTGTGACAAGTAACTTTTGATTTAGATATGGCAGCAGCAATTAAATAGGTTCCACACTCAATTCTATCTGGAATTATACGGTAGTTTGCTACTCCACCTAAAGATTCAACACCAGTGATAGTTAAGACCTTAGTTCCAATCCCATCAATTTTCGCACCCAAAGCAACTAAAAAGTTACATAAGTCTACTACTTCAGGTTCCATAGCCACATTTTCAATTCTTGAAACCCCTTGAGCTAAAACTGCAGCACATACTGCCGAAACCGTAGCCCCTACAGATACCTTGTCAAAGAAAATATTCGCACCTTTTAATCGCCCCTCACTTGTTGCAATTACATAACCTTCAGCAAACTCTATTTTAACACCAAGTTTTTTTAGAGCCTCTAAGTGCATATCAACAGGACGTGATCCTATCGCACATCCACCTGGTAAAGATACTTTAGCTGTACCAAATTTTGCAACAAGAGGAGCAAGAGCCCAAATTGAAGCTCGCATCTTACTTGCTAGTTCATAAGGCACTACAGGATTACTTATATGCTGTGGCTGTAAAGAAACTTTATTACTATCTAAATCTATTGACAACTTTGCTCCAAAGTTAACAAAGATATCACATGTATATCTAATATCAGTTAAATTAGGGATATTTGCTAATTCAACTTCAGCATTTGCGAGTATCGAAGCAAAAAATATTGGTAAGGCTGCATTTTTTGCTCCCCCAATTGAAATTTCTCCCCCGATAATTTGTTTTCCATGAATAATAAAGTGTTCCATCTTTTCTCCAAGAATGTAATGCCATTCTTTAGTTATTTATTATAAATAATTTACTCACACAATTATATTATATAAAACCTTAAATTTTTAGATTTTAATCTGCTCTTATAAAAAAGACACCTCTTAAAGGTAAGAGATGTCTTTTTTATCTAATAAAGATGCTTTTGCACTTTCCAATCTTCAGCGGTGTAAGTTTTTATGTTCACTGCGTGAACTTCTCCTGTAGCTAAAAATGGTTTAGTTGCTCGCATTACATACTGCTGCTTTTTTAACAAAGTCATATCCTTAAAA
>NZ_NRJF01000272.1 GCF_003585965.1 Psittacicella gerlachiana | reverse complement strand
CTTTCTACTGAAGAATTATTAGAAAAACGTTATCAACGTCTCTTAAGTTTTGGTGACTTTGATATTGAATAACAAAAACAATTAAAGGAAGTAGAAGCTCTACTTCCTTTTCCTTTATAGATCGAGAAGACAAAATTATTTAAATTATTTAGTGATTTTGGTTATACTATAAACATAGATCTATTTGTTTCTAATAAATTTTTTACTGTTTTTTATTATGAATATAGCTTTAATTATTGTTTTATTTATCGTTGGTGTACTTATAGGTTACTTATTAGCTCGTGCTTCAAATACTAACCATAAAAGAGTACAAGAGTTAAAAAATGAATTAACTAACGCTCGTAAAGCTCAACAAGAATCTTTAGAGCAAGTAAATCAAGCACTTGAAAGTGTAAAAAATTTAGCACAAAATATGGCATTTACTTATAAATCTTTAGAATTTACTAAAGCTTCTCTCGAAGGACGTGAAGTAAATGAAAAAGATTTTCTCTTACAAATCAAAGATGGCAAACTTGAAAGAATTTCTTATGATGTAGATGCGGAGCTACCACTTGAATCTCAAGCTCAGACTCCAGCTGAATCTACAAATGATAAGCCTGAAGAAGAAAAAAATAAATAACTTTTCCTAGTACCTAAAGAACTTTAGGTACTTTTAATTTGTAAAATAAATCTCAATTTGATTAGAGACTTACTTCTTTTCTTAAATCCTTAATATTTAGGGGTCTAAATCATAAAAAACTTTTGTTTTTTTAGGTTTTTTACTTGACTTTACTTTTATAAACCTAGTAAACTAGATACAGAATAAGTATAATATAAATTAGCGTAATTTTTTTATTTACGCTAGTATTAAACCGAAAGCTCTTATCACTTTATTTTCTGTCATCAAGCCAGATTACTAGGGTTATTGTATGAAAGAGAATAAGGTTTTTCCATTAATTTTATGATGCTAGAGTTGCTTACAATAATGCTAATTAATTTTAGCAGATCAATTAATTAAGCATTATTAATAACAAATTGCACTTAGGTATAAATTTGTTTTATTGATACGCTTACTGAGCCTATAAGTAAACAACTGTACCTAGCGTGTAACCATTTGGAGTTCATTTGACATGAAGCGCTCAGTTCTTACTTTATTCTCAGGTGAAAACGATGTCTTAAGCCATGTTTTACGCCTAGCCCTAACTGAAAAAGGGATTGCCTTTGATGTAGAGTATATATCTGACAATCCAACACCTTCTACTCCCTCTAATCGCTTTGCTGCAGCTAATGCAACTTTAAAAAAGAAAAAAGCGACAATTGTGGATAGAGATTTAAAAATCGACGATATTACTATAGCTTTAGAATATCTTGATGACAAGTTTCCTCACCCTCCTCTCTTACCAACAGGTCCGGAAAAGCGAGCAAAAACTCGTATTGTTACCAAGCTATTGGAAAAGCGAATTTTCCCTCATCTTGATAAATTAAATTCGCATGATGGAGAATTAGTTTATAGTGCAGTTGAAGAAATTACTACATTTATAGTCCAAATTAGCGGAATTATTGATGAACGTAATCTTATGATTTTTGATGAAGAGTTTTCTGTTTTAGACTGTTTACTCGGTCCAGTACTTTATAAACTCTTCCGCTCTTCAGTTGATCTACGCTCTTTCAAAATTCCAACTAAAGTTGCTAATTATTATCGTCGTCTGCACAACCGCGAACAATTTTTAAAAAGTTTACAACTAGCACCTTCTCGTGGCTTTATGTACGAGAAAGGAAAATAAATTTACGACCTTATGTATTCAATACATAAGGTCTTTCTTTTTATTATTTGCTCTAAAAGCCTTGCTTTTAATGTTAATAATTCTTAATTCTAAAGAAAATCTTAAGAAAATTCTTATTAGTTTTAAATTTTGCTTGGCAAAATTAACATAAAAATCTTAATCGTTTTATAA
>NZ_NRJF01000271.1 GCF_003585965.1 Psittacicella gerlachiana | reverse complement strand
GACATATCAATAAAACTTAAATCTAAAGGATCACCATGAATATCATTGAATTTACTTATATATGAGGTTAAGAAATCTTTTAAGAAATATTTTTCAGTGAATTTAATTCTTATTTTAGTAGGATCGATTCTTTGTTGTCTTATGGTATTTGGAAGTTGGGCAAAAGAAATGTCAGTGTATACCGTTGATATAAATCTTGGGGTAGAGATGCTACTGAAGCTATATGCTTGGTAAAACATTTCTTGACGATTAATTACTTTAAATACATTCCAGTTACTTAGATCACAGTTGAAGTTAACGGCGTTTGCAAACATAAAGCTCATATCAGTAACATTGGATACATTCCATTTACCTAAATTACAGTTGAAATTTAAAGCACCTGTAAACATGGCTTTCATGTTTGTTACATTAGAAACATCCCACTTACTGATATCAATATTGGAATCTAAGCAACTAATAAACATTCCTGACATATCCTTTACATTGGAGACATCCCAATTATTTAGATTTTGATGTTCATTAAACTTTGTTCCTTTGAACATCAATGACATGTTTTTTACTTGGGATACATTCCAATTATTTAAATCTATTTTTGGATTTTTAAAAACTGTATCGCAAAACATAGTCCTCATATTCTTAACTTTAGATACGTCAAGATTACTAATATCACTATATAATTCAGTGTTTGCAAATGTTCCTTCCATAGATGTAATCTTACTAATATCTAGACTATTAAAGTCTATATTCAATGGATAAGGAGCAATGTTAGAGGGGTCAAAAACTATTTCATTAGGGAATAGGTATTTATCTATATACTCTTTTCTTGCAAATAGAAAATCAATATCTCTTATTTGAGACATGTCAATAAAGCTCAGGTCTAAAGGAGTTCCATATATATCATTAAACTTATCTATATATACATCTAAAAAATCTTTTAATTTATGAGTACTGGTAAAAGTAATTTTTATTTGATTAGGGATTCTCTTTTGCTTTAAGATATTTGGCAGATCATCAAAAGAAATGTCAATAAATTTAGTGTTACGATATCTAGATCTTTGTTTATATGAGTTAATGAATTTATTAGCTCCAAAGAACATGTCTTTTTTGTTTACAACTTTAGAAGCATCCCAGTTACTTAGATCACTATCAAAATTTTCTGCATAATAAAACATTCCACTCATATCTGTAACACTAGATACATTCCAAGCACTTAAATCACTGTTGAATTTTATAGCCTTACAAAACATGCCACTCATATTTGTAACTTTAGATACATTCCATCTACTTAAATCGCTATTAAAGTTGAGAGCATTTCTAAACATATTAATCATGGTAGTTACATTTGATACATCCCATTTAC
Source organism: Psittacicella gerlachiana (assembly GCF_003585965.1). Taxonomy (GTDB): domain Bacteria; phylum Pseudomonadota; class Gammaproteobacteria; order Enterobacterales; family Psittacicellaceae; genus Psittacicella; species Psittacicella gerlachiana. The sequence goes on along the minus strand of NZ_NRJF01000271.1, from coordinate 606 downwards.
TTAAATTACAATTAAAGTTTTGAGCTTCATAAAACATATGGTTAGTATTAGTAACTTTGGCTATATTCCATCTGCTAATATCACTATTGAAGTCTCTAGCTGCAAGAAACATGCCACTCATATTAGTAACGTTAGATACATTCCAATCTTTTATATTTAGAGCTGAGAGGTTTATAGCTTCATAAAACATTCCTTCCATGTTAGTTACATTTGATACATTCCAAGTATTTATATTTGTGTTATTGTTAAATTGTGTACCTTTAAACATGAAAGACATAGTTTTTACTTGAGAAACATCCCATTTACTTAGATCTATTTGAGAGTTTTTAAATATAGCTTTGCTAAAAAGATGACTCATGTTTGTAACTTTGGATACATTAAGTTTACTAATGTCGTTACATATAACAGTACCTAAAAAAGTGCCTTGCATAGATTTTACATTACTAAGATCTAAACTATTGAAATCAATGTTCAAGGTAGGGCTATTATGATCAAGTGTGTAATCATAGAAAACTAATCCATTTGGAAATTCTCTTTTTACCATAAATTCTTTTTTAGCAAAAAGTAAATCTACACTTTCTATTTTTGACATATCAATAAAACTTA
>NZ_NRJF01000270.1 GCF_003585965.1 Psittacicella gerlachiana | reverse complement strand
CATTTAGATCAAGAGTTAGCTTTTAATTTAATACAAGAGATAATGCAACTATTAAGAAAAACCATTCATGAATTTATGGTAAAATTAAAAAGAGATATAAAATTTTCTTTAAACCTGAATGATCTAGGTAAACAAAATAGATTGCATAAATATCTTGTAGATTTTATTGTTGAGGATAGAAACTTACGTAGTGAAATCTTGCAACAGGTTAATCAGGTATTTTTGAGTTCTGATCGCTATAAAAAGCATCGACCAATTTTTTACATAGATGTAGATCCTTATGATCTTAGTTAGATAAGAGAAAAATGAAGTTTTTAGAATACCATCGCCGAGAAAATAAAATTGTAAAGATTTATAAGAAAGCAACTGCTACATGGTTTTCTACGGTAAAGTTAATTAATAAGCCTATTTTCGAATTAAAAGGAAGAAAAGTTTTATTACAAGATGCTTTAATAATCTTTATAGTTGTGATTGTCATCTCGCTTAGTTTGAGAGAAATTTATAGTCCTAAAAAAGTTAGTTCAGCGAGTGTACAAAAGCAAATTAAAGTTGTGGAAGCACCTGCAGTACCTAAAGAGTCTTGGGATTACATTAGGTTTTTTGAGGCAAACGATAGTTTTTTAACCATGAATAAAAAAACTCAAGATTCACCAAACTTTGCTCAACCTTATGTTAAAGCTTCTAAAGATCAAAAAGATGTAATCAATAAAATTAGGGATTCTCTTAATTTACCAACTCTTACTTTAAATACGGTAAGTAATACTTTAGAGGAGAATACTGATACGGTAATTGATCCTACAACTATAGATACAACTGGTAATGAAACTACCAATGAGAATTTAGCTACCAATCAAAAAAGTCAGGTAGAAGCAAAAGGCACAGAACCTTTACCTTCGCAAATAGTTGCAGAAGAAGAAAAGAAAGCAAATTTGGTTAATTTAACTTGCGGTCCATTTCTTGTTGAAAATGATGCTAAAAAGTATGTGGGGTTTTTAAAAAATAGTCCTCGAAATAAGTTTAAGCAAAGTGAAGCCAAAGTTACAAATGATAATAATAACTTATACTGGCTTAACATTAAAGGTGACTTTAATGACAATGATATAAGTTGGATACAGCGTTATTATAATTTTAATTGTCAATAAATAAGCAGTCTGTTAAAAACAGACTGCTTATTATATTTTTATTCAGCAACTAGAACTTGATTTGCTTTATTACGAGCAAATATTCCATTAGATACTACGCCTGGAATATTATTAATAATCTGCTCCATAGCAATAGGATCTTCAATGACAAAATCATGAACATCGAGGATAATATTACCATTATCAGTAATACAGTTCTCGCGGTAAACGGGATTACCTCCAAGTTTTCTTAATTCTCGACTTACTGCTTCACGAGCCATAGGAATAACTTCAACTGGTAAAGCAAATTGAGTTCCTAGTTGAGAAACTTTTTTACTTTTATCAACAATACAAATGAAATTTTCACTTAAGCTAGCGACAATTTTTTCTCTAGTTAAAGCTGCTCCGCCACCTTTAGTCATATAACCTTCTGGAGTAACTTCATCAGCTCCATCAATGTAAACTCCTAAAGTGGTAACTTCATTAGCATCTAGAACCTGTACCCCTACAGCTTTGAGGTTGGCTTCACTTTCTTTAGAAGCTGCCACCGCATATTCAACTTTGAATGGTAGTTCTGGAAGTAAGCTAATAAAAATTTTTACCGTAGAACCAGAACCCACGCCAAGTACTTGTTGAGGTTGAACAAATTCTAAAGCTTTTCTCGCAACTATTTCTTTTAACTCATTTTGTGTCTTCATTTGTCATGACCTATTTTTAGAACGTACACTTATATTATATAAATAAAATTTAGTTCTATGCATAATTTTTTAATCTTCAGGAAGAAGATCTTCAAGAATACTATTTAAAAAGTTATGCCCTTGCTCGGTTAGAAGCCAATGGTCGCCTGAGTCTTGAATATTATTATTTTGAATATGCTTAGTAAGAGCTTTAGTAGCAATACTTGCCTCTAAACCTGTAGCTAGCGTGAACTCTTCTTTATTAACAGGAGTAAATAGTCTAAATCTATTTAAGAAAAACTCAAACAGTAAATGTTTATTCTCAACTTTAGTAATTGAATAGAGGTATTTGCCCTTTAAATAACCTGCAGGATGTTTGGTTTTCATAGTACGAATAATCCCTGAAAGTTGAGTGATTTTTCCAGCAGCTCCACAACCTATACCTATGTAATCATGGAATTTCCAATAGTGTAGATTGTGTTCGCACTGGTTATCCAAGGTAGCATAGGCACTCACTTCATATTGCTCAAATCCAGAGTCTTTTAATTTTTGTTTGCCCGCAACTTCAAGATCCCATAAATAATCGCTTTCAGGTAAAACTGGAGGTTTAGAAGCAAAAAGGGTGTGAGGTTCGATAGTTAGTTGATACCAAGAAAGATGAGTTGGTTTTAAAGCTATAGCTTGTTCTAGATCATCAAGAGCTTGAGATATAGTTTGATTAGGAAGCCCATACATGAGATCCACATTAACCCTCTTAAATCCTGCATTAAATGCTGCTTGTACCGCTAATTTAGCTTGCTCACTAGAGTGAATACGTCCAAGGGTTTTTAGATGTTCTAGATTAAAGCTTTGAATTCCTATGGATAGGCGATTAACGCCGGCTAAGACAAAGCCTTTAAATTTATCTTGGTCCACTGTCCCTGGGTTAGCTTCCATTGTTATTTCACAATGAGGAGATAACTTTACTAGACTTTTTACGCCATCAAGAATTGCTTTTATCCCATTTGGAGTTAAAATCGATGGAGTACCTCCACCAATAAAGATAGATTCTATTTCTCGTCCTTGGACGTAAACTAAATCTTGCTTTAAATCTGCTAAAAGATGTTCTATATACTCTTTTTCGGGAATTGTACTTTGTTCCGGAGAATATCCGTGTTGATCAATAGTTTTTGCTTTAATCCCGTGACTGTTGAAATCACAGTAGGGACATTTTTGTACACACCAAGGGATATGTATGTATAAACTTAATGGTGGTAATGATTTAATCATAAATGAATAAAATAGATAAGGATCGCTAAAGAGCGATCCTAATTTATAGGTTATAATTCAGTAATTTTTACATTTAATACAGGTGCAGTAGGATCATTTAGTTCATTATTTACAATATCTTTAGCTTGTAAATCAGCATGATAAGATGAACGTACGAATGCTCCCACGGCAGCGTGTTCAAAACCTAATTCTAGTGCATATTTACGAATTTCTTCAAATTCAGAAGGTGGTACATATCTTTGCACAGGATAATGGTAACGTGATGGCTGGAGATACTGACCAATGGTTAACATAGTAACACCATTAGCACGTAAATCACGCATAACTTGGAATAATTCTTCGTTAGTTTCTCCTAATCCAACCATAAGCCCTGATTTTGTAGGGATATCAGGGAAACGTTCTTTAAATTTTCTTAAAAGTTCTAAAGATTTTTCGTAATTAGCTCCAGGACGAACATCACGATATAGACGTGGAACATTCTCAAGATTGTGATTAAATACATCAGGTGGAGCAACTGATAAAGCATCTAAAGCCTTATCAATATGTCCTCTAAAGTCAGGAACTAAAGTTTCTACTTTAATATTTGGATTTAATCGTCTTACTTCAGAAACTACTTGCGCATAGTGTCCTGCTCCACCATCACGAAGATCATCTCTATCTACAGAAGTAATAACTACGTATTTGAGACGCATATCTTTAACTGTCTGAGCTAATTTAATTGGTTCTTCAGCATCTGGTGGTAAAGGTTTACCATGAGCCACGTCACAGAATGGACATCTTCTCGTACATATAGCACCTAAGATCATAAAGGTAGCTGTACCATGACTAAAACACTCGTGAAGGTTAGGACATGAAGCTTCTTCACACACAGAATGTAATGAGTTTTTTCTTAAAGCACTTTTGATATCACGTATACGAGCGTTATCAGCAGGAATTTTAATTTTTAACCAATCTGGTTTTTTGATAAATTCTTGATTGGGATCAATATTTTTAACTGGAATAATGGAAGTTTTAGCAGCATCACGATACTGTACTCCACGCTCCATTTTAAACTCTTTACCCATAACTATAATTATCCTTTAATCTTTCCTAATCACTAAATTTTGTAAACTTCGGTATAAGCAAAGCTATTAACAAGGTAACTAATAAAATATTCATTAATTAAAGAGTTTACTAAGCTATAAAACTCTTCAGGAGTTAGATTTTGAGCTTGTTCAGGAGTTAATAACTCTAGTGAAACTAGTGATTGTGGGTTAATATAATCACAGATATTACACATTTCTAAGCCTGCATATCCACAGGGATTGATACTATGAAAAGGCTCTAAATCCATATCTATATTGATCGCAATACCATGATAAGTGCCATGGCGAGTAACTTTAAGTCCTAAAGAAGAAACTTTTTTATTCTCTATATAGATTCCTGGAGCATCAGGTTTAGCATGAACTTTGCTAATACCAATATGCGTTAAAATATTTACCACCGCATTTTCCATAGCTGTAACTATACTGCGAGCATAAAATTTTAAATCAAACTCTGCAAACTCTTTCTTTTTGCGTTCAAAATCTATAAGTAAATAGATAATTTGTTGCTTTGGTCCATGGTAGGTTACTTGACCACCACGATCAGCCTGCATTATTGGAATATTAAACTTGTTATTTAAGACGTGATTAGGACTACCATTTACTCCTTGAGTAAATACTGGTTCGTGTTGGAGTAATAAAATTTGATCTAAAGTATTTTCAGTACGATTACGCGTAAAATCAATCATGGCTTGAAAACTATCTCGCCAATTAATTAAACTCTCATAATCTTTGATAATTACTTTTGAGCAAATTTTATTATTTAAGTCTTGAGTTTTACTCGGAGAAATTTGAATTAAATTTGCAATTGATGTTTCTACAGATAATAGATCTTGGAGTAAAAACTTACTAATAAAGCTTTTGAATTTAGGTTGCCATAATGTAAGTTTTGTTTTTTCAAGCTCATGAGCATCAATTTGCGTTATTTCAAACATGTATACCTCAACTTTTTGGTCACATACTTTTACACATACAATAATGTGACTTATTGTAATTATACCAAAAAATCGAATTATAATCTCTCTAGCTTAGGTATTATGGTGAATTTATTTAAAATCTAAATATAGATAAGAATAAATCACATTAGGAAAAAGA
>NZ_NRJF01000027.1 GCF_003585965.1 Psittacicella gerlachiana | reverse complement strand
TACTTTAACTTTTTTAGTTTCTGAGTATAAATGTTTCACATGTTCCATAGTAAATCCTCCATGAATATAGTTAAAAAGAAACTATTTGAGGAAAGCGTCTAGCCACAAATAGACTAAATAATCTTAATCTTTCTGTCCTTAAAAAACCATTTAAATATCAGTAGTGAAACTACCTACTTATATATTAGCATAAAGGAAAATAAAAAAACTATCTTTTTAGAAGAAAAAATTTAATTTTTTTATCTACCTCATAAACAAGAGGAAATTACCAGGGAAAGCAAGAGAAGTAAAGCTTATGTTGCGAGAGTAAACCTAATGTTTGTAGAGGTTTTAATTCCTTTTGAGTCAAGCTTTGAAGAGTGATCAAGACTAAAAATAGCTTGATCCAACTTATGGGGGTCATGCTAGTTTATAAAGACTAAAAATCTTAAAAAGACAAAAAGCCTAGAAGCTAAAAATATCAAAAGTTTAAAAGAGCAAAAAGCTAAAAATAAAAAGCTAAAAAGACTAAACTAAGTTACTTAGTCTAGCCTTGAGCGCTTCAAACAAAAAATATAGAGGTAAAAAAAATGAACGCTTTTAATTGGTTGAAATTAAAAGAAAGTTTAAATAGTTGTTTGAAGCTCCTCTTGTGGTTAGCAAGAGGTAAAACAGGAATTCGGATTTTTGAAAATTAAAAAAAGTTAGAGGATTTTTTCCTCTAACTACAAACTTAAAACTTTCTTTAAAATTCAAACAAATAATATCGGAAATACTACAATTATCGACTAGAGAACCACCACAGTTCTCTACGGAGTTACGCTTGGCTTAAGAAATAAAATAAATTCTTTAAATCAAGATAAACTCAAATTGTGTATAAACATAATCACATTACTTAAAACCAAAAACAGTAATGTAAGATAAAGCAATAACCACAAAGCTTTATTAGATATAGATTATCACAAAATCAGGTTTATTGCTAGATTTTTTATAAAAATTTTATAAAACAAAGAGCAAGAAAGATCTCTTGCTCTACAGAATTTAGATTCAATGATCTGTTCTAAAAAAACAAATATATACAAAATTGTTATGAGTTGAGTTTTTGTTGAGTAAATCAAGCTTTAGCTTTTTAATTTATAAAGTTTTAAACTTAAAAAAGCTTTATACTCAAAAAAGTTTTTACGAAAAAACTTTAAACTTAAAGCCTAGCGATTTTTCTCAGTGTTGAGATCGAGAATATACATGTCTCGGTAGTAGTTTAAAGCTAATCCTGTGTAATACCCGCCAAGCTCAGGTTTTTTGAGGATAAGATTCTCGGGGTACCATAGAGGTTCAAAAGGGCTATCTTTGATTAACAGTTCATGAGCTTGAGCATAGAGCTGTTGTCTTTGCTCTTTAGCGATAGTGGTATTTGCTTGATGCAATAATTGATCAAACTGCGGATTTTGCCAACGTTTATTATTAATCGGACTATAAGACAAGAAGATATTATAGAAAGTAGAAGCTTGCGGATAGTCCATCCCGTAAGTAGCAAAGATAAAATCATAATCTAGCTTAGGGTATTTAGCATAGAGGGCTACAGGTTCAAGAGCTTCTTGTTTGAGGATTACTGCTCCTTGTGAACCAGTTTTCCATAAATTAGCTACTGCAACATAGAGCTTGTTATTTTCATTACTAATTGGCTGACTTAAGGTAATTACTAGAGGGTTTTCAGGAGTATAGCCCGCCTCTTTCAGTAATTCTCGTGCCTGAGCATTGTTAGTGCTTTGACTATTCTTAAACCAGTCTTGTTGCTCAATGATTTCGAGGTCAGCTAAGTAGGGAAAAGCAAAAGCTGAAGTCGGAATATGAGCTTTGAGAACTTGGCTCGTTAAGAGTTTACGGTCGGTAAGTAATGAGAGAGCTTGACGTACTCTTGGTTCAATCCGAAAAGGATTAAAAGCTAAATAACTCGTACGTCCAGCAAGCACCTTATACACCTCTTGTGGGCGTTCTTGTTGTACTTTTTCGAGATACTGCGAAGGGATTTCACTGAAGAGATACTCTCCACTTAGATAACGCATATAAGAGACATTGGTATCTTTAGTATAATCATGACGAATTTGCGTTAAATGTACATTAGTTGCATCCCAATAGTCATCCCATTTAGTATAAGTCATCTGCTCATTAAACTGATAAGAGCTAATCTTATAAGGTCCATTGCCAACGAGATGTTCTACTTTTGTCCATTGTTCCCCATACTTTTCAATGAGATCTTGACGTATAGGAGCGGTAATTGGAGTTGAAAGCATCTCCGGTAGCCAAGCTACCGGAGCAGTGAGTTTTACTTCGAGTGTATAGGCATCGAGAGCCTTAACGCCTAAAGCACTTGGAGGCAGTTCACGAGCATAGATTTCTTTGCCATTCAGAATATTGGCATTAACAAGATAGTCCCCAAAAGGAGCAGCGGTATTAGGATCGGTAAGTCTTTGCCAAGAGTAGACAAAGTCTTGGGCAGTTACCGGTTTGCCATCTTGCCATTTGGCTTCCTTACGGAGATAAAAAGTCCAAGTTAGACCGTCTTCGCTTACTTGCCAAGATTGTGCTGCTACGGGAACATATTTCCCCTCGCTATTTAAGCGGGAAATAGTATCAAACACCGGTCGTAGAGTACGAAAGTCGGCGCTATATTTTAGATAATTGGGATCTAAAGTATCAGGAGAAGCTGGAAAAGCTACACGTAGTTCTTGTTGCGGAGCAAGTTTTGCTCCATTTATCTCTGAAGCTAGAGTTGCTTGAGTTAGGAGCATTAAACTAGCCCCTAAAGCAGATAAAGAAAGTTTGAACATAATTTTGGTTTTATTTGATTTTACTTGTTTGGATTGCTGAGAACTAAACTCCTAGTTCTCAGCTCGTAAATTTATTTGTTTTCATTCTTGGCTAGTTGGGGTTTACTAGCTTTTACATCTACTAAATACATATCACGATAATAGCGGATAAAGTTCTCCGTGTAGTAGCCTCCAAGAGCAGGGCTTTTGAGGATTTGGTTTTGCACATGCCATAGAGGAATCACCGGTAAGTCCTGTTGTAAAATGCTATTCGCTTGAGCATAGTATTGTGCTCGTTTTTGGGCATCTAACTCTTTATTTGCTAAGTTAACATAGCGGTCATACTCAGGGTTAGCATACATCCCTTGGTTAAAAGGAGAATTTGAAATAAAGAGATTATAGAAGCTCGAAGCCTGATCAAAATCGGCACTCCAACTTGCTATGAGGAGTTGGAAGTTCGCCGAGCGATATCTTTGTTGCCATACTTTAGTTTCAAGAGCTTCTTGTTCAAGTTGTACGATATTGCCCGAGTTCTGTTTCCACATTCCTTGTAAAGCGACAAAGATTTTTACATCTTCGGGATTAGTCGAAGTTAAAAATGTCAGCTTTAATGGATTTTGTGCCGAGTATCCTGCTTCTTGTAAGAGAGCTATAGCTTGAGCATTATTGTGTGCTTGTGGTTGTTCAAAGTAAGGAGCTTGAGTTGCTAATTGACCATCACGGATTCTTAAAGGTACTAAAGTGGTGGTGGGAGTATGAGATCCTATTACCTTTTGCGTCATAGTTTGACGATCAGTGAGGAGCGATAAAGCTTGTCTTACTCTAGCATCAGGAACATATTTCGGGTTAATGGTTAACCAAGAAGTATTTAAGGTACTAATTCTCGTTAATTCGTGAGGACGTTCTTGACGCATTTTTTCACGAAACTGATTAGGGATATTGGCAACAAGATAAGCTCCCTCTAAATATTTGTAGTAAGCCATGGTTGGATTATTAATAAACTCATGGCGAATCTCGGTAATATAGATATTTTTGGCATCCCAATAGTCATCCCACTTTTGGTAGACCATGTGGTCATTAACTACCGCTTGGGTAATTTTATAAGGACCATTACCTACTAAATGTTCTGGATTAGTCCAAGCCTCCCCATATTTTTCAATTAGATCTTTACGTACGGGAGCGGTATTTAACCAACCTAAAATTTCGGGTAACCAAGCTGTAGGTTGAGTTAGTTTGATCTCGAGCGTATAGGCATCAAGAGCTTTTACTCCGAGGGTACTCGGATCTTTTTTCCCTTCATTAATTTCCCGTGCATTGACAAGATTAGCTACCGCTAAATAGTCGCCATAGTGAGCAGCGGTTTTAGGATCAGTTAAACGTTGCCAAGCGTAGACAAAATCATCAGCAGTTACCGCTACTCCATCTTGCCAAGTTGCCCCTTGACGTAAATGAAAAATCCAAGTTAAACCATCCTCAGATTGTTCCCAAGAGCTAGCCGCTGCAGGGATATAGTTGCCCTGATTATCTAAACGTACAAGAGTATCAAATACCGGACGACCGGTTTGAAACTCTACTCCATAGTACATGTAAGTAGGATCAAGAGTATTTGGATAGGTATTTAAATTAAAACTTAAGGTTTGTTGTTTAGCCAAAACTACGCCTGGAGGTAGAGTTACCGCTTGGGCAAAAGAGGTAAATCCGGTAAACGCTAGTATAGCTAAACTTAATTTTGAAAATTTCTTGAACATAGAGACTCCAAAGAGTTAAGAGGTAAGAAGAAATTTTCTATTTATCAAAAAACTCAGGAGTAACCGCTCCTTGAAGATTGAGAATTTGTTTTAGAATACGCAATTATTTAAGGAAATTGATCTTAAATTAATTTACGGAATTAGCTATAGCAATTAGCTAGAGGTTTATATCCAAAAGTATTGAGTCTAGAGAGAACCAAGCTCTAGATAAAGAAGTCATAATTAGAGTTGTATCAAAGCTTTGTAGGGCTTCAAATTAAAAAACAACTATTTACGTAAATTGAGTTAAATAATTAAAGTGGAAAAATGAATCGGGAAAGTGAAAGGAAACTTCATCTCAAAGAAGAATAAGAAGTAAGCTTTAGGTGCAAGTCTTATTAAAAGAAATGCTTAGGGTAATCCTTAAGAAAAATCCTAGTTGATACCGGTTTTGTTACTTAGCTTAGAGGCTCGAATACAGGATGAGATGAGTTTACTTGAAGAGAAACTTAATGTTTTCTATTGCTGAGGAAAAATGAGAGGTAAGCACTGCACCACACAGTGATCAGAGGTTAAGCGACCAAGCTGTAACCATGTAAACAAATAAAAGCAAAATTATGGTTCTTTTTATCTTAACCTAAAATAAAGCTTAGGTGCAAGAAATTAAGGAGCAAGTTAAGAGTGCTTTTACTTTAAGCTCTTGATAATTAAGTTAAGATAGTTAAGGGAGGGGCTTGCTAGGGAAAGAGAAATGTTTTGCAGAGCAAACTGAGAAATGCCACAAAGGTTAAGTGGTTATTAAAATTTAGTTATCTTTAAAATTTATAAGAGAGAGCATAAATTGTTAAGTTAATTGCAGAGTATTGTTGTTTTGGTTGGAGTTTATTACTGATTTTTTGGTAACTTTTGCGACTTCTTTTAGGGTAAAAACTCATTATCCTAAAAATAAAAGCTTTACTCTCGTGTAAAAACTATTGCTAAGTTTTATAAAAAATTTGGTAAAAGTTGTAAAATTAAATAATTTTAGATTTTAGGAATAAGTTTGGCTCTATAATCAGAGGTAGGATATAAATAAAATCTTGTGACTAAGATTAATTTTAGTTTAATTAGAAACTAAAGAGCGAGAGCAAAGTTTTTGTTCAAGCTTAAAGAAGCGGAAGTTCTTTTTGAGGTTTTATGTTATATCTTTATTTAACCCAAACTTTCACTATAAACTATAGTTAGTTTGAGTTTTATTCTTTGGCAAGCTTTTGTAAGAGGTAAAGTACTAAAAAACTTTATTACTCTTGGAGCAAGTGCATACAGTTTCAGGTTTCTTGTGAATCTTGCAACTGTATATCTCCTTCAACATTAAAACTTATGTATTCTTGGTATCGAGATCAAATTAAGGTAAGAGTTAAAGTTTTTTTTAGTAATTTACTCTTGCAAGATTAGAGATAACTGCAAGATATGAATAAAATTTACAAATTAAAATTTAATAGACAAACGCAACAACTAGAGGCGGTATCAGAACTTGCAACTAGAGCAACAACAGGTTCAACTCAATCAGCAACTAGCTTAAGTAGCAAACTATTTAAACTAGGTAAGTTAGCGACTCTTTTCATTCCTTTCACGGCATTTATGTCTCTAGCCCACGCCGATCCTGCGCGTACGGGTATGCAAGTAGTAGCGGGACAAGTACAGACCCTTACTGAGGGTCTAGTGACTACTATTACTAACTCTCCTCATGCCATAATTAACTGGGAAAAATTTAATATCAATAGTAACGAACTGGTGAAGTTCGTCCAAGAAAATTCTAATTCAGCCGTATTAAACCGCGTGCTGGGCGGAAGTGTATCGCAAATTCTCGGTCAGCTCCAATCTAATGGTAAAGTATTTATCGTTAACCCTGCAGGGATAGTATTTGGGGCAAATGCGCAAGTAGATGTAGCAGGTTTAGTAGCTTCAACTCTAGATCTTATTAATGAAGACTTTGTCAAAGGTAACTATGTTTTCTCACAAGATAAAGAACAAGCTTTAGCTTCAGTAATTAACCAAGGGGTAATTAAGGTTGCGGAAGATGGTACGCTTGCTTTAGTGGGTGGCAAGGTAGTGAATAATGGAGTTCTCGAAGCTAAAAATGGGACAGTCTACCTTTTAGCAGGGCAATCTATTACTATTCAAGATCTAGATAATCCATTAATTTCTTATAAAGTTACCGCTGAGAATAAAGCGGTAAACCTAGGAGAAATTGTTGCGAAGAAAGCTTATCTCGCAGGGAACAAAGTAGCTCATAGTTATACTCAAGCTCAAGCTTTTGCTGATCTTGTGTCAGGAAGTTCTTCGGTTTCGGGAGTAAAAGTAACTGCTACGGGTGAAGTAGTACTCTATGGAGCTACAGCTATTGATGGTAGTCACAGTTTAGCGGTAGTTAATGCTGGTGTGCAAGCCCAAAAAGTAGATGTATTTGCTGATGTAGTGGTGGCAGAAAAAGCTACTCACATTACGGCTAGCGAACAAGTACGCCTCGGTGGTGATTACCAAGGTAAAGGTACAGTAAAATTAGCCGCTAAAACTACGGTACAACAAGGAGCTACCATTGATGTTTCTACAACCCAAGGTGATGCGGGAACCATTATTGTGTGGGGGAATCAGGCTGATGTTGCTGGAAACTTTATTGCCACTGCCGTAGAGGGCAAAGGTGGTTTTGTGGAAACCTCAGGAAAAGTGATAAGCGTTAGTGGTACGCAAGTAGATACCCGTAGTCTATATGGTGCAGATGGATCTTGGCTTATTGACCCTACCGAAGTAAAAATTGTAAATTCTACAACTTATGCTTCGCACATTGCTTCCGGTAAACAAGCTACGAGTAATAAGGTAGGAACTTTTGGTGAGGTTTATCTTGTTACCCCAAGTACAGAACAGCAGGTTTCATATATTAAAGATGAAGATTTATCGACTAAATTAAAATCCACCAATATTAGTCTTTTTGCTCAAGCTTCAGCAGAGGACAAAAACTCTAAAATTGAATTTGATCATGCTAATGTAACCGGAGACTCTCGCTATGGTTTAACTTTAGTGGCAAATGAACTTAAAATTACCAATTCGAATATTTCTAAACTAAGTTATTTGCTCTTCCTTAATAGTTTCCCTGGAATCGAAGCGAAAACCGTTACCGTATCCGGCAGTCACATTAAAGAAGTAGAAAATCTTGTGTTCTGTGTTACCAGTAATCTGAGTATAAATAATGCAAGTGTTTTAGAGGTAAATAGAGCTGCTCTTGTAGGAGGTAATCTTGCTCTAGATAATGTAAATATTACGGTGACCAGTAACGGTAATCAAGATTTTGGTGATTTCTATGCTTATGCGATTAATGGTAGTAATAGTCTGACCAATGGAACAGAAATAATTACTCAAGGTAAGGCTTATTTAACTGCTTCAGCTGATCTAACGATCAATAGTGCTTCGGTGACTGCGAAAACAGATGTTGCAACTAAAGGGAACAATGTAACTTTAACTGGGGCTAAGGCCTTTGTGGGAGCAGGAAATGTCTCTTTTGAGGCTAATCAAAGTGTTACCTTTACGAATAATGCTAATGTGGGAGCAAGAGAGGGCTATCTCTTGGTCGAGACTGCTCAAGATATAACTGTAGCAAATGCGTCGCAGTTATCTGCAAAAACCAATATTAATTTACGTTCAACGGCGCAAGATGTAGTGGTACATAATGCTACAGTTACGGCGGGGCAAGATTTAACGCTTGATGGTAATCGTGATACTTTAGTGGTAGGGGCTAATCTTATTGCAGGTAAAGGTTTAGCGGTAGTTACCGGGACAAGAGATGCTCTTGTGTACGATTCTGCTTTAGTGAGCCAAGAAAATCTGAGTCTAGTTACCAGTAATGTAAGTAAAGAAGCAATTGCAGGAGATTTAATTATTGCTAATGCTAGTCTGACTTCCAAGGCAAAAAATGTAAACCTTGAGGTTAATAATCTTGCCTTGGTCAATACTAATGTTAGTGCTACTGCTGGTGACTTTAATGTAACCACCAAAGGTATAATTGCGATTATTGCTCAAGATAAACTAAATAATTTCACCGCTAATAATGCAATGTTATCGAGTCGTAAAAATATTGGGGTGAATCGTACTGAGTTTGTAGTAACGGGCAATCTTAACTTTAAGGCAGAAAGAAAAGTAGGCTTAAATCAAGGAACTAAGTTAACTACCGATAAATTAAACTTACAAGTTCCTCAAGCTTATGTCATAGATACCCAAATTAATGCCAATGAAGTTAACTTTGAAACGAATAATACCTTATGGATACAAGAGAATGAGTTTAAGATTGGTAAGTATTTTAATGTAAGAGCGGAGATAAGAGGAGATTCGGTAAATAATAACTACTCTACGACTGAGAGAGGAGAAATTAATTTTAACCTCGGAGAAAAAGGAGAGTTAATTTCTATTCATGATCAATTTATTAATCTCAGTGACTTAAAAGTAACCGCAGATAAGGTAACCTTTGAACAGGGGAACACCTCTAATTTAAGTAATCTTACTTTAGAAACGAAATCGGATCTTATCCTCAGCTCAAGTAGTTTTAATGTGCTGGATAATATTAAGGTAAGTGTAGGAGGGAATCTAGATTCGATAGCCAATACTTATGGCACTGAAATGGGAGAGATAAACTTTAGGGTAGGGGGTGAGTTCGTATCGGTTGATGATAAATTTAGAGGGGGTGGTAACTTCACCGCTACTGCACAAAAATTATCTACACTGCAAGATCACAATAGTGAATTTACGATTAAGGGAACAGCCCAAATTGAAGCCGAACAAGTGGATCTCGCTCATGCTAAATTAGTAGCGGGAACTCTAGAACTTACTCTCGGAAGCTTAAATGCCTCAAATAGCCAAATAACTACGACAAATGGAGCATTTACACTAGTGGCAAATAAAACGGTCACTAGAGCTACGAGTTTTGATGAAAATTGGAAAGTTACTGCAGAAACATCTATACCTAACCACCTCAACTTTAGTCAAGCTCAAGTGCAGACAAACTCTGACTTAAAAGTTAGCGGAGCTACAACTTTAGTTCTAGAGCAGGCTCAAGTTAAAGCTGGAGGCGGGGTAGAATTACAGGCTGAACAAGTAACCGCCAATAATTTAAAAGTTCAAGCTGGAATACCGGTAAGTGGTAGTTTAGTAGGTTTAACCAGTGCTGAGGGTACAGTGAAGGGAAGTGCAGACTTCACTTTAGTGGCAAACTCTAGCCTAAATCTGACTGGTTTAGAGGTAGAGGCAAACGGCATTACTATTGCTGCTAAGCAATTAACCCTTAATCTCGCAAACCTAAATGCGACAAGGGAAGTAAAACTTGAAGCAAATCAAGCTTTAGTGGTGACTAATAGTAATCTCACTACCCCAAATGCAAGTATAGTAGGAGCTACAGGTCTGAGCTTAGAAGCTAATAATATTACGGCGACCGCTAAAGGAGGTGATCTTGCTTTATCGGCGCTAAATGGAACTTTAGTTTTAACTAAGAATAGATTTGAGAATTATCAAAATCTTACTGCCAAGGCTCAAGAAACTCTTGTGGTTACGGAAAATAATCTAAGTTTAGATCGTCTCCTCTTTACACTTGCTCAAGCTAAAGAAAACTCGGTAGTCTTTGTTACTAATACGGGAGTTATCGAGTATATCCCAAGAGTTAATGGTAAGCTCTTAGATAAAGCAACAATTTTAGCGGAAAATCCAAACTTAACCATTCGTGAAAAACTAGATCCGTTTGTTGCTTTAGGGATAGATTTTAGTGGAGTAAGATTACCTGATATCTTTGCAGATAATCGTAGATTTTGGTTAATTGGAAATAATTTTGATCTTCGTCGTCTTGCATTCCCTTTAGGGGAGTTTGCTCCGAATGCTCAACCTTTACCTGAGATTAAGACTCTAAATACAACTACTCTTGAAAGCTCAGCTAGCGAGTAAACTTTGTCTCAGCTTGGTATAGACTTGCAGAGCTAGGCTATAAGATTGAGGTCATACTGAGTTTGAGTAAAGAAAATACTATTAGTAAAGGGCAAGGTGAATATTTTAAGAAAAGCAGAATTAACTAACAACTAACCTATCTTGAGTCAATCAAGATGTTTCTACTCCTCTCTGGTATTAGCCAGAGAGGAGCTTTTATTTTCTTGTTAGGGAGAGAATTATTAATTTGTTATAATAGGCAGGGAAAAGAACTTTTAACTTGATATTTTATCGTCGTTTTTTATAGCGACGTCTTTATTATGATGCAAACAACATATCCTCATTTAGAGAAAGTAAATATTCTCGCTATTGAATCTTCTTGTGATGAAACCGGAGTAGCCATTTACAATGGAGCTCGTGGCTTAATTGCCAATCAATTATTTTCGCAAGTAGATCTCCATGCTTTATATGGTGGAGTCGTGCCTGAATTAGCTTCACGTGATCATATTAAGCGTGTCCAACCTTTGGTTGATGATGCCTTAAAAGAAGCGGGCTTAACTCTTGAGCAGATTACAGCAATCGCCTATACTGCTGGTCCGGGACTAATTGGAGCTTTACTGGTAGGGGCGACTTACGCTAAAACCTTAGCTCGTGGCTTAAATATTCCTGCTATAGAGATTAATCATTTAGAAGGACACTTATTAGCTCCTTTTTTAGAGGATGAAAAACCTGAGTTCCCGTTATTAGCGGTGTTAATTTCGGGAGGACATAGTCAATTTGTTTATGCTCAAGATTATCACCACTATCAAGTGTTAGGGCAGTCAGTTGATGATGCCGTAGGGGAAGCTTTTGATAAAACGGCGAAACTCTTAGGTTTACCTTATCCAGGTGGACGCTTACTTTCAGAATTAGCAGAAAAAGGTAATCCTGATTTTAGTTTTGCCGCTCCAATGATTAATCGTCCAGGAGTAGATTTAAGTTTTTCCGGCTTAAAAACGGCAGCTTTAAATAAAATTCTTGAACTCCAAGCTCAAAATCCCGAAGGGCAATTAAGCGAGCAAAACAAAGCCGATGTCGCTAAAGCTTTTGAAAATACGGTAGTAAGAACCTTTTTAATTAAAATTAAGCGTTGTGTAGAGCAAATTCATCAAGAACAAGGATTTTGGATTAAGAATATCTTAATGGTAGGGGGAGTATCGGCAAATAAAACTCTACGTGCTGAGCTTTCAAAAGAATTTAATCGTCGTGGCGTAAAATTCTTTTACGCTCGTCCAAGTTTTTGTGTGGATAATGGGGCAATGATTGCGATGGCGGGTTTTGCGAAATATATTCGCTTATTTGGGACGCAAGAATGTCAACCAACCTATGCTCAAGGGCAAGAGTTTAGTTGTAATCAAGTAAGATCTCGCTGGTCGCTTGAAGAACTCAAAGACGAACCTCAAAGGCAAAAGTAAAAGATTGTAAGATTAGAGGTATAATTTTTAGCAGTAGCTAATTAAAAGTAGCCTCTAAACTAATTAATAAAAACTAAAATAAGAAAAAGTCTTGGTGCATCTACCAAGACTTTTTTTATTGATGTTTACGACTATCACCATGGAAGCTATAGTTGTTACGCTGCCCATAGGCATGTTTGAACCATTCTTCATCATCATAGATATAGTATTCGTATGCAGGCTTAGTTTTGTAGGGATTATTTTCTCGCTTTGAGGGACGAAAACAGAGATAGAAAAGTAAAAATAATCCGAGTAATGGGACGATAAACGTAAAAATATACAAGCCACTTAGACCTGAATCATGAAGACGACGTACCATTAAAGCCGCATTACTAAAGAGATAAGCCAACCAAATTACCGCAAAAACTAAATTAAAAAGGCTTAATGCAAGTGCACTCGCCTGTTCTTGCCCTAGAGTAGTAAATGGAAGTAAAAAATACGACAGGAAGTAAGCTGAAATAAACCAAATTAGAGTTAATCCCCAAGAAATAACAATTTTGAGATTATACTCACGTCTTCTTTCATAACCTTCAAAAGTAAGAGCTTGACGATAAACATCCTTAAATAGAGTACCAACGGTTGGCTGTTCCTTTGGTGATTGTTTATAGTCCATAATTGTATTATTCCTATTAAGTGCGCAAATAATTGTTGGAGAAGCGCATCTAAGTTTAATTTAAAGTGTTTAATTTAAATGTTTAAATTTAAAG
>NZ_NRJF01000269.1 GCF_003585965.1 Psittacicella gerlachiana | reverse complement strand
GAATAAGGTGTTTAAAGACTAATTAATAAGCAAAAAAGCAAGGCTTATGAGAAACTAAACATTTTTCTACAGTTCCATTTAACTTAAAATTATCTTTAAGCATTTGCTCATTTACTATTTCTTCAGGTTTACCTTGACACACTAAGTGTTTTTCGGCAAAAACGTATAAGTAATCACAATACCTAAAGGCTTGATTTAAGTCGTGAATTACCATAATTATCGTTTTATTTAATTTCTTTAGCTCATTAATGATATTCATTAATTCTAATTGATTATATAAATCTAGATAAGTTGTAGGTTCATCTAAAAGAATATAATTGGTATCTTGTGCTATTGCCATAGCAATGCATACTGATTGCCTTTGTCCACCAGATAACTCACTAAATTGTTTGTTTTGTAAATGGTAAGTATTGGTTAACTTCATTGCGAAATCAATTTTTTCTTTATCGGTCTCACTTAGCTTACCAAACAAACCTAAATAAGGTGTTCTCCCAAAAGCAACAAAATCATAAACGGTAATACCTTCGATGATTTCATGATATTGCGGAAGAAAGGCAACTTTTTTAGCAAGAGACTTGCTACTATATGTACTTAATGATTCACCATCTATTTTTATATTTCCTGATATAGATGGTTGAATATTTGCTAAAGTCTTAAGTAGAGTAGACTTACCACAACCATTTACTCCTAACAAAGCAATGATCTGATTTTGAGGTAAAGTAAAAGTTAAATCTTGAAGAATACTTTTACCCTCATAGCCTACCGTTAAGGAATTTACTTCAATGGTCATTATTTAATTACGTCTCTTTATTAATAAATAAAAGAAATATGGAGCTCCAATTACAGAAGTTAACACCCCTGTTGGAAATTCAACTGGTGGTTTTATTACTCTTGCTAAAATATCTGCACTTTGTAATAAAATAGCACCGATAAAAGCCGCTCCGAGAATTAAAAATAAATGCTTATGACCAAAAATTCTTCTTGCGATATGAGGAGCTATAAGTCCTAAAAATGCAATTGGTCCTGTAATTGAAACTGAGATTGAACTAATTAATGTTGCTAAAAGGAGAATAAAGAATCTCCAACGGTTTACATTAAAACCTAGATTCTTTACCTTAGCATCTTTTAAAGGAAAAAGATCGAGAACCTTAAATGTGGTTAAGGAAAAAAGACATACAAGAATTAACCAAGGAACAAAATAATATACTTGCTCCCAAGTACGTCCCCATAAAGATCCGGTTAACCAAACTAAGGTAGAACTAATTTCAATTTTAAAACTTAAAAGAACAAAGTTGGTTATACTAGCGTATAAAGTAGCTAATGCCACGCCAATAATTACAATATTACTAACTGACATTTTCTTTCTGGTGATAAACCAAATAAAAACAAAGCTACATAATCCACCAATAAAAGCAAATAGAGGTAAGGCAAATATTGAAGCTGCAGGGAATAATAAAATTGCAATTACCGAAAATAATCCGGCACTATTATTAATACCTAAAGTTTCTCCAGAAGCCAAATCATTATTTAACACACTTTGAATTAATAAGCCTGAAACTGCAAATCCCATACCAACGAAAATTGCACATATAGATCTTGGTAATCTATAATCATGAATGGCAAAATAATCTATGGAATTTACGTCTTTCAAAGTTTCAAAAATATAGCTTAAACTATAGGTTTTAGTCCCAAAAGCTACTGAAGCATAAAAGAGCAAAAATATAATAAAAAGTAGACTAAAAAGCATGCCTACTTTTTTTAAATAATATTGTCTACGCTCCTTAGCATAATTTAAGCTTAAACTTATGTCAGTAAAATTTTGTTGCATAGTCTTTTATATTTTACGTATAGCAATGTAAAGGAAGTAAGGTGCTCCTATTAGTGCCACAATTAGTCCTGCAGGAATTTCTGCAGGGAAGAAAATTGCACGACTAAGAGTATCTGAAACTAGAGTCAAAATACCCCCAATCAAAATAGAAGCAAAGATTTTTTTACGATTATCTATACCTACAAGATAAGCCGCTATATGTGGAGATAGTAAACCAACAAATCCGATAGTTCCAACTATACTTACTGAAGAAGCAGTTAATAATAAAGCTAATATGCAAATAAGGACTTTTAATGCTTTAAGGTTTAATCCTAAAGATTTAACACTTTCATCATTTAAGAGTAAAATATTTAACTTATGTGATAAAAGAATTACAATCGTAAAGCAAGGAAGTGAAAATATAACATTATTCAGAATATCATTCCACTGAATATTATTAAACGAACCTGCGATCCAGCTTAAGATTGATAAAGCTCGATCATCATTAAAGATTATAATTATTCTAGAAATGCTCATTAATAAGAGTGATACTGTTATACCTGCAAGAATTAACTTACTTTTATTAAATCCTCGAGGACTATAGCTAATTGTCATAACGATTAGCCAAGCTAAAACTCCTCCAAGTGCAGCTCCTAAAGTAAGATTTACTCTCGTAAAGATTTCAACTGCTCCAGTTGAGATAACTACCATTGCTAAAATACAACCAGAGTTTATTCCTAAAATTGTAGGAGAAGCAATTGGATTTCTTACTAAAGCCTGAAGAAGTAAACCTGCTGTGCTTAAAGCCATTCCAGCTAATAAACACATAATACTTCTCGGAAGTCGGATGTTATATAAAATTATCCCATCTAAAGTTTTACCATGGATATCAACTATACTTGGTAAAAAATTAGAAAAGCTAAGCTTAAATGGGTAAAACAAATATAAACTTGCAACAAAGCTACTTACATAAATCAATACTAAGATAATAAATGTAGTTTTAGTATTCATTTTAAATAGGTGCTTATAAATTAGAGTTTTTACATTAAGTATAGATT
>NZ_NRJF01000268.1 GCF_003585965.1 Psittacicella gerlachiana | reverse complement strand
TTAACTTAGATTTTGGAGGCTCAGGAGCTTCTAATTTCGCTAACTCATCTGGAGATAAGAATAATTTTTTCACCGGAGTAATGAAATAGAAAGAAATACCTAAAACAAGTACCCCAATTAAAAAGAATAAAACACCAACTAAAGAAGTTACAGCTCCATTTCCTTTAGGCTTTAAAGCTTCTCTTAATTTTATATTAAGGGTATCTTTAGGTTCATTATTAGAAATAACCTTTTCTCTAATTAAAATATCTTGAACTTCTATAGCTTGTTTGTAAGTAGCCTTATTTGCTTGAAACTCAGCTTGTTCCTGTTTAAGTCTTGCTGATTCATTTTTTAAAGTACTTTCTTTGCTACTAAGATCTTTAGCTTTATTTTGTAAAGTTTCATAATAAGGTTTAAAGCTTACTAACAAACTTTTTACAGGGTCGTTAGCTTCAAAATCAACAAGATATTTTTCAGCTTCAGTATAATTTTTTTGCTCAAATGCTTGCTTAAGATTTTGTAATTGCGTACCTAAACCTAGAGAAATAACATTTAATTTCTCTTTTTCTTTTTCATTTATTTTAAGTTGAGCATTTAATTCCTGAGAAACTTCCTCTAATTCTTTCTTTAAATTATCTTTATCTGCTATCAAGTTACTTTTATCATTTGATAAGTTAGTAATTTGATTTTGAGCATTTACAAGATCATTGTTTAATTTAACTTTTTCAGCATTAAATTTTTCTTCAGTATTTTTTAATTCAGCTTGAGCTTGTTGCTGTAAGTTAACTAATTTAGCTTCATAATTTTGCCTAGTTTGTCCAAGTTCTTTACCTAAACTAAAAATATTTCGTTTAGTAAAGTTGAAAGATTTACTTAATAGCAATGTATTAAATGCGACAATATTTAATACTTTACCTCCAAAACTTGCAACAGCTTCCTGATCTAAAGCAAAGTATACTTCTCTAAACTGATAAAAGATATCTGAGTTTATTACAATTGCAATTACTCTGGCAATTGAATTTAAATCTTGACTAGCATCAATCACAAGAGGAGTATTTGCAGGATAATCAAATGGTAACTCTTTACCTAATTGCTGAACAAGTAATGGATCATTATTACGATTATTCTCAAAACGATGATCTAAATCTTGTAATTGGTTTTGGAATTGAACACTAGGTAACTCTGATTCAGTTAACGAAGCTTTATATCTATTATTTTCCTCATCAACTAATGTTTCACGAACATATCTATTTAAACCACTTAAAGTATTTAAAATCGGCTGAATAATTTGTTCATTTGTGAGCTTTACACCAGGTTTAGTTAAAACAAATGATCCCGTGTAGTTACCGGTTCTGTCTCCTTCTTTTTGGAATACAGGCTGGTAATAACCAAAGTAATAGCGTAAATCACCAAGTAAACTCACCCCTGCACTAGTTTCACCAACTTTAAAAGGTAAAACATTAATACTTACACGGACAATCCCTTTGCTTCTTGCTTTAGCAGGGTCAGCAAGAAGTTTAGTAATATTATTCCCTGACGGTAAGTCTATCTTAGAGTTAATTTCTAACTGAGAATGAGCTATCATTAGAGATCTTAACTCATCATCCATTTTATATTGGTGACCACTATCAGCACCGTTTAAACCCCAGTTAAAGTTCTTAAAAGTATTGTTTACTGACATAATTATTTTAGATAAAACTTGTGATAATGCTTACAAGTGTAAGGCCTATTTAAAATTATTTTAAATTTACTACTTTGTAAATAAATCTTAAAAGATATAAAGCACATAAACCACGATAAACCATAAAAGCAGATCTATCTGATTTTGTATTATTAACTTGCTCAATTAACTCAGAGCGTAATTCCCTTAAGCTTTTTATATTCTCATTTGATATATATTTATCGATTCCTAAACCTTTAAGTTTTTCACATAAAACATTGATATCTTGCCCGTTTTTACTTGCAGTAATAACTTCTTCTAATTGGCTATAGTTAAGTTGATCACGCTCGACAAATATTCCTAGATTAATTGAGTTTATATAAGAAGATAAATTACTATATAAAGCATAAACAAACAGCTGAAGATACTTATATCTCGCCTCTTTATCACTTCTAAAAGCTTCTAAATGCTCTTGTAATGTTAAAGCTTCAAGAATAAGAAAATCTCTCTCAAGATTGTTTAACACTACACTTAATTGTTCATACTTAGTAAAATTGCCAAACAAACTCTCTTGTAAGGTTTTCCCATTTAATTGATTACTAAAAATACAATTGTGTAATTTATCTAACGAATGTTTGACTTTTTGTAAGTATGACCAATCCAAACTATTTACAACAACCTTATACTTACTAAAATCTTGAGGTTTCGTTTCTACGTATGCCACTTCTGGATACAAATTGACAGGAATAGTCGATAATCCTGAAATTCTTTCTTCCTCGTAAGTAATACTAGATTTTGTACTTTGCTCTTCTTGAGTTTGCTCTTTATTAACAGTTTTACTTCTCTCTATTTCACGAGAATTACTAGCTCCTAGTAACTGTTCTCTAAGCTCATCTTCAATCTTGCGTAAACGCTTCAATTCTTTTTCTTTAGAGCTTAGCTCTTTTTCAAGAATTTCATTACTTGCTTTTAAGCTATTTACTTGTACTTGTAAATGTTCTTTTAACTTATTCGCATTAGCTAATTTATCTTCAAAATCATTAGCTTTATATTTTTCATCAGCATTAAATTCTTCTAATGATTTATTATGACTAGCTAACTTATTTTTCTCGATAACTAACTTTTCGTATTCTTTCTTAATTGCAAAAATTTCATTACGGAGAGATTTTTCTAAGGCTATTTGACGCTCTATCTTACTTTCTGACTCTTTAATAGTTTTAATTAAACTTTCTTTGCTTTGAGCAGAATTACCAATCTCACTCTTTAATCTATTAATCTCAGATTTAAGCTTGTCATTCTCAGATTCTTTTGCTTTGAGTAATTTGTTTTGATCATTAAGCAATCTATCTAAATTAACTTTATGTACAGTTCGTTCATCTGAGATTTTCTTCGCAAATTCACCTTTTACTCTTTCTAAAGTATTGTTAAATTCTCGTTGTAATGTAGCTTCACATTCCTTTCTAAAGGTTTTATACTTACTTTCAGTTTCAATAAGATTTTTATTTAATTGCTCATACTTTGGTTTAAGGGTATTTAACTCTTGAGTTCTTAGATCAAGCTCACGACGTAAATTATTACTAACTCTTTCCACTTCAAGCTTGGTTCTATTTTGGAACTCTACCACTAAAGAGTTAATTTTTGCTTCAAAATTAGCTTTGCTTTTATCAAACTCTTTACTTTTAGCTACAAGTTGTTGTTGTAAATTTTCTAATTCACCTTTTTTTATTCTTAATTCTTTATCAAAAGCAGCTAAAAGATCTTTTTCTAACTTTTCTAAAGAAATTTTCTTATCCTTTTCTAAATTAGAAATTATTTTATTAGCTTCAACTATTTGTTCTTTACTTACTTTTAGATCTTTAATGTATTTTTCTAACGTAGATTCAAACTCTTCCTTTTGTTTCTCAAGGACGATCTTAAAGTTTTTCTCTTGTAAGGCTAATTCTTTAGTTGCGTGATCTCTTACTTTATTCACCTCATTTTTTACTAATTTCTCAGTATTAGTTTCTAAGAAATCTATAATAAATTGAAATAAGTTTCGATTTCCAAACTCTTTTTTCGCCCCACTTTTTAGATCGTTTTGACGAATCACTATATAGTTACTTTCGTCACTAACTATACTCTTAACTACCTCTTCATCTGCAGTTAATAAAACCGTACTAAATAAATTTAAAGCTCGAGATTCATGTAAAGCTATAGTTAATTCAGTAAGATTTCTACCAATATCTTCGATTTTCTTAAGCGGATCTAAAATAATAAGTAACTTTTTATCAATATTGCTTTGTATTGCAGAAGAATAAGAAATTCCAGCAAAATTTAAATTTGCATAAAGACCTGTTTCAATAAAATTTAAATTTAATTCATCTAGTTCTTGTGTATAACGATCTTCAACTACAATACCTTTTTCTAGTAAAGTATTGCTAATTTTGCTTAATCCTACAAAAATTCGATTTAGATCTTCAGGAACAAGAATTTGCTCACTAATAAAAAAGCTACCGAAAAAATTACCACTACGATTTCCATTTACCTGAAAGCAAGAAGTATATTGAGACATCCCAAAATAAACTTTATTATTTTCAGTAAAGCTTGTTAAAGCATAAATTGGAAACTCTTGTTGTTTATTTTTTGGATTAGGTAATAATTTATTTAAGAGTATTAAATCTAAATGATCAATTACACGCTTACTTATACGCTCAGGAAATAAAGAAGCACACTGAAAGCCATTTGGAGTCCCTAATACCCCTAAGTTAAAAGGAATAGATTTCATAGTTTCTCTAGGTTCTTACAACCAGTTTTTTAACCCATTTATTAGATTTATCTCGCTTTTATGAGAATAAATTTAACTAAAAATCAATAGATTAAATTGCAATATTATCTTTTTCTTAAAAATCAGGCAACTAGAGCTATGCCATAGTTGCCTTAAATATAGTATTATTCGCCACTTCCCCAGCGTTTTAATTTTTGCCAGAAACTTAAAGTTGGTTTTAAAGTTGTACCTGTTGCACTTTGGTATAACCAGTTAAACACTTTAGCAGCACTTTCATGTTCTTCTTGGAAGAAATCTCCTTCTTGCTTACCAGCAGAATAGAAAATACACGCATTAGTTTCTTCACTTTCGGAGAAGAAGTTCTTAGTAAATGTTGAAATAGCACGTCTTTCAATTACAGGATCTTCAGCAAATAAGCGTGAATCATAACCATATTCACTTTTTACTTTATCCGGAATTAAGTCAGATTTTGCAATTACTAATAACTTGTGATAAGTTTGACCAGTCATATTTTGACGAGTACAAATTTGATCAAAGAATGCTTGTAACACCCCAACTTGAGGAGCTTTAGCACTTGTATTACCACCAGAATCTTTAGTATGATCCCAAAGGAATAAGAAGTACTTATTCACATAAGAATCTAAAATTACACGAATTGAGTCTGGAATTTCCCCTCTATATTTATCGGCATATTTATCATCAATTGACTTATATGCTAGAGCAAAGTTCTCTCCAGAAGCATCAATAAATGTAACTTCCATTGATGGTTTTTTACGATCTTTAGGTTCAATCTCAATCGGTAACTCAAATAATTCAGAAGTCGCAGTACGACCAATCGAATTACGTTCGTTATATGGATTGTTAAATGATTCTAAGAAAAGGTTAAATTGTTTTTGAGCTTCAATTGAAGCTGTTGTAGATAATCTAACATTCGCTGGTAACTGCGACATCATGTAATTAATGATATTCGCAATTAAGAAAGTTTTTCCTGTATCAGGTGCACCGAATAAAATCACAAAGTGCTTATGATCTGCATCTTTATTTAATTCACTTAGACGCTTTAAGTACTCTGCACGAGTTAACGTCATTTTTGCAGTCTGACCTTCTTTACGTTTTGGACGTAAACTATCTGTTTCTTCTTCCTCATCAGTGTTCGATTGGAAACTACTAAAGCCACCAAATGATGAAGAACTTCCAGAGAAACTATCAAATTGACTATCAGTTGTATTTGAACTTGAACCCGAATTAGTAGCACTATTACCAAAATCATTACTGCTTGAACTAAAGCTACCAAATTCAGAACTTTCACTTACATTGTTACTTGAAAAAGTATTGCTTGTACCTGAAAAATCATTACTACCAAAATCGTTACTAGAAGTGGTTGAACCAAAATCGCTTCCAAAGCTATCACTTGAGAAACCATCTACACTAGAATTAGATTTGCTATCGTTAGAAGTAAATGAATTACTATCAAAATCACTACCAAAAGGATTAGAACTCTCAGAAGTAGAATTTGAGTTTTCATTAAATGATTTTTCAAAATCATCAAATAAATTCTTGTTACCTGACATAGGTTAAATTCCTTTGAAAACTAAAAAAAGAAGCTAAGAATTTATCTCGCTTAGCTTCTTTAAAAAACTAATCTAGTCGAGACTTGTACGACCTCTACGAGATCTAATTTGAGCTTGGTGATCTTCATCAGTTTGTGAATTTACATTACCTCTGAAGATAAAGATTAGATATAAAGCTGCAACCCAGTCAATTAAGAATGCCAGCACACTAAGTAAGATTGCAATAAATAAGTAATCATTAAAAGCACTAGCAAACGCATAGTTCATTTTTCCAATTTCTTCTGAAGCGAATACAGCTGGTTTTAAATTAAATAATTCTTCGTTATTAACATAAATATTTACGTCATTACGTAATTTATTATAAACATCAACTGATTGTTGGATTACGCCATAGCCTTCTTCTCTAATACGACTTTCTAAGCCACTTTGTAGTAAAGCATCAATTCTTTTAACCTGAGCGTCAGTTTCAACTTTTACACGGTTTGCTAAATTAATCGCATAACGGTAATTACCATCTTCTTTACGAGTATCAAGAATTTTTTGGATTTGATTTTTATACCCCTCTAAAGCAACTCTGTAATTACTTGTTGATAACTCAGTTAAAGGTTGTCCTAAAGTTTTACTAATTTCTTGAATCAATTGTTTCGCACGTTGACCAAAGCCTGGACGTTGTGGATCAAGCACTTGAGCTTCTAACTGTCCAACTAATTTTTTAACATTATTTTCTAACTCAACTTCAGGAGCAATAATGTGAGATACTGCGGTAATAGTTTGACTTTGCAGTTCATTTAATTCTACTTTGTGTAAAGTTAACTCTTGGCGGAAAATTGTAGATTTATTAAACTGAGTGTAGAATGCATTAAAGTTACCAGCATAAGTAATTAAGCTGAAAATAAAGAATATAAACACCACTCCAAATAATGATTGACCGCGAATAATACGTCTACCAATATCAAGAGTTAAGAGATAAAGTAAAGCTGTAACCGCAGCTGAAAGGATGTAAGCAATTACAGTACCTACAACAGAAGCATAACCAATTGCAGTTTCAACAAAACTAATACCTAAGAACAAGAAAAGAATAATATGAATCCAACCAGGAACACGCTGTGGACGTTTGTATTTATCTTTAATAGCCATAATTCTGAATAAATATTTATAATTGAAAAAAGATAACTTAACGTAAAACAACAATTCCTTTACTTAAAGCTCAGCCCAGTAATTTATTTGTTGTTTACTCTTAAGCTACCAAAGTTTAATTGAGAGTAAACAAATAAAGCTTAACTATATATTAT
>NZ_NRJF01000267.1 GCF_003585965.1 Psittacicella gerlachiana | reverse complement strand
AAGATCTTTTTTACTATTTATTAGTAAGATTTTCCAGTTACAGGACACTTTGAACCTGGACGAGCATCTTCGCGTTTAACAAAAGGACATACTTCATAGTCATCACTTTGAGCTTTTTTCTCATCTTCTTTTGAAGTCAAAGATGCTTCTTGCACCCTAGCTTTTTCCTGAGACTCAACTTGAATAGAAGCTTCTTGCTTCTCTTCTTTAACCGATTCTACAGCTTGTTCCTTTTCTAAAGGATTAGAATCTTGATTACTTTGAAGCGTGTGTTTTACCGGGCAAGTTGCTTGTTGATTTTGAGCTACACGCTCTAAAAAAGTCTTATTATCTTCTAAAACTTTGATTTCACCCTTAGCTTGTTTTTCAAGGAAAGCTAAATACTTTTCTCGATATTGAGGTTGTAAGATTTGTAACATATATTGATCAATCTCAACCTCTACTTGTACACTTTGTCCGTATTTAAACCCCACTAAAACAAATTCAGCGGTTAAGGTTACAGGAGTATTTAAAGCAATTGCTACTTCTGTTGCTACTTCCTGAGCTAATAACTCTACATCACGGACTATAGGATGACCTATAAAACTATTAATATACTTTTCAAAAGTAAACACTTCTAATAATTTATCTTTTGCCGTATAACTAATAGTTAAATAAGATCCCGAACCTGGATTACCAGTTGCGGTGCAAAAAGGAGGTAAATTCACTTTATTCACCACTTTAGTTTTTAAAAGTTTATGAGGATTACCTATAGTTTTGATAGATTTTCCGGTGTGATAAGAGCGATAATCGTTAATAGTATCCGGAACATATACATGTGACTCAGATAAACTCTCTAAATTCTGTTCACTAAAATTAATTTCATTATCCATAATAATCTTATTAGTAACTATTACTATTACCTATAATCTTTTTCGTCTCGTAATCAATTACTACAAAATTGCCAGTATGAAATGGGAAAGAGCTTGGAGTACCTGCAACAAGAGCGACTAAATCATAAACGATTGGAATATGACTTACTAAGACTACAGCTTGATTACCTTGATATTCTTGAGCTAAAGTTTCAAGTTTTACTGCAACTTCATCTAAGTCCTCATGAGAGATAGATAGAGCTCTAAATGGGTTAAACTTAGCTTGATGGATTTTCGCCACCTCTGCTCCAGTTTGATAAGCACGTAAATAATCAGAAGCTAAAACCTCTTTAACTTGAATTTTTGCTTGTTCAGCTAAAATTTTTCCAGCCTGCTGAGCTTGTTTTACTCCATTATACGTAAGTTCACGATTACGATCCCCACCTAATGAGCTAAATCCTTGAGCTTCACCATGACGCATTACAATTACTAGCATTGAGACCTCATTAAAAATATACTTTTGCTTATTATAGCTTAAGTAGAATCTCGGAAAAGAAAAAGATTGCTTTGAGTATATTTAATAGAGTAAATGATTCTTAACTAGAGTTGTCTTTTAACTCTTAATATAATTTATGTGAATAAATTGTTAAATACATCAATAAAACTTCACTTACTTTACAATAATTCACATTTATTTATAAGTAAAAAACTAGACTTAGTTGACAAATAAATCATTAACCCAAAAGAAAGCTAAGGAATTATAAATTTTTTCTCTAGAGTAAACTTTATCTC
>NZ_NRJF01000266.1 GCF_003585965.1 Psittacicella gerlachiana | reverse complement strand
TTTTTAATAGAATAAAAGCGACATGAAACATTTTGTTCATGTCGCTTTTCTAAAAGATTTAGTTTTTATTTTGAAGATAAACGTTTTTGAATATCGTAATTTGCAATAAAAATCGATAAGTTTTTAGATTGTTTATCTGATAATAAAAGACCATCTAATTTTTGGCTTGGTTGAATTAAATGTAAGCCTACTAATTGTACATTTGAAAGTAATTGTGGCTGATAATTACGTAATGTTGGATCATCAACTTGATAAATTCTAAATGTAAGAGAAGCTAAATTAGTATTAGCCAAACTATTAGTAGTTAAGTTACTATTAGATTGTTCTAAAGCTTTATTAATCTCGTGATCAGAATAAGCTAAAGTACTAAAAGAACTATTAGTAAATAGTAACTTATTGAAAAAGCCAATGCATGCAAATGTTGCAATAAAGGCAAAAGCAGCACCAAAAATGTTACGTTTGTTAAAAATAGAAGTTTCTGTTTTTGTCGTAGTATTAGATGAAACTAATGTCTCTGGTTGTTGATAACCACTATTTTGCTGTGTGTTGTTCTCACTAAAGAAAGCTGTTGCTCTCTCATTTGCATAATTCGAACCATAGTTAATATATGGATTTTTATATTCTGGTTCTAGTGAAATAGTTTTTGAAACATCTGTTTGAGTATCTTCTAATTCAAGCTCAACATCTTCTATTGAATCATTAGCCTCTAAGCTTGCAATTTCTAACATCACACTTTTTGTAAAGTCAAAATTAGCAAACTTTTGTAAATCAGCAGGTGTATCCACATAGTGTTCAAGATCTTTTTCTACATCTAGATCTTTATCTTTAAGTGTTAATACATCGGCAACTAGTTGATCATAAAATAAATCTTCTAGTGTTATCTTACCTGAAGCTAGTTCATCTGCTAAATTAATAAGATGATTTGCACTCATAATAAATTTAAAGCTTAGAAAGTATACCATTTTCTTCAATCAGCTCTTTATACATAATTCGAGCTCGATTGATTCTGGATCTTACAGAGTCTACAGTTAAATTCAACTCTGCACTAATATCCTTATAACTCATACCTTTTTCAATTCTTAATAAAAAAGGTGTCAAAATATGTTCGGGAATTTGATGTAAAAGTTCTTCTAGAACTTTTTTATTTTCTTCTGCAATTATGTTCTCTTCAATGGAGTTCGTCTTATCTTCTTGAAGGTCTACATATGAACCTTCATAATCCATATCCGATTCAAACGTTAAGTTAACTCTACGATTTCTTGCACTAATGGCATTTAACATTTGGCGAATACCTATGGTACATAACCACGTGTAAAATTTACTTTTTCCTTGGAATGATTCAAGTTTTCTATATGCTAAAACAAATACGTTTTGGGCTACATCTTCAACTAACCCATTGTCACCATATTTTTTTAGTAAAAACTGTATTAATCTATTTTGATATCTCGTCACAAGAATACCAAAGGCATTCATATCGCCAGCTTTGATTCGTTCAATTAACTTAAGTTCTTGCTGATGTAAATCGTCATCATTATCGTCAATCTGCTTTAAGCTACGCTCTGACATGAGGAATCTCGTATCCTTAGCAAGAAAACTTATTAAGCAATTTTATTTAACTC
>NZ_NRJF01000265.1 GCF_003585965.1 Psittacicella gerlachiana | reverse complement strand
GCAGTCTCTTATCTATTTTATTATTCCCATTCAATTGTTGATGGTGGCTTACCACTTACATCATAAACTACACGACTTACATTATCTATTTCATTAATAATTCTATTAGATACTAAGCCAAGGAAGTCATAAGGTAAATGAGCCCAATGCGCTGTCATAAAGTCAACGGTTTGTACAGCTCTTAATGATAATACCCAAGAGTATTTACGTCCATCTCCCATAACCCCAACAGATTTTACTGGTAGAAATACTGTAAACGCTTGAGATACTTCATAATATAAATTAGCTTTTCTTAGTTCTTCAATAAAAATAGCATCTGCTCTACGTAAAATATCACAGTACTCTTTTTTAACTTCACCTAAGACACGAACTCCTAAACCAGGACCAGGGAAAGGATGACGCTCAAGCATCTCTTTTGGTAAACCTAGCTCTAAACCAATACGACGAACTTCATCTTTAAATAATTGATTTAAAGGTTCAACAAGACCTAGCTTCATCTCTTTTGGTAATCCCCCAACATTGTGGTGAGATTTAATTACATGAGCCTTACCTGTTTTAGAAGCAGCTGACTCAATTACGTCAGGGTAGATAGTACCTTGAGCTAACCATTTAGCATCTTCTATTTTATGTGACTCTTCATCAAAGATGTCAACAAAAACTTTACCGATAATTTTACGTTTATCTTCAGGATCATATACATTAGCTAAAGCATCTAAGAAACGATCTTCGGCATCAATACGTTTAATATTTAAATTAAACTTACCTTCGAACATTTCCATTACTTGATCACCTTCGTTTAAACGTAGTAAACCATTATCAATGAAAATACAGTGTAGGTTTTTACCAATAGCCTTATGAATTAATAATGCAGCTACCGATGAGTCAACTCCACCTGATAATCCTAAAATTACTTTTTCATTACCTACTTGTTCTTTAATTTGCTCAACGGTAGATTCAATGATATTTTTAGGAGTCCATTCTGTTTTACAGTTACAAATATTTAAGACAAAGTTCTTAATAATTTGTAAGCCTGAAACCGTATGCGTAACCTCAGGGTGGAATTGAACCCCAAAGAAAGGTTGTTCATTATGCTCAACAACACATAATGGACAAGAATTAGTTTTAGCAACTACCGTAAAGTTTGGAGCAACTTCTGTTACTTTGTCCCCATGACTCATCCAAACATTTAAAGAAGACTCTGATTGATCTGGAAAATCGTTAATTCCCTCTAAAAGTCTACTTTGAGCAATTAAA
This sequence comes from Psittacicella gerlachiana, assembly GCF_003585965.1. GTDB lineage: Bacteria > Pseudomonadota > Gammaproteobacteria > Enterobacterales > Psittacicellaceae > Psittacicella > Psittacicella gerlachiana. The sequence goes on along the minus strand of NZ_NRJF01000265.1, from coordinate 471 downwards.
TCTACTTTAGCATATCCGAACTCACGTTGATCAGAAGTGCTAACAGTTCCACCAAATTGCACCATCATGGTTTGTAATCCATAACAAATACCAAAGACAGGTACACCTAATTCAAAAACTACTTTTGGTGCTCTTGGACTATTATCTTCAGTAGTAGATTCAGGACCACCACTTAAAATAATACCTTTTGGATTAAAATCACGAATAAATTGTTCATCAATATCCCAAGATACTAACTCACAATAAACACCTATTTCACGAATTCTTCGTGCAATTAACTGGGTGTATTGAGATCCAAAGTCAAGAATTAAAATCTTATCATTATAAATATTTGTATGCATTTTTTGCTCTTAATACTTTAGGTTAAATTTAACTTGTTCTATTATACTAGAATATATACAAAATTGAGCTAGTAATTAACTAGCTCAATTCTGAATAAAAATTATTTACTGTAATTATCAGGTACTTTTT
>NZ_NRJF01000264.1 GCF_003585965.1 Psittacicella gerlachiana | reverse complement strand
GTAGACATAACATTATTCATCAATTTCGGAATTCCTGCTGGACTTACATACTTGTAGGCTACTCTATTTATAATTTCAGCCATTGCTTTATTTGCAAATCCATTATGAGAGATTAAAACTCCACATACATTAGTACAATAAAATTTTACCTCTCTAAAGTAGACATTCCCAGCATAACCATCTGTAGTCCAAGTTATTGTATTCTCAAATAAGTACTCATCATGGTAACCAATAACTCCATCATTTATCGTTTGGGAAGAGTATACCGGATATTTATGAGTTTTTGTCTTTGTTTTATTTATATCTTTAGTAGATAAGACTTTTCCTCTTGTTATTATAGAAAAAATATTTTCTATGCTATCTTTAACCCAAAGTTCTTTAAATCTAGGAAACCTTAACATTGGTATTAAATTTGTTTCGGACTCTTTAGTCATTTGTTATACCTATCTCTGTTTTGATTAACTACAATCAAAATAATTTTTTACGTATTTATCTATTATGAAACCACACTTAAGATTTAAAAATTTTCATGGTTCTTGGCAAAAATCTACTCTATATTCAATAACAAGTATTAAAAGTAGTGATCGTAAAGCTTCAGATTATGAAAAGTATTATGATTCAGGTGAATATCCTGTGTTTGATGTAAAAGGTGAAATTGCAAATGTTAAAGATTATGACTCTGATAAACCTTATATAGCGATTGTAAAAGATGGATCTGTTGGAAAAATTTTTTTATGTCCTGAGAAATCATCTGTTATTAGTACAATCAATTATCTTTATAATAAAGAAAACATTGATATCCTTTTTCTTTACCACCTAATAGCTCATCAAATAAGTTGGGAAAAATACATTGTAGGGACTAGTATTCCACATATATATTATAAGGATTACTCTCTAGAACAAGTATATGTTCCTAAATACAATGAGCAAAAGAAGATTGGACAATTTTTTAAAGAATTAGACAGCTACTGAATAGAGGTCTTAATCTAAAAACTTTTATTCAATTTACCAATTTTACCCATATTTGAACGATTCCTTATCCTTTCAAGTTTTAACCTATCTCATCAAAATCATTAATTATAATATCTAAAACTGTACACATACATTA
>NZ_NRJF01000263.1 GCF_003585965.1 Psittacicella gerlachiana | reverse complement strand
GAGCGTGCATATAAGCAATTTTCAAGATATGAAAAAAATATTGAAAAATATTTTTTCCTTGATGCTTTACATAATCGTAATGAAGTTCTTTATTATAAGCTGTTAACTGATCATTTAGAAGAGATGTTACCTGTAGTTTATGATCCAACTATAGGACAAGCAATTAAAGAATGGAGTGGCAATTATCGTAGTTCGCGTGCAGTATACTTATCAATTGATCGTCCTGAAGATATACGTGTAGCTTTTGCTAATTTAGGTTTAGGGGCTAATGATGTAGATCTTCTTGTTTGTTCAGACGCTGAACAAATTCTTGGAATTGGTGATTGGGGCGTAAATGGTACAGATATTTCTGTAGGTAAATTAGCAGTATATACGGCTGCGGCTGGGGTAAATCCTGCTCGTACTATTGCGGTAAACCTTGATGTAGGTACAGATAACCAAGAGCTTTTAAATGATCCTCTCTATCTAGGTAACCGTCATCCTCGTGTACGTGGTGAAAAATATGATGCTTTTATTGCGGAATATTTAAAAGTAGCTTCTGAGTACTTCCCAAATGCAATGTTACACTTTGAGGATTTTGGAGCAAGTAATGCTCGCCGTATTCTTGTAAAATATCGTGATCAATATCGTATTTTTAATGACGATATGCAAGGTACGGGGGCTATTGTTATGTCTGCGGTAACTTCAGGCTTAAAAGTAACTAAACAGAACTTTAAAGAACAAAGACTTCTAGTTTATGGTGCGGGTACTGCGGGGACAGGAATGGCTGATCAAATTAGTGCAGCTATGGAACGTGAAGGTTTAAGCCGTGCAGAAGCTAAAGCTCGTGTTTGGTTAATTGATCGTAATGGTCTTGTAACTCAAGATATGGAAAATCTTCCTGATTATCAACAAGAGTATGCTCGTAATCCTGAAGAAGTAAAAACTTGGGCAAGAACTGAGAATAAAATTGGTTTACTAGAAGTAGTAAAACAAGTTAAACCAACAATTCTAATTGGTACTTCAACCGACCATGGAGCATTTACTCAAGAAGTAATTGAAGCTTTAAGTGCTGGAGTAGAACGTCCAATTGTTTTACCTCTCTCTAACCCTACCGAAAAAATTGAAGCTATGCCTGAAGATATTATTACTTGGTCACAAGGTAAAGCTTTAGTATGTACGGGAATTCCTGTTAAACCATTTACCTATAAAGGAACAACCTTTACTATAGGTCAAGGAAATAATGCGTTATTATATCCAGGGTTAGGTTTAGGAGTGATTGTTTCGCGTGCAACTAAAATTACAGATGCTATGCTCCAAGCTGCAGCTCAAGCAGTTGCAGATCAAGTAAATCCAACTGAGTTAGGACATGCAATTCTTCCACCAGTAAGTAGCTTACGTCAATCTTCAGCAAAAGTTGCAGCTGCGGTAGCTAAACAAGCTCAAGCAGAAGGGGTAGCTCAAGTTACTTCTGACAATTGGGAAGAAGTAGTAGCTCAATCTATGTGGCTTCCTGAATATAAATAGAATTTTCCTAAAGATAAATTGAGAAAATAATTTTTAGGACAGAAGTTAGACAATATAAAGAATCCTCCGTACTTTAATTATAAAGAGCGGAGGATTTTTTAGTGATAAAAAAAAGTCCCTCTTGCACGTTAATGTTAATTAAATTGCAAGAGGGATTTTAAAAACTGAGAGCATAATTATTTGTGACTTACATCACTACGATCACGAATATATCTACGCTCTAAACCAAAATCTTTAAAGTTTAATTTCTTTTGTAATAAGGTTAAGATTAAAGTATTGTGGAGGAGGTTAGCTACAGTTAAGAGACCTACGCCTCCTGGAACTTTAGAAACCATTGCACATTTACCAAGTAAATCTTCAAAATCTACATCACCTACAGTAAATTGCTTACGAGTTAAATTATGTAGGGTTTCTTTTGCTTGGTCAAGAGTTAGATCTTGCTCACGAGCAAGTTCTAAAGCCACCGCTTCTACGCCTTCTTGAATTACGCGTTGTTCTAATGCTGGATCATAAGATTTATTTTCTAATTGGTTGATCCCAACATCAATCACAATACAATCTTGATTTACATAAGTGTGGTCAAAGAATTTTGCATGCCCAATAGCTACCACTAAAACATCTGCAGTTTTGGTAATACTACGAATATTTTTGGTATGGATATTACAGGTAGTTACCGTAGCATTACGGTTAATTAATTCTAACGCTAAAGGTTTACCAACAATATTTGAAGCTCCAACAATCACTACATGTTTACCTAAGACATCAACATTGTATTGATCAAGAATTTGTAAAACTCCATGTGAAGTACAAGGAACTATGTTGGCACGATCTAAGAAAGTTAGACCGATATTTTTTGGATTAAAGCAATCTGCATCTTTTTTACTATCAATGGCAATCATTGCTTTATAGGTAAATGGTTTTAAATGTAAAGGTAAAGGTAATTGAAGAATAATTGCATTTACACTTTCATCATGATTTAGTTTTTGAATTACTTCTAATAAAGTATCAAAATCTACATTTTCATCTAAGCGATGGATTTGAGTCTCAATCCCAACAGCTTTTGCTTGTATGCTTTTATGATGAACATAAATTTCACTTGCTGGGTTGTGACCAACAAGTATTACTGCAAGTTTTGGGCGGACATTAAAAGGAGATAAGGCTAATTTTTCTGTAGCTAAACGAATTCGTTCTTTAATTTTATCTGCAGTTTCTTTACCTTTAATAATTATCGTATCTGACAAGATGCCTCCTATTCTTTCTCAAGTCTGCTTGGCCAAAACTTGAGCCTAAAAAAATTCTGCATAATTAAAGTTAATCTATACTTATAACTTATTTTAAGACAAGTTTAATTATACCAAGTTTTCAAACGGTTTTAGAAGAAAAACTTTAAAAAGAGAAAAGTGTTAATATATCTCTAGATAATAGGCAGTACTTCTTAGTATAAATAAGCTTTTATGCTATACTATGTAGCAT
>NZ_NRJF01000262.1 GCF_003585965.1 Psittacicella gerlachiana | reverse complement strand
CAATAAATATTGTAATAAATACCGACACCTAATCTTATCTAAATTTTATCTATGCCGTATATTATACCCTATTTTTTGTATTACTAAATAAAAAATAAGCATATTTTACAACTTCTAATAACTTTTAAGAGCATTTATGTTATAATAGTTTGCTTGTAGTTACAAAATATTGTCAATTTAAATTTGAGGTTTTCATGGCTTTAAAATTAACAACTGCGGTTAAAAAAGAATTATTTGGCCTATCTCATGACTTAAAGCCAGTGGTAATGATTGGGCAAAATCTTTTAACCGACTCTGTGATTAAAGAGTTTAATAACTCTATTGATCATCACGAATTAATTAAAGTTAAAATGTCTTTTGAAGGTGATACTCCAGAAGAGCGCAAACAAATTCGTCAAGCTATTTGTGATGAAATTGTACGTCAAACCCAAGGAGTTACTTTAATTCGTATTGTAGGAAATATTGCGGTATTCTACAAACCTTCAAAGGCGAAAAAAGTCGAAGAAAAGTTAAAACTTTTCCGTGGACGTTAAAAAGTATTCTTTTAGATACATTAAAGGACATAAGTAAATCTACTTATGTCCTTTAATATTATTAAAAATTTACTCTGCATCTACAGATTCATTTTCATAATCAATTTCAAGGATTTCAAAGTGTAATTGTCCACTTGGCGTAGTAATTGCAACTTCATCACCTTCTTCTTTACCGATTAAACCACGAGCTATTGGGGTTTTAAATGAAATACGACCTGATTTAACATCAGCTTCATCTTCACCCACAATACGATAAGTGATTTCTTCGTCTGTATCTATATTGTAAAGTTTTACTTTACAACCAAAAACTACAGTTTCTACATCTAGTTTACTAACATCAATTACTTGACCGTTACTTAATAAACCTTCAATATAAGAGATACGAGCTTCAATTAAAGATTGCTCTTCACGAGCTGCATGATACTCAGAGTTTTCTTTTAAGTCTCCATGCTCACGTGCTTCAGCAATAGCTTTAGTAATTGCAGGACGACGTTCTCTTACTAAGTACTCAAGCTCTTTACGTAAAAGCTTTTCTCCACGTTGTGTAATTGGAATTGTTTCCATGTATATTAAATCTTTCTTGAATGGTTGATTGACTATCTACTTAAATAAATCTTTTAAGTAGCCCTTATGTTTTATGAGATTCTCTTAGTAGTTCGACAAAATTTAGTTGAATTTAAAAATCTAAAAATAAAAAATTAACCCCGAGGTCTTACCTTTGGGTTTTGCGTTATTAATTTTTAGAAAACTTCGTTTAAAACAAAATTAAGCTTGCTTAAAAACTCTTTCTTGTCGATTCAACTATTGGTTAGTTCTACCAATTTGCTTTTCCTAAGAGCAATTACAACTTTGCTTTTTCTTATTAACTTTAAAAACTGGTATATGCGTAATGTAGTATTTACAACTATTTGTAAACAGTCGCTATTAAAATAAAAACCTGCTAAGTTGTTTAAAAACCTTTGATCTCTCTTTTCTAAACTTCTTTTAAATTTTTTTAAATAAGACTATAAGGCTTTTAT
>NZ_NRJF01000261.1 GCF_003585965.1 Psittacicella gerlachiana | reverse complement strand
GAATAAATAAAACAGTAGCAAATGTATACAGAAATAATTTAGATTCAATAGATGCTATATTTTTATATAAAGAATTAAAATAATATGTGTCAAATTTTAGCGTTAAACGCAAATGCACCAACAGATATAATCTTCTCCTTTGAAGGTTTTGTTAATCGAGCAGGTATTACTGAAACAAATGTAGATGGTACAGGAATTGCATTTTTCGAAGAACATAACAATGTAAGACTACTAAAAGACGATAAAGCAGCTTATCGTTCTTATGTTCGTAATTTAGTGCGTATTTACCAAATAAAAAGTAAGAATATCATTGCTCATATTCGTAGAGCTTCATCCGGAGCTCCGAAATTAGTTAATTGTCACCCTTTTGTCAGAGAACTTTGGTCTGAAAATTGGGTTTTTTGTCATAATGGACATTTAGAAAGTTTCCCTAATCTCTCTGAAGAAGATAAATTAAATGTTATAGGAGAAACTGATAGCGAATTATTTTTTACCCATTTGGTATCTTATCTCAGGAAAAAGTTTACTGATAAACCTGATATAAATACTTTATTTTTAGCAGTTAGCGAATTTGTTGATACTTATGCTAATTCGGGAATATTAAACTTTGTAGTTTCTAATGGTACATTTTTAATTGCCCACTGCTCAACTAATCTTTATTGGATTAGTAGATCTGCTCAAGATGAAGGTTTAATTCGTAGACTTGATGACGGTGGGGTAATTAATTTAAGTTGTTATGCTAATAAAAATGATAAAGTAACCATTATTTGTACTATGCCTGTTACTGATGAAAGATGGCACAAAATGTCAAATGGACAAACTTTACTATTTGAGGATGGGGACTTAAAATTATCTTATTACGGAACTCCATCGATTATTAATAAGAAATATGAAGCTCTTACTGGTTTATCTTCTCAAGTAAAACAAAAAATAGAGCAAGAACAAGCTAAATATCGCACTGAAGATGCTATCAAAGCGCAAAATGCTCTTAATGAATAAGTTACTCATGCTTCCAATTTAGAAAAAGGAAAAAAGATGTGGAGAAAATCTCTTGAAGAATGGTTAAGTACTACTTCCTTATCAGGATTTAACCAGTTATATATTGAACAATTATACGAACAATATGCCGTTGATCCAAATAGCGTTGATGCTAATTGGGCACAGCTGTTTCATGATTTAGAAGAAAGCTCACAAATAACTAAGAGTCGTTATTATGTAAATACTACTGGTCATGAGAGTACTTCATGTGCAAACCTAATTGAAACCTATAGAAATTATGGACATTTAATTGCACAAATAGATCCATTAAATCTTTGGAAACGTAATCAAAGTACGCCATTCAATTTAATAGATTTTAATCTACATCCAGACCAAGATGTAACTTTACAATTTCCATTTGCGGGAGCAAAAAAATATAAAGTATTAGATTTATATGTAAAGCTTAGATATATCTATGCTTCAACTATAGGTTTTGAATATAACCATATTTCTGATCTTGCAACTAAAGAATGGTTAAGCAAAGCGATTGAGCACTATGACTACGAAAATACATATGTCGATAAAATACGTATGCTCAATAGACTTGTACGTGCTGAACAGTTTGAAATAGTTCTCAATAATAAATATCCTGGAGCAAAAAGATTTTCACTTGAAGGGACTGAATCTCTTATTGTTCTTTTAGATTCATTGTTCAATCTAAGTGCAGATAATAACTTCCGTGATATAGTTATGGGGATGGCACACCGTGGAAGATTAAATGTTCTTGCAAACCACTTTGGGATGTCAATGCAAGAAATTTATGATCTTTTTGCAGGTAAACATGAATTAAATGATTCTTTTGCAGGAGATGTAAAATATCACTATGGACGTAGTTCTATTTTTAATAAAACTGCACCTAGTTCCTCAACAAGAGCAAAAATTGTAGACAATAAACCAGTAAACTACTTAAATGCTCACCTTATGTACAACCCGTCACATTTAGAGTTTGTGAATACGGTTGTTATGGGGGCGTCACGTGCAAAAATTTGTGCATATAATCTAGATGAAAAAATAGAAGAATATACTAATCGTGGTGAGGTAAATGTATCTCAAGGAACTAATTATGTTCTTCCGATTTACATTCACGGTGACTCTGCTGTATCAGGACAAGGTATAGTTCAAGAAATGCTAAATATGTCTAATACAAGGGGTTACTCGGTAGGTGGGGGTATCCACATAGTTATTAATAATCAGATCGGATTTACAACCAATAACTTAAAGGATATGCGTTCTTCAACCTATGCTACAGATATAGCTAAAATGGTTGACGCACCTATTTTCCACGTTAATGCTGAAGATTTAGATGCAGTAGCTAAAGTTGCAAATCTAGCTTTTGCATATCGTCAAAGATATAAAAAAGATGTGGTAATTGATCTTGTTGGCTATAGAAGACAAGGGCACAATGAAGCCGATGATCCAACCATAACTCAACCTAAGCTTTATAAATTAATTAAAGAAAAAGAGTTAATTTCTACAGTATACGCTCGAGCTTTAATTCAGCAAGGAGTAATTGAAAGCGAATATTTAGATTCAATTCGCAAAAAATACTATAAAGAATTTAATAGTGT
>NZ_NRJF01000260.1 GCF_003585965.1 Psittacicella gerlachiana | reverse complement strand
GTTGTTAGGAGTGAAGGGCTATAAACCTCACCTCTTTTTACTGAAACTAATAAAGAGATACAGTTAAAGGTGTAATAAGAAATTCCTAATACAGGTATAACACTAACTAGTTCACCAAGATTAGAAAATCCAAGAGAACTCATAAAATTAACTATGTTTAGATATATAAAATCATAGTATTTAAAATAAATTAATGGTAATAAGCTAATAAAAAGAACTATGGCAAAACCATAACCTGGAATTAGGGACTTATTAACATTTTTAAAAAACTTATCTGAAGTTAATTTTCTTTGGGTAATAACTTCTTCATATCCTGAGCTTTTATTTTTGTAGTTTTTACTTAGCTCTTGAGTAGAAGTAAGATTTAACTCCTTCAAAAGAGAGTCTGCATACTTAAAATATTGATTAAGAGAAACAATATCTTGCTCATGGAGTGTTTTAGGCTCAAGAGTTTTAATAAATCGGTATAACTCTGCATAAAAGTCAATAATTTTCGTGGCAATTAAGCGACGATAATTAACAAATTCTTTATCGGGATTGCTATTTCTCGCAAGGAGGATTTTCTTAATTGCTACTAAATTATTGCTAATGTTTTGCGTAGTTTCAATTTTTGCACTTTGCTTGATAAGTTCTTCAATATCTAACGAATTTGCTTGAGCATCTAAGTTTTTTTCTAATTTACTTAAATTTCCTTTATTTTTACAAAAATTAGCAACCAATAGGGAAAATTCTTGCTGTGAGAAGTCTCGAGCAATATTTAAGTGTTTGGTAAGATTTTTCTTTACCGCTTCATTGATCGCTCTTTGGGCTAAGTAGACAAAGAATGCGTAACCTAGCAGAACTAAGACAAAGTATGTATGGACAAATCCAACAAAAACTATACTAGAAAGTAGAATTACCGCATTTTGTAATTTAGCGGTATAGTTATTAACTCGATATGATACTAACCAATAACAACTGATTACAATGAGTAAAAATAAGATAAATGTAAAAGAAAAAAAGCTCATAGGCTATAAGAAAATTATTTTATAGTTTGGTTAAAAATGCAATACTCAACCTCTGTATTATATTGTTTTTTGTCTTTAAATTCATCTTTTTGTTTAAAAGTCTAGCTGTGTTATAATAAGCAGGCTTAATCCGTATTAAAAATAATAAATCACAACAGTCGTTAATCGTTCTGAATACGGGAAGAAACTATAAGGTTAAATTTTTCATGATTATAGAATCACAGGAACAAATTTGTGCTTTAATTTTAGATAAACTAGATGATTTAAAAGCTCAAGAACCTTGCGAGATTGATGTAACCACTAAGTCATCAGTAACAGATACCATGATTATTGTTACCGGTACATCTGATCGTCATTGTGGAGCTTTAGCTCAGCATTTAATTGATGAAATGAAAAAATTAGGTGTTGAAAATTTTGGTTCTGAAGGTAGAAATACCGGAGATTGGATCGTTGTAGATTTTGGCTCTGTTATGGTGCATATAATGCAAGATGAAGCTAGAAAAGCATATGAGCTAGAAAAACTTTGGTCTTAATATTATTCTTTTACAGTCTTGAGTTTTAGCTCAAGACTTTTTTAGGAAGTAAAAATTATTATGAAGCTTTTTTTAGTAGCTGTTGGAACTTCAATGCCAGCTTGGGTCACCGAAGGATTTAAAGAGTATCAACGCAGATTTCCTAAGGATATGCCTTTAGAGTTAATTGAGATTAATAACAAAAAAAGAGCTAAAAGTGCTGATATTAATCGCATTACTCTTGAGGAAGGTCGTGAGTTATTAAAAGTATGTGGCAAAGGTTATATTGTAACTTTGGATATACCTGGAAAACCATATGATACTCATCAATTAGCAAAAAATCTAAATCGTTGGCAAAATGATGGACGTGATGTTTTTCTTTTAATTGGAGGTCCTGAAGGACTTAGTGATGAAGTAAAACAAGCTGCTCATGAATCTTGGTCGATTTCAAATTTAACTATGCCTCACCCTTTAGTTAGAGTTGTGGTTGCTGAAGCATTGTACCGTGCTTGGAGTTTAAATAATAATCACCCATATCATAGGGAGTAAATATGAAGCACAAACCAAGAATATTGTTTTTTGATTCGGGAGTTGGTGGGCTTTCACATTTAAAATCTGTAGAAAATACGTTTTTTGATTTTTTTGAATACTATTATTTATTTGATAACCAGTTATTTCCTTACTCAGAAAAGCCAGATAATCTTTTAATTGAAAAACTAGTTCCTCTAATTGATCGAGCAATTACCGAGTTAAAAATAAATTTAGTAGTTATAGCTTGTAATACCGCTTCAACTTTGATTCTTGATCAGCTGAGAGCTAGAGTAAAGATTCCTATTATTGGAGTTGTTCCTGCTTTAAAGCCTGCTGTTGAATACTTAGTTAAGACAGGACAGACTGATAGAGCTGTGGGATTATTAGCTACTAAAGCAACTATAGCTAGACCATATGTATTAAAATTAATAGAGTTTCATACAGCCCCTATAGGACAAAATGTTTCCTTACTAGGAACTACTGATTTAGTTGAATATGTAGAGAATAAAATTCGTCACAAGCCTACAACTAAAGATTTAAAGAAAATTTTAGCTCCTTGGTTAAATAATACTGAATTAAATCTCGGAGTTATTGTTTTAGCTTGTACCCATTTCCCGTTAATCAAAGAAGAAATTCAAGAGCTTTTCCCTAATATTTTATTAATTGATACTTGTTTTGCAATTGCAAGACGTATTGGGGTTATCTATGGCTTTTTTAAACAAAAAGAAATAGAAGCTCAAAGACGTGAGTTTGTTGAGTACTTGAGAAAGATAAAAGGTCAATTACATGATCCTGTAACTAATAAACACTTATTAAGTACGAAAAATCTAACTGAACAAGAGTTTGTTGAACTACAACATCATGGATTTGCTGATTACACCCATTTTCCTCATAAATAAAAAACAGCCCAACTTTAGGGCTGTTTTTTTATTTATGCAGGGTTTGGACAGTCTTTAAAAATAACTTCAAGATTATAGGTCTGAGCTAAGTATTCACCTAAAACTTTTATTCCATATCTTTCACTGTCGTGATGTCCCATAGCAATATAATGGATTCCTTGTTCAACGGCAGAGTGAGTTGTATATTCTGAAATTTCTCCTGAGAGATAAATATCACAACCTAGAGCATAGGCTTTATCAATAAAAGTTTGTCCACCTCCTGAGCAAATACCAACTTTTTGGATTTTTTCTTTTCCGTTTTTACCTATATGTAATACTTTTTTACCTAATTTCTCTTCAACTAGAGCGACAAATTTTTGAATCTCAACTGGAGAATCATATTGACAAACTAAAATTTCTGCAGATTTATCGGTATAGAAGTAATTAGGTAAATTAAATAATTTTGCTAATTCTACATTATTACCAAATTGCAAATTGAAATCTAAAGGTAAGTGATATGCCAAAAGATTTAGATCATTTTTAATAATTTTCTTAATTCTTTGATAGTGATATCCGGTAATTCTCGGATCAAGATTTTTCCAAAAATAACCATGATGAACTAAAATGGCATCTGCTTGCACAGATATAGCATAGTCAATAAGTTCTTGACTTGCAGTTACTCCAGTAACGATTTTTTTAATCGTATCCTTACCTTGAATTTGTAAGCCATTTACTGTTCCATCAGAATATTTTTCAGGAGTTAAAATATTATTTATGATTTTTTCTAGTTCAAAATTATTTAGCATAAAGTTTTATATATAAAAAAAGACTTATATGAGTATATCATATAAGTCATGAAAAATGGCTGGGGTACTAGGATTTGAACCTAGGGATGACGGGATCAAAACCCGTTGCCTTACCGCTTGGCGATACCCCAACATTATCGGTGGTGCGGGAAAGGAGACTTGAACTCCTACACCTCTCGGCGCCAGAACCTAAATCTGGTGCGTCTACCAATTTCGCCATTCCCGCAGAACAAAAAAATGGCTGGGGTACTAGGATTCGAACCTAGGGATGACGGGATCAAAACCCGTTGCCTTACCGCTTGGCGATACCCCAAC
>NZ_NRJF01000026.1 GCF_003585965.1 Psittacicella gerlachiana | reverse complement strand
AAGAGAAGTACTTCTCTTCAGAGGTCTAAAAAACAATCGGAAAAAATAAAAAAGTAACTCCCTGCTTACTCTTGTTTAAAAGTTTTAAACCGCCAAATTGAAGAGAGCAAAGAGTTACTTTACCTCCAACAATGCACGCTGTGCGTGCGAAAAAACTCGTTGCAATAAATTACTCTTACTTAGATAAGTTTTCTATAATCTTAGACAAATAAAATCATTAAAAGTTTGAAAAATTTTAATTATTTTACATTGAGATCTATATCTCAAGTAAAACTTCTTTAAAGTTAAAGTGAAAAGATAAAAAGTAAAAGTTGTAGTAAAAAAGTTAGAACAAAGACTTAATTTTTTTAAGGATATGACTTAAGCGAGGTAAGAGAGCTAGAATTTTTCTCTTGAATAGGTTCGTTTAACAAAGGAAAATCTATAGGAATTTTCTTGCTTTTTTCTCATCCAAGATAATCTAGGTTTTTATCGAGCAAGAGTAAAAATTTTTAGTGTCCTAAAATTAAACTTTTTCTTAAAAAAAGTTTGATTTTTCTTAGTTTTATCCTTATATTATAAAAAGATCTAACTTAGATTTTTTATTTAAATGGTGATTGTATCCTCAACATTTAGGTAAATCAGTTTTTATATGTAAAGGTTTATCTTTTATCCCCCTTCTTAAGTAAACCTTTGCTCCTTGCCAAAGAGCCTTAGGTTCTTTTTCTTCTAGGTTGAATAATATCGGATACATCGCAAAAATATAAGATATTAGGATTACCTGCCTGAAGTGATTTCAATCAGAATCTAGAAGAGACAAGTAATAAACAAAATAATATATAAAAGCAAAGGTAAGAGCTGTAGTTAACTCTCTGTTACTTTTGCTTTTTTTCTGTTTGTCTCTCTTGTATACTTTCCCGCAATATTTAAGCACTTTACTAGAGGCTCAGGTATAATATAAACTGCAAAAAAAGTAATTTTTAATTTAAAGCATACAGGATTGTATTCTTATTTTTAACTTAAGTACCAACATATAACTAAGTACAAACGTATAGATAACATATGCAAAAGAAATTTCCGTGGTTAATGCCGGCAGTCTTTGGTTTTATTGGACTGTTGATTTTTCAAAGTTTTATAGGTCTATTAATTGGCGTAGGGATAGGCTATTTCTTTCAACGTCGTCAAAGTGAAAGTGATATAAGAAATGCTGAATTATTTCAACGTCAAGTAAATAATTTAGCTGAGATTATTGGGATTTTGCTCCGTAAAACCGGAAATGCAACTCGTAGTAATATCAATGATGCAAAAACTCTTTTTGGTGAGGAAATTTCTCGTTCTTTTGCTCATGTCGATGTACATACGGCAATGCAACGCCTTGAAGATGCAGCGACTAATAGCTCTTATGATGAGTCAGTATCACTTAACAGTTTACGTAATAGCTTAGCTATGAGCGTGGCTAGTCGTTCAGGAGTTTACTTCTTAACCATTATTATTTACGTTTACTGTAATGCCGCTCGTACGCGTGGTGATGATAAATTTTATGATGCCATGTTTACCATAGGTTCGGCTTTAGGCATTCCTCCGCAAATTGTAGCAGTATTATTAATGCGTGCTACCGATTATGGGAATAGCCAAAATGCTCATGGTGGCTACTCTTGGGGACAAAGCGACTTTGGTGGTGGGCAATATAATCAACAAGATTCCTATAACCGCAACTATTATCGTGCAGCTGATTCGCAAAAAGAACTGCAAGCTGCTTATCAAACTCTCGGAGTTACTGCAGAAGTTACTAAAGACGAGTTACGTAAAGCTAAACGTCGTCTGCTAGCTAAATGGCACCCTGATAAGGCACCAGAGGGCAAAAAAGACGAATATACAGAAATGTCGCAAAAAATTAATGCGGCCGCTGATTTAATTACAGCCTATAAAGGTTTCTAATTGCAAAAGCACTTTTGGTTCACCAAAAGTGCTTTTCTTATTGCTTTTTCCCGAAAAATAGTTAGATTTTTAGTATAATAAACATAGTAGATTAAGTTTTTTTAGCCTTGATTTTTCAACCGAGAAATAAGTTCCTAAAAACTTAAGCTAATTAAAGTAAGAGTAATCAAAGTAACTTGATGAGAGATCCCTAGGTTGACCATGGGATCTTGAAGTAGAAGTTACCATATATACAGAATGAATAAAGACATGAAATTAAGTTCTCGTATTGCAGTCTTAGATCATGCCCCCAAGCACCTTGTAGATAACTATCTCTACGAGTTTATCGATAAGCTTAACTCTTTTTATTTAGCCCAAGATTTGTTTCAAAGAAACAGTTTACTCTTGGCTGCCATGAAAAGTTGTTGTTTGAGTATTAATCCCGATCCTTTGGATAATCAAGCCTTAACTTCTGTAGATTTGCAAGTTAAAGGAGTTTTTTCTAGTGAAGCTCGTGAATGTAATGATCTGCGTGATGAGATCATGAATTTTACTTTTGAAAATTTTCGTTTGCTTCTCGCTTATGAGATTACGGGCTTTATCCAAAAAGATCGTTTACGCTATTCAACCCTAGCTAATCTCATTCAAACCTATATGATTAACGCAAGGATTCAGCGTAATCCTTATTTGCTCCAACCTCCTTTGACTAGTGAACAGTTTGCCGAATTAAAGCAACAAGTTAGTGCCAAGGTCAAAGAAATTAAATTGTCGCAGTGGCAAAGTCGTTTACCTGCCGACTATCCTTTTGCTTTAACCCATGCGGTTTTAGCCTATGCTTATCAAGAAGGAGAAAAGTTACGCTTTGCTGAACTTGAGCAAATGCTCGAAGTGATTTACCAATATTTACTGCGTTATAGCTTTTTAAATCGTTGGTTAGGTTTACAAATCTATTTAACGAGTTATGTAAACTATTATTATCCTGGGATTTACCTTGAAGCTCCTTTATGGTTTCTTGATATTGAACAAGAACAATTGCGAGAGCAAGCTCTCGAATGTCTAATTAGTTATGTGCGAGAAGAAGTAAATCTTAATCTAGGGTTACAAGAGCAATTAGCTAGCTATGCCAAGCTATGGCTTGATCGTGAAGATCAAGACTTGGATTTTGTCTTCTTTAGTCAACAATTACCGTTATTGGATTTTTCTTCTCTAGCGCAAGCCCCATTCCCTAATCTTTATCCCGGTTTAGAAAAATACTCGTTGTTTTTACCTGATATTTATCATGCTACTTGTTGTAACCTTTTACATCGCCTTAATGATAAAACTCTTAAGGTAACCGGTTATCAGAGTTTAGAGCGAATAGAAGAGGGATTAAATAACCTAGAAGTTTATTATCAATCCCGTTCTAAAGTGGATGAACGAAGCTATTTATGGCAAAAAATTAATGCTCCCCATAAGGCTTATAGTAAGCAAACTTTAAAAGCTTATCGTCAGGTAGCTCAACGCTTGGCTATAGCTCCGGGTTATTTAGAAGCAGAGCAACAGGCTTGGCTCAAACGCTTGTGGCAAAAAATTTCTAAATCTATTATTTAATTGTCATTTTTTATTAACTTGTCTTTAGCTTAGGGAAGTTGTTTTGAGGGGTTATAAAAGATGAAGCAGAAGCACAGCTTGGGTAACTTTGGAGACTAATCCAAACCAACAGCTTTGTCTCTTACAATAACCTCAAAACCCTAACATGTTTCTAGATTACAATACGATGAGTATAACCGATGAATTTGCGCTTAAACGCATGCAAACTACCAATGCTTATGCTCAATATGCTTTAGATAGTGAGCAAATTTTACAAGCGAGTCATTTAACGCATGACTTTTACAATTTAAAATTTTTTAATTTATCTTACGAGACTACCTTTTCTTATCCTACAGTTGCCGTATATTGCTTTAATCAAGAAATGCCTAATGCCTTTTATATTGGGGACACAAGCAACTTTAATACCATGACCTTTAAGGCGTTTATCTCTAGTTATCACTTTTTGATTTTGTACCTTGCTGAAGTGCTGGGAAGAAATAAAAAGTATCCTTTGCGTCGTGGAAGAATTATTTATAAACTTTTAGCTAGTTACAATTTACATAGCCAGTCCATAAACAATCCTTATAATCTCTTTGCTCCTTTTACAGCTGAAGATTATCAAGAACTCAAAGCGAGATTAGAGGCAAGAACCTCTACCCGAGCTTCAATTATCTTGGATAAATATAATAATCCGGATATTCCAGCTTTTGCGCAAACTCATGCTTTTTTGAATTATGCTTTTGCTCAGTTAGAGCATGAGGTCGGGGATGATCAAGAGATTTTAGATAATGTTTATACTTATCTCATGGGGTATGACTTTATGGGGGTAAGTTTTGGGGTAATGCTGGCACTAATGCAGTATACCGAGCATAATAGTAATTTGCGTTTTCCGGAAGCAATTTTTGAGTTTACTCATGAGGGAGAATATCGTGAGTTTGTCAATAGCTTTTTTGATTCTTACGCTTATACCATAGGGGAGTGTATGAATCGTAGTAATCGCGACAATCAAGAGCAAGTACTCCAAATAGTACGCCAATGGCTCAGTCGTGATCCTGAAGTCGATTATTTGACTTTTATGCGTCAAACGGTTTTTCCTTCATTTGAACACAAATTTGCGTTAGCAGGAGAGTTAAAGACTTTAGAGCAGCGGATTTTTATTACGCCCAATTACCAATCTTATCTTAGTGAGACCATGGTCGAGCGAGAGCTTTATAACCAACAATTGGCGTATTTTCAGAGTCTTGATCCTTATGCTCCGGTAGAAAGTGTAGAAATGCCTGTAGGTAGTACGGAGATTGTACGTGAACCTAGTAAGTTTATGGTTAGACTACCTTTGACTCTATGCCCTCAGTTTTCTTTAGAGGCACAAAAGAGTTTAGAAGTACGTATGCACGATCTTTTAGATTGTTTGGAGGAAAGTGTTTATGCCACTCCTTACTACTTATACCATCAACTTTATGTACAAAGAGCTAAAGATTATGATCTAGATTTTTGTGAAGTTAATGGCTTAAGTCGAGAAGAGTTTATGTATGCTCGTTTTTACAGTTATGACGCTGTGCTCTTACAAAAAGAATGGTTGTTACGTCGTAATGCAATGTTAAAGTATTTACAAACTCAGGATGAAGAAGATAAAGTATTTCTCGGACATTTACTTGATCCTACAAGTATTGAACGAAATTTAGCTCAACTTGAGAGCTTACCTAAGGAACAAGCAGAATATTGGCGTACTGTAGGTTATATCTACACTCATCCGAGTCATCGTACTTGTCCTTTGCCATTAACCCGACACACAAGTAAAAGTTTACCTCCTGGGGTGCAAAAATTTATGGCATTACAGGAAAAACAAGAGAAGGCTTAATCCAACTTTTGGATTGCCACCGTAACAAATTTAAGATAAAAAATAAAGTACT
>NZ_NRJF01000259.1 GCF_003585965.1 Psittacicella gerlachiana | reverse complement strand
GTAGTAAATTGCTAAAAATGTAAATATTAATAAAGCTGTTGTAAGATCACTAAGATTTAATTTATTAAAAATAATACTTGGGATAACAACTGCAAATACTAAAGGGATAGAATAGAATGTAGAAATAGCTAACCAAAAGCTTTGGCGTGAGGTTTCTAATTTTATGATATCGCCTACTTGAAGATTGTCATCTTGTATTAAATTTGAATCTGCAGTAATTTTTACGAGATTTTTATTTCTACCAAGAGGAGTAAGTTGATTAAAAAAGATAGCTCCACACCCTTCTCCTCTAGCACAAGCAGAACAAAATTCTTTATTTGTCAAAATTCTTGCTCTAATAGTCGCTTTGCTATTATCATAGCTAATGCTTTCAACTTGTGCATTTTTTATAACATTGTTATTCATTATTTTATATTAAGTTGCTGTCCGAATCCGTTAGGATGGCTACTTGACATAGGAGCGGATGGAATACTAATTGAGTTTATAATTCCTTTAGCTAATGATAAAGGAATTTGACCGACAATAATTAATTTATGATTACCATAGTCTTCAGCATATAAAGTCGTATCCGCTTGTTGCCAATAGTAATGATCATTAGTATTAACTTTATCTTTACTTACATAAATGGTAAAACTAAATAATCCATCGCCATAAGTTTGTGCAAGCATTAAAGTATCATTTTTATCATTACTATCAGGGGTGTTAATCAGGCTACTACCTTGCATAGTCACTTCATTATTAGAAATTAATCTAAAACCTGGTGGCAAAAATTGTAGTTTTACAATTTTTTCAAACTCTCGTGAAAGACTTTTGTCAATATCACTACTAAACACAGAGTTAGTATTGATTACAGCCCCCTTAATTCGATCAAGAGATTGTTGATCCATACCTAATTGCAAGTAAATAGCTGTATAAGAATTTAAAATAGTGTAAGAGTTAGAGACTAAATCTCGATAAAGGAGATCCGCTTTTAGAGGTAATTTAGTATCCTTATCTAAAGCAATACGATATGAATATAGATTAGAGTACTTGTTTGTTATGTCGTAAACATAAGCTTCTTTATCGGCAACTCTTGTTTCACCAGTTTCTGCAATGATATAGTTTTGTGCCAAGATCGAAAAATCTGCATTAAAAATATTTGGGAGGATATTGAATGTAGTTCCTCTAAGTCCATATGAAGCGTTGCCAATTAGGTTTCCTTTTAGGTAAACATTATAAGGCGTACCTTCTAAATTTGATAATTCTGCGTATCTAATATCATTTACAAAGTAGTTATTAAATTTATAAGCTTCATAACCATTTGAATTATATACACTAAAGTATATAGTGTAGTTTAAATCCTTGATTTGCTCACTCATCTGTAATAAGTCTTTAGCGGCACTTTGTGCAGGAGTGGCATTGCTATTCTTGTTGGCTGCTTGTACGTATGAGATGTTGAGGGGTAAGGTGCATAGTGTGATCGTCAACACTGATACGTAAGAAAAAAATCTATTCATATTCTTAGTAAGTATAATAAAACTCAAGCATTTTTGTATATTATAACAAAAAGGGACTTTTTTAATAGAATAAAAG
>NZ_NRJF01000258.1 GCF_003585965.1 Psittacicella gerlachiana | reverse complement strand
GTAGATAGAGGTATTAAAGAAGTATTCATTTCTAATGAGTTGCATTCTAAGTTGTATATCTAAGATGTAGATAATAATATAAGCTTATAGGTAAAATATGACTTTAAAATACTGTTAAAACATTTTTTTTACGTTATAATATAGAGTACGACAGATGGTATATCTGCATTATCAATATATTAAATGTTGAAATAAGCAATTTAAGCATGTATAAATATATTGAAAAAACTATTTTCCTTTTTTAGGAAAGAATAAATAATTAGACTTGTTAAATTTTTTAAGGAATTTAAATGTTTACAGATCGTATTACGAAAACAGGTTCATACGCTTACAATGATGTTAGAAGTGTTGTACTGCGTAAAGCATTTGCACTTTTAGGAGTATCAGTTATAGCAGCGATTGCTACAGGTTACTTCAGTTTAATCACAGGATTTATTAATCCTACTTATTCTTTAGTAGCATTTCTATTAGTTTTTGCTGGTACGTTTTTTATTCCATCGTTAGGAGATACTCCAGCAGGTTATGCTTCAGTAGTAGGAGTTGGAGCTTTATTAGGCTATGCTGTAGTTCCTACAGTTGCTATGTACATTAGTATTCAAGGTGCTGCTGTAGTTATTAATGCGTTATTTGCTACGGGTGCTATTTTTATTTCTCTAGCTGCTTACGCAATTATTACAAAAAGAGATTTCACAAAAATTGGTGGAATTTTATTCGTTGTGATTTTATCTGCAGTTGTAGTAGGTCTACTTAATGCATTTTTAATTAAATCTTCTTTCTTATCTTTAGCTTTAGCTTATGTAGTAGCTTTAGTATCTTGTGGTTTAATTCTCTATAGACTTTCTGTAGCAGTTAATACAGGTTTACTATCTGTTACTCAATTAGCTTTAGGCTTATTAATTGACGTTTACAATTTATTTATTTCTTTATTAAGAATTTTTGGTAATCGTAACTAATTTTTATAGCTCCCTAGTAGGGAGCTATATTAGTTTTTAGATTTAAATATCATTAATATAAGTTTGCACGCTATTTGGGTACTTGATTATTTTAACTTTTCCTATATAATATTGCCCAATAAAGTTTTCATTGAAAGGTAAGATTGATTATCACCTTTCAAAAAATAGGTGCTGTGTTAATCCAGCACTATTTTTATATCTATCAACAATAATTAACCTAAGTAAATTAGACACGAGAGATAAAATGTTACGTATCAAATATGAAGGGGTTACATTTGACGATGTTCTTATTATCCCTAGAGCTTCAAATGTTTTACCTAACACTGCGAATTTGGCAACAAAATTAACAAAAAATATAAATTTAAATGTGCCAATTATTTCTTCGGCAATGGATACTGTTACTGAATATGAATTAGCAATAGCTTTAGCTTTAGTTGGAGGTGTAGGTTTTATTCATAAAAACATGTCTCCAGTTGAGCAAGCAAGACAGGTTGCTTTAGTAAAAAATACTTATGTGGACTTAGGTAAATACCCTCAAGCTGTAGTGGATCAAAATAATAAATTAAGAGTTGGTGCCGCTATTGGAGCAGGTGAGGGAAATGAAGAGCGTGTTAGACTTCTAGTAGAAGCTGGAGTTGATGTAATTCTTATCGATTCTTCACATGGACATTCTGCAGGAGTGATTAATCGAGTTAAACAAACGAGACAAACATATCCTGATCTAGATATAGTAGCTGGTAACATAGCAACAGCTGAAGCAGCTTTAGATTTAGTAGCTGCAGGTGCTTCTGCGGTAAAAGTGGGAATTGGTCCA
>NZ_NRJF01000257.1 GCF_003585965.1 Psittacicella gerlachiana | reverse complement strand
AATTTTATAATCTAGGAGAAACCTTACTTTATATTCCTTTATAATTATACATGCTATTATAAGAGAATTTCTGCCTGACTATTATTTTTATTATGAAAAGCATTGTTAGTAAATTAAAATATCTTGCTTACCTTTTAATTTTCTGTCTTATCATTTGGCAAACTATTGTTCACCTAGATTTATCGGGAAATAAAAAAGAATTTAATCGCCTTGAAGCTTTAACCTCTAAACGTACTTACACTCATGCTCAAGCTTTAAGTGAGGATAAAGCAATTATTTATATGCCTAAATACCCTCTAAACATACGTAATACTCCTTACTTAAACAATTTAACCCTAGGAAAAGTTCCTTATCTTGAAAATATTTGGTTAAATATCACAGCTTCAGTCGATCAAAAAATTATTGTGATTCCAAATATAAATCTCTTAGAATTAACAAATATTTCCGCTCTCTACCCTGAAGCTATCGAGCAAGGAATAGTAAACTTTCAAGCATTAACCTGGGAACAATTACAACAAGTAACCTTTGTAGGCAACTCTTACTCTTGGCAACTTTTAGATACTTTTCTCGAACAGGCAAAAACTTTAAATATTAGCCTTTGGTTAAATCTCTTCGAAGCCCATAAATTATATTTAGATCAAAACCTAGATTTAAGTTCTAAATTATTTACTCAACTTGAACAATCTCAGGTAGCAACTAAGAGAATAAATTTAGTTTCTCCATCTTTAATAATTTTGTCTCATTTACGTAATGATTTTTTAAGAAAAGAAAATAGAGACTATAATCTTGTCTTTTTTATTACCGCAGGTAATTCAATTCCTGAAGTAAAACCTGATGTAAACTTAGGCTATACCTCTTTTGTTCCCGTTGTTAATAAAGTTATTCTTGATGAATCCTATGCTCTTGCGGAGATTAATCAAGATTATCAACTTATTCGCAATTGGTACACAAATCTGATTTTAAATACCAATAAACCGGTATATATTTATGCCGACTCTTTAAAACTGGATACGCAATTTTCTCAAAGTTATCGCTTAATTCAATCTAGTCGTTACCGAGGAATTATTAGTGAGTTTAAGGTCAAAGACTTTTACTTTGCTCCTTAGCTAAAAAGCAAAACCCACAATTTTTATAGGTGATTAATTTAAAAAAGCATTTTACTAACTAACGAAAAAATCTTTACTTTTCTCAATCTCAAGCTTTTTCTCTAAAATATAATCTAAGACTTATTTTAGATTACAAGATACAATATATTAAAACTTAGGGGCAAATAATTTTACACTCAAGATTAACTAGCCTACTTCCTAAGGGAAAAATATTATTTCTCTTTTTACCAAAACTATGGGATAAAGAAAATAAGGATGTATTCTACTAAATGTTAATGATTCTTAATAAATTAAAACTTTTTTCACCATAAAGATTAATTTATTTGGAGATCAATTTTACTTGAGTATAATAATGACTAACTTTCTGATTTAACAATAATAT
>NZ_NRJF01000256.1 GCF_003585965.1 Psittacicella gerlachiana | reverse complement strand
TCTCTTGCCTCTAGCTATAGCTCCTCTAGCAGGTTTAAATCTCAATCATAAAAGTTTAAATTCCCAACTTAATTTAGAACACTACATGCAAGTATCCAGTGCAACTCAAGTCCAAAGTCAAGAACATTGGGGGCAAACGCTAGAGTTATGGCAGGATTTATTTGCTGACAATCTGAGCGAGATAAGAATTTCTCATATAGATCATGGGCTCCAAGCTCTTGCCCAAAATTGGCAAGAATTTTGTCAACTTTATACTCATGATACGCAAAAGTTATTAGAGCAATTACAAGAGATCTATACGCAATTAAATGAATTAATGAGCTTTAATCGCTATGCAGAATTGACCTTGACAGGGTTTAGCAATGCTTGTAAATTCTATGATCCTACCCTAACAAGTGCACTTCAAGAATTTAGTTTTGCCCATTATTGCAAACTGGACTTGTGGCAGTGGCAAGAAACCACTAGTTCCCAAGTTCAATATAGCCAAAACCTTAAACTTTACTTAAGTCATGTCAATAATACCGAACAGCAAGCACGGAATTATCGTTATGCTTTACAATATTGGCGTTTACAACAGCAAGCTCAATCCTGCAATCATACGCGAGCACTCTTAATGGTTGCTCATCAAGAGCAAGATCTATACGAAACCTACGCAAGTAGCATTTTACGTCTTTATCCTCAAGCTTCGAAGTTTAATCTTGAGATTTTAGCGACCTATACTCAAGAAGTAAAAGAGAAACAAGTAACTCCAATTTTTCGGGGATTACAAAAGGTTACCTATGAATTAAGTTCGCAATATACACCTCTAGCTTTACAACACCAAGAACAAGCAATTACTATTGCCAAGCTAAGACCACTTCTACATTTAAATCTTGAGCAAATAGAGCAAACTTTAACTCTCATTGGTACTTTAGCAGTTGTTGATCCTATGAATACCGAGACTCACTATACTCGGGTTGCCGTGCGTCAAGCTTTTGCTCAACAACCGCAACTACTAAAACAGGTGGCTCAAAGTTATCAACAAAATTTCGCTTGGGGACAAGAATTACAACAACAAAATCTTGCTTTGCTTGCTCA
>NZ_NRJF01000255.1 GCF_003585965.1 Psittacicella gerlachiana | reverse complement strand
TTTTTTAGATAAGCATGGAATTCTTTCGGTAGTATTAGTTGGTTTTACGCCATTACCTTTTAAGATATTTTCGATAGCTTTTGGCTTCTTTGAGTATAACTTTATCATCTTTTTTGTATTTAGTTTTATCTCTCGTTTAGTTAGATTTTTAATCGTATCTTATTTATTTGCATATTTTGGCCAAAAATATCGTAAACAAATAGAAAATATTATCAATAAATCTAGTTGGATTATTTTAATTATTGCCGTTTTAAGTTTAATTTTATATTATTTTTTAAAATAGATATTAAGGGATAGATCATGAACCCAAAGGTTTTTAAACTTTCATTAACAGTATTGGTTACTGGGTTGTTAGCCGCTTGTTCAGCGCCAACGAGTAATGCTCCAATTTATAATATTTCAAATAGTGGATCTTATGCAGGTTCACAACAAACATCTGTTCCTCAACAAACAACGAATACAGAAAACTCTAGTATTAATCCAACATTTTCTGTAACTCCTGCTGATAGTAATGAAAATAATGCAGGAAACTATAACGCCCCTGTAACAACAGTAACGACAAATCAAGTGAATCAAGCTTGTGAAGCTACTCAGCCTTTTGTAATTCCACGTGGTGCAGACAATAAACCAATTTATAGTCGTATTGTTAAAGGTTCTTATAAAGCTAAAAATTATGTAGTACAACAGAGCGATACTTTCTATCTTTTAGGTTACTTAACTGGTACATCTGCGGAAGAAATTGCTCGTATTAATAACATGAATGTTAATAGTGTACTTACTCCTGGTACAGTAGTTGTAGTAAATCCAAATGCATGTAGCACGCAAGGTTATACACCGGTGCAAAGTACTTCTAAAGTAGAAACTACTACAGCTCCTGCAACTGTTGCAAAAGAAGCTCCAAGTGTTCCAGCACCTACAACTCCAACTACAGTTCCAACAACGACAACTACGACAACCCAAGCTCAAGCTTCAACTACAACTGTACCATCAAAAGCAAATAGCTCTAATGAACAACCAACTGTTCAAGCTCAAGGTCAAGCTACAGGTGCTAATGCCTTATTATGGCCGGCAAATGGTAGAGTAATTCAAGGATATTCTAACAAAGAAGGTAGCGATCATTCTATCCATATCGCTGGTACAATTGGTGATAAAATTTATGCTTCTCAAGATGGGCATGTAATTTTTGCAGGAGTTTATAATCAATATGGTAATACTGTTCTAATTAATCACAACAATAGTATGCTTACCGTATATGCTTGTAACTCAAGCTTAAGAGTAAAAACCAATCAAACTGTCAAAAAAGGTGATGTTATTGCTTTAATGGGTAATACCTGTGCTAGTGGTAAAACTATGTTATTTTATCAAGTACGTGTAAATGGTAATACTGTTGATCCTTTAAAATATTTAGCTAAAAGATAACTATAAAGAAGATTATTTGCCTAAGGTAAATAATCTCTTTTTTAAATTTAAGAAGACTTAATATGATTTTTAAATCATCCTTTTCATTTTGGTATACAGCTGTAGCTCTTTGTCTTGTTACTCTTTTGACTCGTGCTCCTTTTACCGAAATATCTCCAATAATGGAGCATGTTGCTCTTGATTTAGATTTAACTAAAACCCAACAAGGAATAGTTTTAAGTTTACCTACATTTGTAATGGCTATTTTTGCAGCTTTAGTTGCAAAAGTAGATCAAAAAGTTGGTTTAACTTATGCTTTGCTCTATGGCATGATTGTTATTGTTATAGGTATTGCCATTCGTGATTACTTAAGTAGTTTTCATGTAAGTTCTGCGGTGTTATTTCTATATCTAGGGACTCTAGTTTTATCCATAGGAATTACGATTTTAAGTGTTCTCTATCCTTCGTTTATTAATGGTTTCTATCCTAATCATCTAGGGATTTTAAATTCCATAAATGGAGCAAATATTTCAGTTTCTTCATTTTTGGGAACCTTATCAGCCGTGGTAATGATAGGAATGGGCTATTCATGGCAACAGGTGGGAACTCTGTGGATTATCATAACTATCTTAATCATATTATTCTACCTCCCAAGCTTAAAGTTTACCAAAGAGAGAATGAAAGTTTTACAACAAGAGGTAAAACAAACAATTACAGGAGATAAAAAGCCACAGGTTTCGATGTGGAAACAATTAGCTCCTTGGTGTATTGGTATTACTCTAGGAATTGAAAGTGCAAACTACTACTTTGCTTTAAGCTGGTTTAAACCTTATATAGGAGATTTAATAACTAACGAACAATTTTCTTTTCTCGTAAATATTTTTCAGGTTTTATCTCTTTTAGGATCATTAGTTACTCCAGTGATAGTTATACGTTATGAAAAGCATTTAACAAGCTTTTTAGTAGCAACAAGCACATTTTTTGCTCTTCTAACTATAGCTATGTTCTATGTTACCAATTACTATTTATTAGTGGTAATTTTTGTACTCTTTGGAGCTTTTGCAGGGATACTTTTAGCAATACTTTTATTGTTGCTATCTTACAAAACTAAAAGTGCAAATACTACCTCAAAAATGTCTTCTGTAGTTAACTGTGTAGGATTTTTAATTACTGGAGCTTACCTCTTAGGTTTTGGCTGGCTTTATGATATTACGGGTTCATATAAAACCGGAATTACAATTACAATCCTCGGTTGTATTTTATTACCTTTAGTATCTTATATTGCAACGAAAAAAGAAATTTTAGAATAAAATTAAGCAGTGGTTTATCAC
>NZ_NRJF01000254.1 GCF_003585965.1 Psittacicella gerlachiana | reverse complement strand
GCTTGGTCTGTTTTTATTTATATAACAGAATCTATGAGTAAATCTGCTTTGTGATTTGCGTATAAATAAGAAAAATGAGAGATGGGATTTTCGCTTGGAATGATTTTATTAGCAAAGATAATCTTTGGTTCACAAAAATTTAATAAAAATTGATGATTAAGGCATAGTGAAATGTAATAGCTAGAATTATCAATAAAAGTATAAATTTTTGCTCCTTTTTGAGTAGAGTTTAAATTTGCTTCAATTCCTTGTGGAGAGAATTTGATTTTATTTCCTTGAAAAATACTTAAAGCATAGCTTTTTACTATAGCTTCTTTAATAACCCATTCCAAAAGTTTATTTTGTTCTTTATTAGAGGAATTAGTGAATAACTTTAGATTATCAGGGTGGATAATTCTTCTTAAGAAAGCTTTTTCGCTAATTTTTTGCGAGTTTGTCTTAAACTCAAGATCTACTCCAAGGTAACTGTTGCTATTAACTGGTGGTGGATTTTCACTAAGTAATATGGCAACTAAGACTTTATCATCGCTATGAGCTAAGTTAAAGTCAATAAACCAAGGAGTATTACTTTCAAGATAAGGAAATTGTGGATTACTACCTTGAAAGTATGACGGTAAATAAGGTCTACCTAAAGCTGTACGTGGTAAATCCTTATAAGCTGGCAGTTCAGGAAAAGATTTTTGTAACCCCTGCCAATAATTAACAAATAAATCTTTATGAAATAGTTCGAGATAAATATTTGCTTGCATGATTTATTTAAGGGCAAACTCAATAAATTCGTGTTTAGCACCTTTAGTAATAATGAGATTAGCACGATACTTTGTAGGTTCTACATTTTCTACATAGTTTTTAGCATTGATTAATTGCCAAATAGTTTTTGCTTTCTCTTCAGCTTGTTCATCAGTTAAATCAGCATATTTTTTAAAGTATGATTTTTCGTTTTTAAAAGAATTGTTTCTAAAACTTTTAAAACGTTTGATGTACCATTTTTCTAGCAGCTGTGAACTTGCATCTAAATAAATAGCAAAATCAATAAAGTCTATTGGAGAACTTAAATTAGTTTCATGACCATTTACTTGGAGTACATTTAAGCCTTCAAGAATGAGAATATCAGGAGAATCTATTTCTAGTAAATTTGAATCTCGGTCATAGGTTATGTGATTATAAACCGGAGCAAATGCTTGTTTCCCACTTTTGATTAGGGATAAGACTTTTAATAAGTAAGGTTCATCATAGCTTTCTGGAAATCCTTTACGACTTAATAAGTCGTGCTGTTGGAGATATTGTAAAGGATAAATAAAGCCGTCGGTATTTAAAATCTGAATTTTAAAATTTGGATAATAAATTTCAAGAACTTTCTTGAGAATTCGAGAGAAAGTGCTTTTTCCAACAGAAACTGATCCTGTTACACCAATAATAAAAGGTGGAATTTTAGCTACTTTCCTTAAGAAATTTGGGGTGATGCTTCGCTGAATTTTAAAAGCATTCAATTGTAAATCTAACAATCTAACAAGAGGTGCATAACAATTATTAAATTCAGTTGCATCAAGTAATTTTTCATTAAAACCTAATAAAGGTTGGATTTGTTCTTCGCTAATATTTAAATCTATATCGTCTTTAAGAAGAGACCATTGAGTTTGGTCTAAAATCGTGAATTTTTGATTTAAATAGCTATGAAAATGAGTATTCATTATTATAAAAAGAAAAGGTCCAGTTGCTGGACATAAACGGTAAAATAAAATAAGCCTCGCTTATTTTATCACGTATAAAACTATAAATGAAAAAAATTAAAGATCTTATCTTAGAGAAACTTTATAATTAATTTAAAATTAATGGTTTCGAAAAAACAAAAGATTAGAAAAAAAATTAAAAATAAATTGGCAAAACTCTTGCAATAAGAGTTTTACTGGTCTATAATAGTCTTCGTTGAGTTAGGAAGATAACAAAAATACTTAATAAAGTATTTATTTTCCTAGCACTAGAAAGGTTTTTTGTGGAGAGGTTCCCGAGCGGCCAAAGGGATCGGATTGTAAATCCGCTGACTCAGTCTTCGAAGGTTCGAATCCTTCCCTCTCCACCATCGTATATAGCAGGCATCGTATAATGGCTATTACCTCAGCCTTCCAAGCTGATGATGCGGGTTCGATTCCCGCTGCCTGCTCCATTTTTTATGCTTGAAAAGTGTTGATATAGCTCAGGTGGTAGAGCGCACCCTTGGTAAGGGTGAGGTCGCGGGTTCAATTCCCGCTATCAGCACCATTATTTATTTTATGCCGTCTTAGCTCAGTAGGTAGAGCAACTGACTTGTAATCAGTAGGTCATCAGTTCGATTCCGATAGACGGCACCATTCTTTTTCTACTGGAGAGGTTCCCGAGCGGCCAAAGGGATCGGATTGTAAATCCGCTGACTCAGTCTTCGAAGGTTCGAATCCTTCCCTCTCCACCATCTTGCCGTCTTAGCTCAGTAGGTAGAGCAACTGACTTGTAATCAGTAGGTCATCAGTTCGATTCCGATAGACGGCACCATCTCTTTCTATGCCGTTTTAGCTCAGTAGGTAGAGCAACTGACTTGTAATCAGTAGGTCATCAGTTCGATTCCGATAAACGGCACCATTTCTTCTATGCCGTCTTAGCTCAGTAGGTAGAGCAACTGACTTGTAATCAGTAGGTCATCAGTTCGATTCCGATAGACGGCACCACATTTTAGTGGAGAGGTTCCCGAGTGGCCAAAGGGATCGGATTGTAAATCCGCTGACTCAGTCTTCGAAGGTTCGAATCCTTCCCTCTCCACCATCGTATATAGCAGGCATCGTATAATGGCTATTACCTCAGCCTTCCAAGCTGATGATGCGGGTTCGATTCCCGCTGCCTGCTCCATTTTTTTACATATTAACTTAAGATATGTAATTCAATTTTTGCCGTCTTAGCTCAGTAGGTAGAGCAACTGACTTGTAATCAGTAGGTCATCAGTTCGATTCCGATA
>NZ_NRJF01000253.1 GCF_003585965.1 Psittacicella gerlachiana | reverse complement strand
ACCTTAACTTTATAA
Source organism: Psittacicella gerlachiana (assembly GCF_003585965.1). Taxonomy (GTDB): domain Bacteria; phylum Pseudomonadota; class Gammaproteobacteria; order Enterobacterales; family Psittacicellaceae; genus Psittacicella; species Psittacicella gerlachiana. Next base: position 3,506 of record NZ_NRJF01000253.1, on the reverse strand, counting down.
ACCGCATTTCCCTACGAAAAAATTCATCAGGTTACGCTTTAAAATAATTTTATCGTAACTATTTTTATATTAACTTTTAATATTGGAGTCTGACCTTGGCAAACAAAGATAACACCAATACCTCTCTACCTGAAACGCCAAAACGCGGTCGCGGGCGTCCAAGAAAGATAAATGTTATTAAAGGTAGCCCTGCTGCTTTAGGATTAGTTGACAAAGAGCAACTAATTAAAAGTAATAAGGACTATGTACCTTATGATAAATTGCATGAGTTAACTAACTTTGCTAATAATAAACAAGCTGTTGAAGATTTTACTAATCGTCGTCTTGCTGAAGCAAATGAAAAAAATACTCCTACTGAAATTCCTGGTTTTTTTGTAGAAATGCTTGATGTTGAAGCTTCAGCAGGACCTGGAACTTATAATGAAGGTTATGTTCCTACTCAGCAGGTATTTATTTCTAACTCTGAATATTATCGTAATTTATATACCGAAAACCCAAATAATCTTCGTGTTCTGAAAATTAGAGGTGACTCTATGGAGCCGATCCTTCATGATGGACAAACTTGTATTGTACGTTTAGAAAATAACTTTACCTCTTCAGGAATTTATGTCTTTACGTATGGTGATGTAACTTTTATTAAAAGATTACAAAAAACTAGAGACAGCTTTGTAGCCATCTCTGAAAATATTAAGTATCCTCCATTTATTATCGAAGATTCACAAAACTTTATTATTCATGGGAAATTAATTTTAGGTCTTGATTATACACGACTCTAAATTAATCCATTTTATGATCTCAACTTATCTCATAGAACCCTAGAACTTAATTCTAGATTTAAAACTAAAAAGTTTACGCAAAAAAGTAATAGAAAGATTACGTTATATTATGGTAATTCCTGTGGTGATTCCATAATATAGGTAGTCTTTTTTTTTATCTCAACTCGTTCATTTGGCATGAACCACAAAAAGGCATAATAGATATTAACTCTCCTCTATTGAGTACAAATTTGACTACTATGCTATTACCTCAAGAATTAATAAAAATATGCGATAAATATTTTTAATAAAATTTCTGTAGTATTATCTACCTCTGTTAAAAGGATTTTTTCCACTATAAAAAATCCTATTCTGATTTTTAAGATTCATACCTAGCAAAGCTACAGTGCTAAATCAAAATATTTTCTGTTACTATTTGCCTTAGTTTAATTGAGATAAATATCAAGAACAACACAAAAATTTCAGCCTTAATTTATAATAATAAAGGTTAAACTCCTTCTCACGCTTATTTAATTTCTTTTTTTCAGCTCGCACATGATTTTTAATGCCAAAACTTTAATTATTGCGGAAAAACCTAGTGTGGCTCGAGAAATCGCTAATTTTCTTAGCCAAAAACTCAAGCTCAAACCGCAAAAAAGCCTAACTCACACTAATCTTGGTAATAATCTTGTCGTTACTCATTGTGTAGGACATCTTTTAAGTCAAGCCATGCCAGAAAAATACGATACTAAGTATGCTTCTTGGCGTTTAGAAGACTTGCCTATTTTCCCTCAACAATGGAAACTAGAAGTAACCTCAAGTACTAAAGGACAATTTCAAGCTGTAGCTAATTTTCTAAAAGATAAAAGCTTTCAATACATAATTCACGCTGGAGATCCGGATCGTGAAGGACAATTACTCGTAGATGAACTTTTTGTCCACCTTAAAATAGATCCTTACCAAGATCAACGCATTATTCGTCTTCTTGTTTCAGATTTAACTCCAAACGGTCTAAATAAAGCTTTTTCAGGTTTATTAGCCAATCGTGAACTCTATGGCATTAGTCAATCAGCTTTTGCTCGAGCTCATGCTGATTGGCTTCTCGGAATGAATCTTTCTCGAGCAGCTACTATCTATGCTCAAAAACAAAGTTTTCAGGGAGTGATCCGAATTGGAAGAGTAATGACTCCAGTAATGCAACTAATTTGGCAAAGACAAGAAGAAATTGAAAATTTTGTTCCCCAAGCATATTTTAATCTTTATGCTCAAGTTAAATCGGCTATAGGCAATAACTATCAAGTTGCTTATCATGGAGTTCCGAGTGATAGCCCATACTTTATTGTCAAACTAGATCTACTTCGTACTTTAGAAGCTCAAAAGCCTCAAAATTACCCCAATGAACAAAAAGCTACCCTCGAGCAATTAGCAAATGACGACTTCCTTTATCGTTTAGTTGATGCCAATGGTCACTTGATTAACCAAAAATTTATTGAGACTTTTCCAGCTACTCTTGCACAAAATCCTTTTGGTACCGTAACTAAAGCTCAAGAAAAAATTAAAGAGCAAAGACCACCTTTGGGCTTCTCTTTACATGATCTACAAACTTTAATGTACAATAGCTTTGGGATTAGTCTAGAACAAACTTTACAAGCTGTACAAAGTCTGTATGAAAAGAAATTTGTTACCTATCCCCGTACAGATTCTAATTACTATAATGAAACTGACTTTAATGATCGTCATACCATTATTCAGCATCTTTTAGAGCAAGCTCAAGAATTAAACCTCAATCGCCAAGATAAACACTTTAGTTTAAATCCTGAACAAAAATCAGCTATTTGGCAAAGCAAAAAAGTAACTAATCACTCAGCATTAGCCCCGACCACTCAAGCCTATAATTTTAATGGAAACTATGCAGAGAATATGGCATATCGTCTAATTGCTCAACGTTATTTAATGCAATTTATGCCTCATGCTAAGTATGCTGATTCTTTTTTACAATTAGAATTTGAGGCTTTTAATCGTCCTTGGGCTTTTACCGCTAAATCTTCAAGTCTGATTTCTCCAGGTTGGAAAATCTTTAGTCTTAGTACTAAAGAGAGAAATAAACTCGAAAACAAACAAAATACCACTGAGAATAATAATTCTTTAAGTAGTCTTGTTGCCAATCAACATGTAAGTAATATTACCGTTGGAGATCCAGTTGAAATCAACGATATGGCATTTGAAAATAAAGAAACAACTCCTCCAAGTTACTTCAATGAAGCAAGTTTACTTTCGGCAATGACTAATATTGCTCGTTACGTCTCTTCTCCTCAAGTTAAAAGCATTCTTAATGAAACCGACGGCTTAGGAACAGAAGCGACTCGTGCTTCTATTATTAAAAAACTCTTTGATAGCAACTACTGCTACAAAGAAAATAATAAGGATATTAAAGTTACTTCTATAGGCAAGGCTATTTTACAAGCTTTGCCTACAGACTTAACCAAACCTGATACTACCGCTCTATGGGAACTGGGTTTAAAAAATATTGCAGAAAACCAAGATAATTATCAAAACTTTATGCAAAGTATTGAACGTTGGATTGCTCAGCTATTACAACAAATGCAAGGTGAATCTCAAAAGTTTGCTTCTTTAGCTAACCTTAGTAATAAAAGAGAAACTAAGGGCAACAAGAATGGGATTCGCAGATATCAAAAGCGTAAAACCTCAACGTAGAAATTTATTAATGCTTAATAATTTAGAACGTAAAAA
>NZ_NRJF01000252.1 GCF_003585965.1 Psittacicella gerlachiana | reverse complement strand
ATTTGTACCTTTAATTTTTACCAGTAACGGTAATAAGAAATACTTCTCGTTGTGAGCCTAAGCGGAAAGGAGAACCCCAGAATCCCCAACCACTAGTGGTAAAAAAGTGACTATTATCTTTTTGTTTATAACCATAAGCTAATTCATACATAGAACCTACAATATAGTTCATAGGGAACATTTGTCCATTATGCGTATGTCCTGAAACTTGAATATCTATATTAGCTTTGGTAGCTTCATCAAGATAAGGTCGATGATCCATGACGATAATAGGTAAGCTCGTATTATAGTTTTTGAGAATTTGCCTGAGGGATTTACGATAAGGATTAGTTTGATCCTCACGACCAACCAAAATAAATCTATCCTCAATTACTACAGCTTGATCTCTGAGTAAAGTAATATTTGCTTTAGCTATAGCTTGGAGGTTTTCTTCTAAAAGACCATAAAACTCATGATTACCTAAAGAGGCATAAACACCAAGAGGGGCTGAAAGTTGTTTTAAATCATCTTCCATTTGGTATTTAAAATATACGCTAGCATCATCATTGATAATATCACCAGGGAGAAGAATTAGATCGGGTTTTAATTGTTGATTTAAGGCTACAAGCTGGCGAATTGCTCGATTACCGACCATGTAATCTAAATGAAGATCAGCAGCGACAAGAATTTTTATGGGACTCGCTAAGGGTTTATTGAGTTGAATATTATAGTTACGAACTGCAGGATAATGGGCATTATACCAAGCATAACCGAGAAGGGCAAAGTAACCTATAGGAAGGAGGCTTTTAAAGAGCAAAGGATATTTAGAGCCTGAAACTTTGTAAAGCACAATCACCACTACCGAAGATAAAAAATACATCCACAGCAAAGTCAAATACATGACAAAAACTGTAAAGCTCCATGGATAGAGGCGATTAATCCCGAGGTATAAAAGAAGATGGCTAAAGATTAAGATAAAAGTATAAATTAGCCACATTACCTTAGTACGATTAGTTACCACCCAACGTATAGTTAAAATGAGAAATATTTGTAAGAACTCAAAAGCTGAGATAATCATGAAAAATATCAACCAACGAGGCATGGTATTTTTCTCCTCTAAAGTAGAATAAAATTGAGATAAGTATCTCAGGTGCGTTATAATGATAACATTTTTTTAATTAGTTTTAATATTTTATACCATTTATTTCTTCAATTTACATAGTTTTTTCTTTAAATCATGCTTTTTTTAGTAATTGCCATTTGTGCTAGCGTATTGGTTTCAGTATTATTAAAAGCCATACGTAATACTAATATAGAAATTCCACAAGTAGTGTTTTGGAATTATATAGTTGCAACCCTTTTAGCTTACTTTACACTTGCTCAACCGCAAGTAAATCTTCAGAGCTTTATTTTAGGAGATTCTTGGTATTTATTTATCTTGCTAGGAATTTTATTTCCAAGCGTGTTTATTTTTATGGGGAAAGCTGTACAAACCTCAGGAGTAGCACGAGCAGATACTGCCAATAGATTATCTCTAGTCTTCGGGATTATTGCAAGTTTTGCGATTTTTGGTCAACAAGCAACTGCTTTTACTTTTATAGGGATCGCACTTGCTTTTATAGCTATTTTTATGCTTTTAAATAAATATAAAGAGAAGACTGGCTTAAGTTTATCTTCACGAGTACCACAAAAGAGTTCTTGGGGATGGTTATTGCTAGTTTGGGTAGGATATGGAGTAATTGATATTCTTTTAAAGCTAATGGCAGTAAAAGATATTATGAGTTTACTCATCGCAATTTTTATTCTTGCTGCCGTAATCATGCTAGGTTATCTTTTAGTAAGAAGAACCAATTTTAATTTAGGTTCAATTATTATTGGAGTTATTTTAGGGGCATTAAATTTTACGAATATAGTTTTCTATATCAAGGCTCATCAAGTACTTCATACACAAACGGCATTGGTGTTTACGACCATGAATATTGGGGTAATTATTCTTTCGATTATTTTAGGAGTATTTTTCTTTAAAGAAAGATTAACTAAATTAAATTTTTGGGGAATGGTTATCGCATTAATAGCCATTGCTTGTTTAGCTTATAATCAAGTGTTAAATCAATATTGGCAAAGTTTATTTGCCTGAAAAAAGTAGCGGTGTTGCCGCTACTTTTTTCTTTATTTTCAAGGTTTTAAAGAAATTGTTGTAACGATTTAGTATTATTTTTGTACTAAAGTACGATACTTACTGCAAAGTTTTAATTATTCTTGTATAATTACAGAATAAATTTGAAAATTATTACTAATATTTAAGCACAGAGACTAATA
>NZ_NRJF01000251.1 GCF_003585965.1 Psittacicella gerlachiana | reverse complement strand
TGCTCAAGATTTAGAATTAAGGATTCACGAACAAGAGATTAGAATTCTCGCTCCGACAAGATTACAATTTGCTCTTAAAGACTGGTTTCAAGAGCAAAAAAACTTTACTCATTTATCTTCAAGCGGTACTGAAATAAAATTTTCTTCTCTTTACTTAACTAAAGCAAGTAAACTACAAAAACTCTTACGTAGTCGCCATCTCCCTTGGTTATGGAGTCAGTTTCTTAGTAGCTATTGTGAACAACAGCAACTCTTGCCTTAAACGCAAATTTTTGTAGCTCTTTACTCGGTATAAGAGTTATTCAAGCCCTCTTGTTCCTAAAAAATTAACCCTAATAAAGAACGACAGTCTCAGTGAGACTGTCGTTTATTACATTATAGAAAATGAAAAAAATTTATTACTTTAGCTTAACTGTTGCTTGCTAATTAATAACTATATTTTGCAAACACAGAGAAGTTATGTGCATTAGATTTAGTATGATTACTTGAAGCATCTTTAGCTTTTACTTGACGATGAGCCGCTTCTACTCCTAAAAGCACATTCGTTGATTTATAAGTAAATACTTCTGAGTACACACGAGCATATACGGTATTAGTTTTTGTAGTTTCCTTATTTACTCCCGTACGTGTAGAGGTTGCACTTACATAAGAGTAACCTAATGCTGGTTGCACATATTTATTGGTTGCATTTACTACTTCTAAGTTTAAAGCTAAGTTTTTGGTAGTTGTACCACCTTTTACCGTTAATTGTGAATGCCCTACAGTTGCCGTAACTTTAGTTTGTGGTAATACATCATAGTAAACCGCAAAGTCTAATGAGTGAGTATTTTGCGAAGCTGCCGAGCCTGCACCATTATAGTGTCCGGCTGAAGCTACCACTTGTAAAGTTAAATCTGTATACCCTGTATAGTTATATACGGCTGCATATTGATTATAGTAAGTCGTACTTGCTGCTACTTTGGAGTCAGCATAAGATACACTTACTAAGTGTTCTCTATTTTCACCAAAGACAAAAGCTACACGAGCAGTACGCTTATCTGAACCGTCTGCTACATCAACACGGTTAACTAAATCAAATGCCGTTTTTGCACCTGGAGTTAGTTTTACGGCATCACTAAATTGGTAATATTCTGCCGCATCATCTTCGCCACGCACCCCAAAGGTCGCAAAGAAAGTATCTTTATAAGCGTAGCTTAAACGAGCTTTAGTTAAATAAAATGGATCTGAATTATGAGATTTTCTCTTTTCTGAGGCAGATGAAGTTTCGTAAGTATATTTACGAGAAGTGAAATTCTTTTGATAACGCAGATACGCACCTAAGGTACTAGTATCGGTTAATTTGGTATCAAATCCTAAACCAAAACGTAATCTTAAATTATCGGTATTGTCATTACGATTACGACTAGTAAAACTATAAGCACTAGCATCAGCTGCCTTAGTTTCTACCTTACCACCTTGAAGGGTATGATGATAACGTAATGAACCGTCTACGTATACTTTGCCATTAGGAGTTTGATAAACTGTGGTTTGCGCAAATGCACTAGATGCAAGAGCCGCAAGAGTAAGAGCGACTAAAGTTTTTTTCATAATTATCCTTAAATCAAATCAAAATCTAATATCTTAATCATTACAAGCTCTTGGGCTTGTTCTTCATTTATCTTAAAACATAAAAATTAAAAAATAAATATCTAAAATTAAAATTTCTTTATTTTCATAATTAAAAATTTGATTTTTAAGAGAAAAAACTTTTAATAGTCTTTGTTTAGCCTATAAAATCTGCTCTTTGGATCTCAATTTTAAAGTTTTGTCGAACCTAATTTTATCCCTACAAAATTTATTCTTGCCTCATCCTTTACCTCTAGCCTTATAAGTTTTTAGTTACTATCTATCCTCTTCCCTACTCAATTTTACTTTAAATATTTTACCTTAAAAATCAATAGTTTATGCGGGGGGGGTATAGCTTTTTTTATTTTAC
>NZ_NRJF01000250.1 GCF_003585965.1 Psittacicella gerlachiana | reverse complement strand
AACTAGATTTCCTCTTAAGACTCAGGTAAAAAGAGGAATGATATACAATATTAGACCAAGTACAAATTTTAAATACAGAGAGACTCCTACTTTTTCTGATAAATATTCCTTTATTAAAGCTATATATGAGACTTTATTACTCTACAAAGGTGAAGTTTTCGCAAATGAATGGATGGAAGAATTTAAACTAAACTATAAAATATACTATAGTAAAGATTTTTATTTATAAAACATAGTGAGATGTATTTTGTAGGATATCTTAAATCAATTTAATAGAAAATGAAAACTAACTTTTTAAGTAAAGCCAAGAAGAACAAAAACGATGAGTTTTATACTCAACTCATAGATATCGAAAGTGAATTACAACACTACACAAGCAACTTTAAAGACAAAATAGTCTTTTGCAATTGTGATGATCCCCTTACGAGTAACTTCTATAAGTACTTTGCACTCAACTTTAAACGCTTAGGCTTAAAGAAACTAATCTCTGCTTGCTATGTAAATGTAGAGAAAACTACTTATGATCTTGAAGCTACTTCACCAGCTCGTGGATATTACTATGAATACACAGGAGGCAATGAAGAGTTATTTCCAAGTATTCATGAAGTAACCTACTTTAATGAGGATGGAGATTTTCGGAGTGCTGAAAGTATAACTCTTTTAGAGCAAGCGGATATTATTGTTACTAATCCTCCCTTTTCTCTCTTTAGAGAGTTTATTGAGCTTGTAATTACCCATAATAAGCAGTTTTTGGTTATAGGTAATATCAATGCTATTACCTACAAAGATATCTTTGCTTTAATCAAAGAAAATAAAGCTTGGTTAGGAATTAATCTAGGCAGAGGGATTTCAGGTTTTATTGTTCCTGAACATTATGAGCTTTACGGTACAGAAACCAAAATCAATGAACATGGCGAACGTATCGTAGCTTCTAATAACTGTTTATGGTTAACCAATCTAGATAACTTCAAACGTCATAAAGATATAGAACTCGTAAAAACCTATCAGGGTAACGAAAACAACTACCCAAAATACGATAATTATGAGGGGATTAACGTTAATAAAACCCAAGATATCCCAAAAGATTACCTTGGAGCTATGGGCGTTCCTATAACTTTCCTCCATAAATTTAATCCTGAGCAATTTGAGATTATTAAGTTTAGGAAAGGAGATGATGGTAAAGATCTCTCTATCAATGGTAAATGTCCTTACTTTAGAATCTTAATGATAAATAAACGCTTACAAAAATAACCAAAAACCCTAAAGAATCCATAGAGTTTTTGGTTATTTTGTTATGCTCTTGGTATTTTTTTATAAATCTTTTCCGATTTCCAGAGCGATAAATTGTAAGACATCAATTACTACAGAGTTACCAAATTGCTTATAAGCTTGAGTAGCTTATCTTGAATTTCAATCATAATCTTAACTTTGTATTTGGTTTGAGATTAATATAGCACAAGAGCTATATAATCTAAATTCTATTCAAAGAGCTTAAGATATTATTGATCGTTACTTTTATGAGTTTACAAGTTAGGAGATTAAAGTCATAATCAATTATGATTAAGCATTTTTAATCTAAAAGTAAAAAGATAAGAAATAAAACTATCCATAAGTAAATTATAAGACTGGTAATTGGTTTAATAACGAAATAAATTCAACTATAAGCCTTGTTAAATGGCAGATAAGAAAGAATGAAAGAATGAAAGAATAGAAGAATAAAGGGATGAAAAAGTAGAAGAGTTTATAAGGAAAGTCAATTAACTCTATAAGCAATTGCCTAGAGAAAAAATTTAGACACAAAAAAAAAGAACCGCATTGC
>NZ_NRJF01000025.1 GCF_003585965.1 Psittacicella gerlachiana | reverse complement strand
CTATAATATTAAGTATAGGTTAGCAACTGACTTAAGTGTATAAAACTTAGAATTTAGTTGACTAAAATACTTAAGAATTTAAGTATGAAATATTTATTAGATCATTAGTCTCTTTACGACCTAGGAAAAGAATTTATTGTTAAATTTATTTGTGAAAGTAACTTTAACTATAAATTCTTGAAAAGAACATACTAGGTTTTCAGAATACAAAAAGAGAAACAAAAAAACAAAACGAGGAGTTTATTCTATGTTAAAACAATCTGTTATTGATGTTTTAAATCAACAATTAAACTTTGAGCTTCACAGTTCAAACATTTATTTACAAATGTCTAACTGGTGTCGTACTCAAGGTTTATTAGGTGCTGCTTCTTTCTTCAAATCACACGCTGAAGAAGAGTATCAACACTTTAAACGTATTTGGAAACACTTAGAAGATAATGGTGTACGTCCACACGTAGGTGTTGTACCTGCAGTTAATACAGAATTAACTGATTTAAGATCTGTACTAGAACAAGCTTACGAACACGAGAAATTCGTTTCTAGTGCAATTAATAATTGTGTAAGAGTTGCTCAAGAAGCGCATGATTATAAAACATTTAACTTCTTACAATGGTTCGTTGACGAGCAAGTAGAAGAAGAGTCTTTATTCTCAGATATTCTTGGTAAATTTGACATTGCTGGTAATGACGGTATTGCGGTTTACTACGTTGATCGTGATATTGAATCTTTACACTAATTTTTACTTGACGCAAAGCAATTTACCTAAGGAGTTTTATAATTATGATTAACCAAAACATAGTTGCCTTATTAAACGATAAAATCAACCAAGAATATTTTCGTTCAAACCTATTTTTAGATATTTCAGGTTGGGCAAATGATTTAACTTTAAAAGGAGTACAAGGTTACTTCTTAAACCTATCACAAAAAGCTTTAGATAATGTAAATTCAGGTGTTGAATACTTAAGCGAATGTGGTTATCAAGCTGAATTACGTGAAATCCCTGAAGGTTTACGTGAGTTTGATAATATTGAAGACTTATTTGTATATATCTACGAAATGGAAAAAGGATATAGAGCTGATTTAAACAATATCCTTGATGTTTGTTTATCAAACAAAGATTTTGCAACTTATGCAAATCTTGAATCACAAGTAGAAACACAACATGCTGAAGAGTTCTTCTTAACTTCAATGCTTCGTAAAATTGGTATTGTAGGTTCTAAAGGTCAAGGTTTATACTTAATTGATAAAGAACTAAGCGAAAAATATCCTTTACCAACTGATACAACAACTGATGTAGCTTAATTAAAGAGTTGCAAATCTAAAGTAATAGTAAAACTACTATTTATTAAAAGTAACTTATTGTATAGAGAGTTACAACCGAGCTTTTGGCTCAAAGAGTCAACTGCAATCTAGAGATTTTCATTTCTAGAAAACATTAAAATTAGAGTGATTTTTGGGAGTGTGTCTATAGGCATGCTCCTTTTTGTTATCTCAATTTTTTAGGGATCTAGTTATTTAAAGAAGTTGCTCTATGTTTTGTGTAATATCAGTTAGCTTTTAGTTAATTTTTTTAAGAGAGCTTAGATTTAGTCAATTTGTTTATTATGCTAATATTTTGAAATGAAATAAGACCTCAGAGACGAGGTCTTGAGGTCTTATTTAGTTTTGATGGCTAGAGCTTTGTCTAGGTCACTAAAGATTTGACTAAGAGGATTGGTTTTAGATTTATCTAAACCTTGGGTTAAGTAGTCTAAAGAAAATTCAGCAAAAAACTCATCAATTTCTTTTTGAATTTCTTGTTTATCAAAGTTAACATACCTATTGGTAAATAATTCGGTAAGGAAACTTTTTTTCTTATCTCCACTGTATAAAGGTAAGAGTAAATCCTTGCCCAGTAAATAGTGCATGAGCATTTGACTTAAGCCTTTACCTAGCTCCTCTTGGATTTGTTGCTGTAAAGGTTCTAAATCTATTTCTGAACTAAGTACTTTAACTTGTTTAGTTACCTCTAGTTTTTCAGACATAGCTTCTAACTTTTTACATTTAGCTTGAATAGCTTCGAGAGTTGTATTAATCGCATTTTGGCTAATAAAGCTATACACCACTAATTTATTTACTTGATCTTTGCTCATGGCTGCAAAGAGTTTAAAGTAGTCTTCGAGGTAAAAAGTGATCTTGGCAAAATTAGCATTTAATTTTACCGTAGCTGCGGTTAAAAAATCTTTATCGAAAAAGCGATTATGGAGAAGTTTTTTTCCTTGCAAACTATAACTAATTGGGATTCTTAAATATACTTGCTCAAAGTTTCCTGATTGTCTTAGTTTAGCTAACTCTTGGAAGAGTAGTTGCGAGTTACCAAGAGTAAGATTATGTTCAAGGAAATAATTGACATAATTTTCACAAAACTCAGGATTCAGTTTAAAGTATAAATACTCGTGTTTTTCTTCTCCTTTAAACTGCGGAACTTCTTCAAAAAGCTCACCATTAATGTAATAATCACTTGGATAGATACCTTGTCCTTCTTTAATTGCAAGTTTGAAGTTTTGGTAATCAAGGAGATTGATTTGCTTATTATGAATAAGCGAAGTTTTTATTTTCCCGCCATTAAGAATATCTTGAGATAAGATCTCAGTAGGCTCCTTCCCTTGAATAGTTTCTTCAATGATTTTTTTACTAAAGTAAGAAGAAATATTATCTGTAAAAGTTAAACCATAAGTAGTTTGACTTTCAAGTTGGTATTGATATTCAACAATTTTTTGTTCTTTATCAATACGCATATCTCTTGATTCTTTATTTTTTCCATAGTTAGCACTAACCTTAATAAAGTCAGCGAGTTTACGGATGCTCACATTAATAAAAGAAGCGGTATTAAAGTTCTCTGGACTTTGTACATAGGTTAAAGCTTCTTGTTTGGGTAACGAGAAAATTTGTTTAAAGCTTTGTAAAGTTTGCGAAAGATTACCAAACTCTTGCTTTTCAATTGGCTCATTAGTTGGAGGCAACCAATGCTGATTAAAACTTGGTCGACTGGAGCTGACAACTAACTCATTTATTTCTTTTTCTTTAAAGTTAGAGGCTAAATCTAATTGAGCTTGTCCATAGTTAACAACATCAAAACTTCCTAAAGCTAAATCGACAATAAAGCTTGGAGAATTTGCACTTGAATAGAAAATTTCCAAGATTTTTTCTTTTAAGAGTTGGTTATTCTGGCTTGGGGCAAAGAACTCTTGAGGTAAATAAAGTTGTTTTTGGATAAACTCTTTAATATCACTAAGAATACTTGCGCAAGGTTGCTCTTCTCCCCCCGCATAGGTCAACACTAGTTTCTTTTGCGTATTGTTAATTAACTCCAAGATAAAATGTTGATTTGTTTGATAAATTGAGGGGTTGTTATCAATGAGTTTGAGTTTAGAAACAATACTTAAAGGGTTTTCCTTAGGTTGGGTCGGGAAGTTTTTATCTAACCCCAAACAAATAACATATTTGTAACTTGTTCCACTAGCGTTACTTAGAGAAGCAAAAGTAAGACGGTTACGGGAGAGATATGGATTAATGCTTACTTTGTTTTCTACTAGTTGATTATGAACTACAAACTTATCTACTTTTTTGCAAGAGGAATGAGTTAATTTAAGATCTTTAGCTATTTTTTGTAATGTTTGCTTAAAGTTTTCACTTAATTCTTCTTGGTGTTTAAAGAACTGAATTCTGAGATTATTTAAGAACTCTAGCCATTGCTCAAAGTTATGTTTTTGATTAATAAAATTAGCGGTTAGAGCGAGATCCGTAATTAAGCAATTAAACTTACTGAGACTTGCATATTTTTGACTAGACTGAGCAAAAGGTAAGTCTGTTGATAAAAATAAGCTTAAATCTTCTCCATGACTAAAACTATTATTTAAGTTAGCACGGAAAAATACATGTTGCCAAGAGTTGTAATTAAGAACCGGAATCTCAGGATTTAATTCATTTTTTATTGAAGTAGTTTGAGCTTGACTTTGTACCTGATTGTGTATCGGTAAAATGTGGTTTAGCGTTTGAGCTTGATATTCTTTACTATAGTTATAACCTAACTCATTGGTTACTTGATGTAAACCAAATAAATTAGGATAAAACTCTAAATCTTCTTCATTGAGTTGATAGAAATCTTTAACCCCCTTAAAGGTTAACCATTTTTTAAAGGTTTTAAGATCTAAGTAGTTTGCATTAAGAGTAAAGATAAAGTTGTAGAAGCTTTTTAACTCTTCTTGATTTTGGTTATATCCTTCGATTTGATAACTAAAAAAGTTTTCTTTATCAATTACCTGTTCAATGAGATCACGATAAATTTCGATATTGGGGGCAAGAATTAAAAAGTCATTTAAAGATAATTCTTCTTGGCTTAGAGCAAGTTGTTGTTGCACAAAATCTATAGCATATTCTAGCTCTCGACGACGGGAGTTAGTTTGGACTATAGTAAAAGAGTCATCTCCACGTAAATGTAAAAAGCCTGATGGTTGTTGATTTAAATTATTAGTTTCAAGACTTTGATAGTTAGCTTCGGCAAAATCAGTATATTCTAAAAAAGATTTTTGTAACTGTTGTAATAAACTAGGTTGTTCTCCTGAGGTTAGAGTAGTTTGGAGTTTAGTTAAACTAGCTAATAGTTCTGGATTTTTATCAAGCTGAGTAAAAACTTGAGTTATTTGTTCAGGAGTAAGTTTATTTTGTTGATTAATTTGTTGATAAACTTTTTGCAGTTCTTGGGTGAGATCCTCATAAATATGTCTTGGATAATAGGTTTGACGATTTAAAGGATCTACGAAAAAGTTGTATTCGGCATAAAGTTCTGCTTGGCGATATTGCTGTAGAGGTAAATAGTAGTTAGCATCACAAATGGTGGCTTGGTCTGTTTGCTTATGCTCGAGATAAGTTTGGTATTCGTGATCTAAATCAAAAGCAAAAGCTTGTAAGAGTTTTTTGAGTCCACTCCCTAATAAGCTCAAAAGATTGTAACTAGCATTGCTTGAACTTAAGATGTAATTAGGTTGTAAATACTGATGATATACCTGAGGTAATTTTTGCTGATTACAGGTATTTAAAAATACTTTGCGAGATTGGGTATCAAATAACAAAGGAGTTGTTATATTTAAAAAATGATACACCTCAATCCCAAGGTACCTACTTGCTTTTTGGATAATTAATAGTTCACGAGGACTATAGATTTTTTTATCCATGAGAAAGAGGCGAAAATCACTAGCCTGATAAGTAGAACTTAAACTAAACTCAGAGTCTGCAATTAGATTAAGCATATCGAAAGTATTGAGATAAATAAAGTTTTTTTCGATATTATTGGCTTTAGCAAATTCTTGTAAAAATAGACGCGTACGCAAAATAATCTCACGAATTACAAGAAGTTGTCCTTGAAGAAGAGGATTATCTCTTTGTTCGAGAGTGATATATTCTGCAAGAAGTTGAGTAAACTTTTGCTCATTAAACTCAAGCTCAGAAAGAGCAATAATTAATTGCGAATATTTTGCATAAAGAGTATTAATAAGTTCGTGGAGGTTTTTCGCCACAAAGTATAGTTGCCCGACAAGCTCCTCTTGGTCGGCAAAATTTATTTGTTCTTTAATTTGATTGACAATATCGACAAGAAACGCATTGGTTAATTCAGTAGGAGCAAGACGAATTTGTTCATTTAAATACTCTACTGTTTGCCAAAGAATGATTTCACTTCTTGCAGAAATAATCTCAATGTTGTAAAGATTAAAGAATTTATCTTCAGGAACATCTTGAGGAAAATCGGCAATAAGATTTTTGACACTATCACTAATTTTATGAACGAGAATTTCTTGTTGATTGACTTTTTTAGCAAATAAACGTACGAGTTCTCTTACTAGCTCAGTTTCATTAATAAATCTTGGCAGAACTTGAACGCCTGGCAGTTGTTGGAGTTGACGTTCGATTTGCTGTTTTTGTAGATCATTAGTGACAACTATAATATCTTTACTCTTAAAATTTTGTTCTAACTGACGCAAATCTAAGTTACGAGCAGTTGGAGTTTGAGTCTTGTTCTTCAGCATTTCACTAAGAAGATCAAGACTTGCTGAAAAATTATTGTATTTAAAAAGATTGAACATAGCTGTGGGGAAGAAAATTAATACTTATGCTTATATTTTATAAGATCTCTGGTAACAGTTAAATTTTATTTTTTTAAAGTTGTTATAATAAGAGGGTTAAAGAATTATCCATAAGAGAGGAATGAAAGTCCTCGTAAAGAAAAGCAAGATTTTATGAAAAAGAAACAGTTAGTTGTGGCAATTACCGGAGCGACGGGAATTATTTATGCCCAGCGTTTATTAGAAGTAGCCCAACAACTTCCCGAAGTAGAAACCCATTTAATTATTAGTCCGGCAGGACAATTAACTTTAAAACAAGAAAGTAAGATAAGTCTAAATCAATTAAAAAGTCTAGCTACCTATGTCCATAATTATCATGATATTGGGAATAAATTGTCTTCGGGCTCGGTAAAAACTGATGGCATGGTGGTTGTTCCTTGTTCAATTAAGACTCTTTCTTCGATTGCTCATAGTTATGATGGAGAGTTAATAACTCGTTGTGCAGACGTGCATTTAAAAGAGAGACGGAGGCTAATTCTTTGTGTGCGTGAAACCCCTTTACATCTAGGGCATTTACGTTTAATGACACAAGTTGCAGAATATGGAGCCCAAATTATGCCTCTTGTTCCTGCATTTTACCATCAACCGCAAAGCATTGATGATCTTGTGAATCAATCTGTAGCTCGAATTTTTGATCAATTAGATATAGTTTATCCTGAAGATATTTTTACTCCTTGGCAAGGACTTAAATCCTAATTTATGCTGTACCCACGACAATTAGTATTACGTCTTAAAGAATCTTTGACTAAGAGTTATCTCAACTCCCAGTTAGAAGATTTACAAAAAATTATTACTCGTAAACCTGGGCTGGCTGCTTGGTTAGTTCCTGAACTCAAACCTCTGTTAGTTGAGTTAGCGAGCTTAGAGCTAAGAGATTTTGCATTCTTAGATGCTCAACAACAAGTTATTCTTGGAGATAAGGAGGCAAAATATCAAGTAGTAGTCTTAGAGGTAAAAAACAGTAAACGTATTCTAGGCTATAACTTTGTAGGGGTAGTTTATGATTATCCACAAAGTAGCACCACCCATGCTCATTATTTACTTTACTGTCTTGCAACCGTGCAAGCTCAAGGAATATTTTGTCTATATATTGGCGATTTTGCAACAGGCTCTTATCATGACTTTGTCCTCGAGAGAGCTAAGTATTTTGCTCATTTATCTTTAGAGGTAGTTCCTGAACTAGTTGATTTTTATCCGCAACAACCGAATTTTGTTAGCCAAACTACACCAAAAATGTTAGCTTATCGAGATTTTTGGCAAAATTTGTCTCAAGTTACAGAGAAACAAGTTCAAGCTCAACTTGATTATCAGCAAAAGTTTGAATTGATCAAACAAAGACTACAAGAAGCTACACCAAGTTTTCATTTATTTATTGGTGATCGAGGTACAGGAAAGACTAAGTTTAGTCTTGATCTTGCACGAGAATTTCAAGCTACGATTACTTCTTTAGGTAAGCGTCACAGTTTTGTAGATTTAAACTATCTTGCTCCTGAATTGGTAGCAACAACAGCAGGAAATGTTTTAATTGTTGATGAGGCTAGTGCTTTATCGGCAGCCGTACTGCAGAAAATTTTGCAAAGTTCTTGGCAACATGTAATTTTTGTGGCAACTCTTGATGGCTATGAAAGTGGAGCGGGGGTTGGTTTATGGCATAAAGTAGTGCGTGACCTCGTACCCCAAACTCGTACAAGAGAGATTTATTATTTTAATTGGCATTATCGAGCTCTTGAACCTGATATTTTAAGTTTATGGCAAGAGCAGTTATGTGGGACAACTAGTCTTGTTGAACTCTTAGAATCAAGCTCACTAGCTTATATACCGATGACTCAAGTGCAATTAAGCTCTGAGCTTCCGAGCTTAGACTTACCTCAAGTCGAGCCAGCACAACTCGAGCAAGTACAAGGAGAGATGGCTTCTTGGCAATTAAGTCCACAGCTACGCCTTGTGGCTTTATCAAGTTTTGCTCAAAAACTAGAGTTCTTTAAGCTTGCCTACCTAACCCATTATCGTCATCAAGTGCAAGATTTTGCTAGTGCTTTTACGCAGCAACTGTTGTTTGGCTTATATGACCAAGATCAATTGATTGGGGGAATTCATTTAATTCCCGAATCCTATGCTTCTTGTCAAGATATAGTTACGCAAATTATTTATGGAACAAGATTACCTCCAGGCAACCTAGGGTTGCAAACTTTAAGTCAGTATTTTGCTTTAGATTCTGAGTTGTTTGCTTTAGAGGCGATACGAGTGAGTCGGATTTTCTTAAAACCAAAGTATCGTCGTCAAGGACTAGCTCAAGCTATGCTTAAATTCACAACTGCTTCTTATCCTTTGACTTTAGTTATGTATAGTCAAGATGCGGGAACAGAGGCCTTTTGGCAAGCTAAGGGGTTTACTTCTTGTTGTTACTTAGAAAACCCTAATAAATCAACTGCTCGAGCAAATATTTTAGCTTTGAAGGTTGGGAGTGAAATGTATCTCCAAAATTGGGAGCATGAAAGTAACCCAAAAAAGCAAGGAAATTTGGCTAACCAAGACAAGCTTGAAAAACTAAGTTCTTTAGTTCAAGGTTTAGGTGAACTTTACCAGCTTGAACCTCAAGCCGAGACATTTTCTTTACAACAATGGAAACAAACTTATCCATATTTAGCCTCTAAACTAGAGTATTTATATCAACTTTACCTGCAACAAGGTTCAAGTGAGTACAAAATCTCGATTAAAGAATATCGGATTAAGTATGCACGCTTAGCTCCTTTGTGGTAAAATCTTTAGATCTAGAAACTATTATCCCTTTAGGGGTAAATGTTGTAAAATAATAGTCTCAAGCTAGTTAAACTTTTTTAGCTAGATAAAAACTTTAGAGGTTTTTATCTTTACTGTTTGATTACTATAAATAGTAATTCTTAAAAATTTGTATTTCACAATGTTAAATACTCTGATTAACCAAGGTTTTATTGTTGAGGCTGCTAACATCTCTTTACTACTACATCCAAGAGATTATCAAGCTAAACTACTAGAACTAATTAAGACCGCAAAAAAACGTATTTTAATAAATTGCCTGTACTTAGAAAATGATGAAAGTGGGCAAGTGATTTTACAAGCTTTAATGGCGGCGGTTAAAGCTAACCCTCAACTATGTGTAGATGTTTTCTTAGACCTCCATCGAGCACAAAGATCTCGCTTAGGGCAAACCCAAAAATTAAGTAATGCTCATTGGTATTACCAAGAGCTTGCAAAGTTAAACCAACAATTAGTCAGTGAGCATAATTTAAAGCGCTGTCCCATTAACATTTATGGGATACCTTGTAATGCTCGGGAATTGTTTGGGGTTTATCACATTAAAGGATTAGTGTTTGATAATACCATTCTCTATACCGGAGCTTCGATAAATAATAACTATTGTGGTTATCAAACTTATCGTCAAGACCGTTATCAAATTATCGAAGATGAGCAGTTAGCTAATTCTTTTTATAATTTTACCTTACAAAACTTTAGTCCGGCTTTAAGCAATTTAGAAGAAACTAAAGTTGCAGTTAATCCTTTTACTCAAGTAAAAGCTCAAAAAGCTGGAAAAAAAGAGCGTCAAGAGTTTAAAAATTTTCGTCAAAATGTACTTTTAAATCCTCAAGTACAATATGCTCTCAGTGCTCAAGATCACAAGGCTAATAATTTAGTTCCAGGAAATGTAATTATTACTCCCGTATTTGGTATTGGTAAGAAAAATCTCATTAACCAAAGTATTTTTGATGCCATTAGTGCCGCTCGAGAGCAAATTACTATCTACACTCCTTATTTTAATTTTACTAAGCAACTTACCAAAAAGTTACTCGAACGTTGTCGTCAAGGAATTAAAATAAGAATTATCCTGAGTGATAAAGTAGCTAATGATTTTTATGCAGATCCTGAGGATCAAAGTAGTTATACTTCAGCAAATTCTTTACCTTACCTTTACGAATTAAGCTTACGTAAATTTTTAAAGAGTAATCAAAAGCTGATTACCCAAGGAAAAATAGAAGTATTTGCTTGGCGTAACCAAGCAAATTCTTATCATGCTAAAGGTTTAGATATAGATCAAAAATTTTATATTTGGACTGGTTCAAATTTAAATGAACGTTCATTTAACATAGATGCCGAAAACGCTCTGATTGTTTATGATCCATATTATCTTTTAGCACAGTCTGCACAACACGAAATGCAGTTTATGCTCCAACATTGTAATAAGCTTACTTCGTATCAGCAGATTGAACGTCAACAAGAATATCCACCGAAAGTTAAACAAACTTTACGTCGTGCTCGTCTATTCTTTATTGACAAATTAGCAAAACGTTTATTTTAAGTTTTACCCCCAAATGAAGTTCATTTGGGGCTTGATCTCGTTGTAAAAAATAAATGAAAGATTTAACAAGTTTACTTTTACCTTTTTCTTTAAACTTTGCCACAACCAACAAGATTACACGAGTGGTTGAGGCTGCTGTGCCTTTTTTAGTACAACAGCAATTGTTGGAATTGCAACAGCAAGGGGAAAAGGAACAGCTCTTAGTTATTGCTAATAGCAATAGCCAAGCTGAATATTTGTATGCGATTTTATCAGAGTTAGCAAGTGAGAATTATGCCGTTCACTATTGTCCCGATTGGGGAACTCTAGCTTATGATCAATATAATCCGAGTCCACAGATAATTTCGGATCGTATCGCCTTTTTACAGGCTTTAGGAAGTGGAAAAAGTGGAATTTATATTATTTCTTTAGCTACTGCTTTACATCGTTTACCCCCAAGTAGTTATTTAGTAAGTACTACTAACTATCATGTTGAACAAGAGAAAAGTAGAGAACAAGTCTATGCTGATTTAATTGCTTCGGGATATAAAGAGGTTGAGATTGTTTATGAACCCGGAGAATTTACGCAAGCGGGAAGAAATATCAACTTTTTTCCAATGGGAGCTAGCTTCCCTTATCGAATTAGCTTTTTTGATCAAACTATTGATCGTATTCGTCAATTTGATCCTGAAGATCAAAAAATCTTAGCCGAAGTAGAATCGATTAATATTAATCATGGCTCTGAGTATCCTCGAGATCAAAGGGGGCGAGATAATTTTATCCAAAACTTTGTTAACTATTTTGGACATATTTCAATTGATAGTGGTTCAGTTTATGAGTTAGTAAATACTGGAGTAATTCCTCAAGGGATTCAGTATTATTTACCTTTATTTTTTACTACTCCTCTTAGTAGTTTAGCTGATTATCTTAGTGCTAAAGCTCAAGTAGTGTATTTTTCGGGATTTGAAAATGCTGCTACCTACTTTTTAACGGAAAATGAACGTCGTTATCAAGATCGTCAGGCAAATCGTAACTGGCCACCAATGCAAGTTAAAGATTTATATCTCACTAGCGAGCAGTTGTTTAAGGCTTTAGCTGAGAAAGCTCATCTTGTTGAATATGAAGACTATTTTACAAGTATGAGTAAATTAGCTGCTCAAGGGGTAGAGGTAGAAGTAGATGCGAGTACGACCAATCAAGTTGCCCCTAAGGGGGGAGTAATTAGCGAAGGAGCTACGAGCAATCTAGCTCTTGAGACTAATGCTTCAGAGCTGGCATTAGATTCAATTAGTCCGTTTTTACCGCTCGATAATTTGCAACAAAGTTTTGTGCAAAACTCGGTAGGGAATAAGCAAACTCTAGAAGAGAATAAGCATTTTGCTTACTCTGAACAACAAAAGCTCATAAGTTTAGGTTTAAATCGTCACAATCAACCAATTATTGGGGATCGAACTTTAAGCTTTTTAAAAGAGGCGAATGCTTTAAGTTTACGTCAGTTGTTTGCACCAAAAATTACCGAAAGTCATCAGCTTTATAAGTTTGTGCAGTTTATGCGTAAACTTAAAGCGAATTTTTCAAATGTGCAAATAACTTTAAGTGTGGCAAATCGTGGGCGTTTAAATTCATTTTTTGATTTAATGGAAGACCTACCGGTAAAATTTGTTGATCCTCAGGATGATAAGTATTCATTAGCTCAACAGTTTGCTCATACTTATAAACCTTTACTTACTACAAGTCGAGGTAATAAAGAATATTTACGGTTACAGAAAAAAGATCCCGCAAGTGTTGCACAACCAATAATTTTCTCTTGTGTACTTTCGCCACTAAAAGCTGGTTTTGCTTATTATGATGAAAGTAAGAAAACAGCTTATGTAGTTCTTTCTGAGCAAGATATTTTAGGCTCTTTTGTTACACGTTCGCGTACTCTAGCTAGAGTAAAACAAAAAAGTGCTAATCAAGTAATTCAGGGGCTTTTAGAGCTTCGTCCAGGGCAATTGCTAGTGCATCAAGCTCATGGGATTTGTCGCTACCTAGGCTTAAAAACTACCGAGTATACGCTTGGCATGCCACAAGAAATGCTCGAGCTTGAATTTGCCGATACCAATTTATTTGTCCCTGTAAGAGACTTGCATCTTTTAAGTATTTATACTCATCATGAAGTTTATGAGCTAGATAAAGAGCAATTATCCGCAGTGTCTGGACGTAAAGCTAAACGTTGGCTAAAGCAACGAGAGCAGGCATTAGCTTCAATTCGTGATTTGGCTGCTAAACTTTTAGATGTGCAAAGTCGAAGAATGCTCGAACAAGGTTTTGTCTTTACTATTTACGAAGATGAATATCGAGAGTTTGTTTCGCATTTTAGGTATGAAGAGACTCCGGATCAATATGCAGCCATTCAACAAGTACTTGATGATATGAGTTCTGCAAAAAAAATGGATCGCTTGATTTGTGGGGATGTGGGCTTTGGGAAGACTGAAATAGCAATGCGAGCAGCCTTTGTTGCTATTACCAATGCTAAGCAAGTAGCAATTCTTGTGCCAACCACGCTTTTAGCACAACAGCATTTTGAAAGTTTTCGTGATAGATTTGCCAATACTGGAGCGAATGTAGAAATTCTCTCGAGCTTTAAAAGTGAAAGTGAAAACACACGTATTCTCGAACGCCTAGAACAAGGGCTCGTAGATATAGTGATAGGTACGCATGCTCTCTTAAAAAAACGAGTTAAATTTAAAGATTTAGGGTTATTGATCATTGATGAAGAACATCAGTTTGGGGTAAGACAAAAAGAAATTATTAAAGAACTCAAAACCAATATTGATGTGATTACGATGACTGCAACTCCAATTCCTCGTACCTTAAACTTAGCTTTAAATGGATTTAGAGATATTTCTTTAATTGCTACCGCTCCGCCAAATCGTTTGTCGATTATTACCAAGATGCATAATCTTGGCGATGAGGATATTATTAAAGAGGCGATAAATCGTGAGATCCAACGGGGTGGACAGGTATTCTTTATCCATAATGATGTAGCTACCATGAATACTATGGTACAGAAATTAAAAGAGTTGATACCTCATGCTCGAATAGCTTCGGGTAATGGACAAATGTCCAAAACCCAACTCGAAGAAGTAATGATGGGCTTCCATAACCAACGTTACAATATTTTAGTTTGTACTACCATTGTGGAAACCGGAATTGATGTGCCTAATGCCAATACCATTATTATTAATAATGCTCAAAACTTTGGCATGGCTCAATTGCACCAATTACGAGGAAGAGTAGGGCGTTCTTATCGTCAAGCCTATGCTTATCTGTTAGTCCCTAATGTGCAGAATCTCAATCCAGAAGCTCAATTGCGCTTAAAATCTCTTATTGAAATAGATTCGCTCGGAGCGGGATATATTTTGGCAACTCATGACTTGGAAATTCGCGGAGCTGGTGAAATCCTTGGAGATAGTCAATCAGGAAAAATCGATACTATTGGTTACTCTCTATATATGAGTATGCTTCAAAATGCAGTAAAACAGTTGCGTAAGAATAAAGAACTCAATGTCGATAACCTCATGGATAAACGTATTGAGATAGACTTAAATATAGTTACTTTAATTCCAGCAAACTTTATTGGCGTTCCAAATCTCAGAGTGTTCTACTATCGTCAAATTAACTCAGCAACCACTGAGTTCCAATTAGATGAAATTGCTAATAGCATGATTGAGAACTTTGGGAGCTTACCGCCAAGTGTGCGTGCCTTAATTATGATTAATAAATTACGTGTTCGTTATCAGGATGCGGATTTAAAATCGATTTTAGCGAGCAAAAATCAAGCTGTAATTACTTGGAATTCTCCAGAATATCTAAATGCAGAAGGTGCTTATCAGCTCTTAATGAAATATAAAGATGCTTTTGCCACGACACCTGATTCTTTTATTATTAAAAAACTCAAAGGTGATGATCTTGAGCGTATTCGCATGATTGCTCAAGTACTAGGTGTGATTATTGATAAAAGTAAATTAAAAACTCAGGAAGTTGAACTTGTAGATGCTGCAAGTAGTTATGAGTTGTCATCGCAAACGCACAAGGTAGAACGCAAAGTACAAAAAGGGCAAACCAAATTTGCTTCACAAATTAACTTTGAGAATTTAGAGCCGAGTGAACAAGCTAAATATCAAGCACAACAAAAACAAGCTCCGCAAGAGCAAGAAATTCTCGAGCAAGTTGAAAATCAAGTTGAAGTTGGTTTAAGTGCTTGGGCTCAAGGTAAAGAAGCCAATAGTGTTGAACAACTTTATCGTGATCAACTAGATACTCAAGTTCATGATATTAAAGATGATTTTGTCGAAGCTGTAAAAAATCAAGCTTATGAGCAAGAGATGGTACATTTTGAAGAGCAAGTATCTGATGTCGCAATTCTCAAACAAGCTCAAGCTAAATTTAAACATGAACATCAAGAAGTTGAACGTGAAGTAAAACTACTTCCAAGTGAACTCGGGAAAAGTAAGGTAAAGAGAACTAAGCGTAAAGCTAAAGACTCAGAGTAAGCAAGCTAGAATAAGCAAGAGTTAATTGGTTTATTTTATGAGGTGTAGTTTTAGTTGCTCTTTAACCCAGTTCGTAATGAACTATTTGGAGATTATCCATTAAGTTTATTTTTAACCTAGATGTTATCACCTAGATGCATAACCGAGAGGCTAACATCTAGGTTATTTTTATTTAGCCCTTATATTTAAGGGTAAAGTATTATCTAAGTAGTTAAAGCCTGAAGCAGAACTTTTAGATTTGTTTTGTTACTTTTAAGTTTGTTTAGTACAAGGCAAATCTTGTCTTGTAAGTAGACTGTTTAATCTTTTTCTTGCTCTTTTGTTATAATAAAGGGCAAAATCTACAAAGTTAGAAGCTAGATTTTAATGAGTGTTGTTCTTAGTCATACTCTTAAAAAAATATTTATGAAGAAAAAAACTTTAATTACCTTACCCTTATTAGGATTAGTCTCCTTATTTGCCCTTCCCGCATGTACTAATGCAAATGCCGATAATGCGAGTAGTAATCCTTATTTAGCTCACTTTAATCCTAAATTAACTCAACCTTTGCCAGCGAATGAAACCCCAAAAACTGATATTCCTTATCAAGAAGATGCGGCTAACTGGCAAGAGTTTGTTAATTTCTTAATTGAAAATGCAAAATTACAAGGTTTTGATGCACGAGTAATTGCCCAATTAAAAACTTTAACTTTTAATCCTCGTGTTGTTAAAGCTGATCAAGCTCAATATGAGCGTATTACCAAAAATCGACAAAATCAAGCTAGTGCTGAACCAAGTGAGCCTAAGCCTCCTCAAGAAGCGACTTTAATGCAAAGATACTTAGATATGCACATAAGTGCAGCTAAAGTAAATCGTGCCGTGGCTCTTTTAAAAAATTATCAACCAATTTTAGAAAAGATCTCAGCTAAGTACCAAGTGCCTATGCAAGTAATTGTTGGACTTTGGGGAATGGAGTCTAATTTTGGGAAAACTCAAGGGAGCTATAATCTCTTAGACTCGTTGGCTTCTTTAGCATATGAAGGACGTCGTCGTGAGTATTTTACTCGTGAGTTTTTTAATGCATTACGAGTAATGGAAATCAATGGCTTTAGTAAAGAAGAGATGAATTCCTCTTGGGCAGGAGCGGTAGGACAAATTCAATTTATGCCTACTTCCTATCTTGTGTATGGAGCTGATGGGAATGACGACGGGGTAGTAAATATTTGGTTATCGGCAATAGATTCTTTTGCTTCAATAGCTAATTACTTACACCAGGAAGGCTGGAATCCGCAGTTACCTTGGGGGATAAAAGTTAAAATGAGCTTTGCTCAATATCTTGATAAGTATAAGGATCTCGTAGGTATTTCAGGGCAAGGACGTACTTTAGCTCAGTGGCAAGCTTTAGGGCTTGAAATTAATGATCAATTACAAGGAATTAAAGCTGATACTCCTTTATGGTTAGTAGTTCCAACTAATGAACCAAAACAAGCTTATCTTGTTACCAAAAATTATCGTGTGTATATGCACTGGAATCGTTCTTCTTACTTTGCTTATGCAAATGGGATTTTTGCACAAATGATTTTTGAACAACTCGAGAAGGATTAAATTTTTTAAGGAAGAAGTATGGCCAATACAAGAGAGATGATTCCTTATGCCTTTATTCGTTTCTTTAATGAAGATTTGACTTTAGAAGTGAGTTTAAAGAGTATTGCCCAAGTAATTAAGCGAGGGGTGTTAGTTTATCATCGCCCTTTACCTGGAGTAAAGACAGATAATTCACTAGAAATTGCTAAAAAATTTGTTGCTACACATCCTGGATTTATCTTGGTTGAATATCCTTATCCAGTACTGCCTGCAGGACATAGTTTATATCGTCAGTTATCACGCATTCCTTTGGCATGGCGTCTAGATACTTATTATCGTTACGGCTTATTTTGGTTACAAGAGTTAGCTCAACAACAGCAAGAACTAGAGCGAGCTTGGGTGGTAAAAATAGATGCTGATCAAGTTTATTCTCCCTCAGCTTTAGAACAACTTTTTCAGTATATCCAAACCGATCCTTTACAAAGACTGTGCTATTTTATGGCAAGTGTAGATGTAGTTTATTATCAAGATGAGATCTATGTAAAAAGCGGGAATATGCGTTATGAGCATGATCATTATGTGGTGAAACTGAGTAGTATGCCACCAATAGAATTCCATTGTGAAGAAAAAGGAGAAGAGTTTTTTGCTTATGAACGCATGCCTTTTGTGCCTAAACGTGGAATTTATGACAGTAACGATCTTCTTCATTATGTAACTAGTTTCCATTTTAAAGCCAATAAAATTCTTTATCGAGGCGGTAAAGTAACAGAATCTTTTTCTCTTTATAGTGGTTTAAGCAAACTGTTAGATCTAGAAAACTTTCTTGGCACTAAAGAGTTTTATCGTAAAGAGAATGCTTTAGCTATTGCCAAAAGTCTTAACTGGGAAAATAATGGTACTGAGTTTACGCTAGCTCAACAAGATTTACAAGAGCTAAGCAAACATTTAAGCTAAATCTTTACAGGTTTAGCTTCTTCTTTTTGCTTATTTTTATTGTTTATAGAGAGAAAGTGATAAAATATAAGCACATGTATATATGCTTTTAGGATTATATTTCTTAATTTGGGGGTTGGACCACTAAAGCAAGTAAACAAAGAAAAGCATGATTTTTAAATTAACTTTCGCCAAGTTAGAAACTGAGCAAATTCATGAATTTTAAGCTAAATTATAGTTTAGATGAGTTACGGAAAATGGTAGAAGCTAAAGGTGGTGAACAAATTGAACCCTATGCTTTTATTCGTTTTAGTAATGAAGAGATTACCATTAAAGCTAGTTTAGAGTCGATAGTACCTTTTTTCAAGAAAGGAATTATTTGTTACCACGATCCTCTACCTGGTATTGCTGAAGATAAATCTCTGCAAATAGTCCAAGATTTTATTGCGAAAAATCCTGGTTTTCGTTTGGTTAAGTATCCTTTCTATGTTCTTTATCACAATATGGAGGGGATGTATAATCGTCTTTATAATAATGGTACTTCTAAATTTTGGTTGCTCCACTATTATTATCAATTTGCTTTAGAGCAATTAATTGAACTCGCAAAAGAAAATGGTGATTACGACCGAGCTTGGATTTTTAAAGTAGACTGTGATCATGTTTATAGTCAAAAGCTTTTAGAGTACACTAAACTTTGTTGTGAACTTGAAGTCTACGAACAGGGAATTACTTGTGCTTATTTTTATAAGATGAATGTCAGACGTCATCCTGAAACTAAGGAAGTGTTTTTGGATCGGATTGAAAATTCTTATGATCATACTTGTGCTAAATTAACCACAGCAGCTCCTTTTATGCTTGTAGTTAATGCATACTTTTCTGAAGATAAAGCAAAAGGACGCCATAAAACGCAAATTTACGAGTTACAAAGGTTTTATGAAGGATACAAGTGTTTAGGGAACAAGGTTTTTCTTAACTCTATGCACTTTGATCGAGAAAAGTTCTTTTATTATCAAGAGAATACTCCAGAACAAGTTGCAGAAAACTTTGTTAATGGCGTTGAATATCAAAAGCTCGATTGGGAGAAAATGGTGGCTCAATTGCCCGAAGCCAAAATTGATCCTGAGTTTTTCTCTTATGAAAATGTACAGAGTATTCTTGCAAGTTTTAATTATCCTGCAGATTTTAAACAAAATCTTAAATATGGACGTAATCAATTTAAGTTAAACGATTTCTTTACCAATCCTGATTACCGTCCGGAAAAATATATTGAAGAGCATAATCGACGTTGGGCTAATAAAGAGCAAATGGAAGCTGGTCCAGAGCTGGCTGAACTCGAACGTATGCAAAGAATCTTAAAACTTCTAACTCGAGAGGGCTATCTTCCTGATATTTATTACATGGAAGGAGCTTATGAGTTTTTAGAAGGTGAAAAAGAATAATATACTATCTATTGAAATAATAACTGTTTATGAAAATTACTTCGGAATATACTCTTGAAGATTTGAGAGAGTTAGTAGCTCACAAACAGTGTGAAGATTTTGAGCCTTATGCCTATGTACGTTTTAGTAATGAGGCGATAACTCTCAAAGCCTGTTTAGAGTCACTAGTTCCTTTCTTTTCTAAAGGAATTATTTGTTACCATGAACCCTTACCTGGGATCAAGGCTGATAGTTCTTTAGAAATAGCTCAAGAGTTTGTCGCAAGAAATCCAGGTTTTCGTTTAGTAAAATATCCTTTTGGGGTAGTGTATCATGGTCTTGAGGGATTTTTTGATTACTTATACAAAGGGATTTCCAAGTATTGGTTACTTCATGCTTATTCACAATATGCTTTATTGCATTTAGAAGAATTAGCGAGAGAAAATGATGATTTAAGTAAAGCTTGGATTTTTAAAGTAGATTGTGATCATGTCTTTAGTCAAAAGCTTCTCGAATATACTAAGCTTTATTGTCAGTTAAAATATAAAGAGCTAGGGACAAATTACGCTTTTTTCTATAAAATGAATGTGCGTAAAGATGTACGTAAAGAAGGAATTGGGGCCTACAATAAATTTATTTTGGCGGATATAGCGAATGGCTATGATCATGTCGTGGTGAAATTGGATCAGACAGCGCCATTTCAGATGTTTGTGCGTCCACATCGAGGTGGCTCTGAAGAAGAAAATCGTAAGAAAACTCAAGTTTATGAGTTACAAAGATTTGCTAAAACCGCTAAATCTTTAGGAGAAAAAACCTTTTTAAATTCAATTCACTTTGATTTTGAAAAGCTTTATTTTTACCAAAAACTCGAAGAAGAAAAAGTGAAGGATCGCTTTGTTAATGGTGTGCCTTATGAAGAAATAGATTGGCAAAAGATGGTTAAACAAATTCCTGAAGCAAAAATAGATCCCGAATTTTTTACTTATGAAAATGTTAAAAAGATCTTTATGAGTTTTAATTATCCTCAAAGTAAAGCGGAGGGCGAGCTTTATGGACGTGATGCCATAGATTTTGCAACCTTCTTCCATGATCCTAAATATCGTCCTGAAAATATTATTCAAGAGCATAATAAAGTTTGGCATGCAAGGGAACAAATTACAGATCCTGAAGCATTAAAAGCTCTAGAACGAGAACATCGAGTATTATGTAAATTAACCGAAGAAGGTTATTTACCAGAAATAGGTTATTTTTCTTAAGCTTAGGATTAGCTTTATCTCTATTTTTCTAGAGGTAAAGCTTTTTTCATAATTTTTTTATTTTTGTATGAAAAAATAAAAATTCTCTTGGCTTCTATGATATTATGAAAATATCATCGGAGTGGCTCATTTAGGAGTCTGAGATTAAATCCGTCGCACCTGATCAGTGTAATAACTGCGTAGGAAATGATAAGGTAATTTAATTACAGATAACTTACTTTTTTCTTGCCGATGATATAGCATAAAGACACTAATACATATATAACTTTAGGATATATCATGAAACTTTCTAGCCTTTCACTTGTGGCTTTGGGGATGCTTGCAACTTCTGCCTTTGCTACCAATTCTGACCGTCCAACCTTAAATATTCTTACCTATGAAGTAATCAAAGATTATGGAGTAGCTCAAGCTATTTCAGATCTTTTTGAACCTCAATGTGGCTGTAAATTGAATTGGTTTACTGACTCAAGTCAATTTCAAATGCTAAATAAGTATGTGCTCACCGCAAATAGTAAAAGTGCCCAAGCGGTTGATGTAATTGTAGGGGTAGACATAAACTCAGCAACTTTAGTTAAAGAGAAATTACAAGGACTGTTCCGTCCAATTAATTACCAAGTTGAAACTTTAAATAATTTTCCTTTTGCAGCTACTTGGGATAATCAATTTGCTCAACCTTTAAGCTCTTCAGCGGTTACGGTAATTTATAATAGTGACAAATATACTCCAACTCGCCAATTTAAAGATTTTCCGGATTTAATTGAGCATATGGATTTTAGTTTTATTTTTGGTGATCCGCGTAGTAATGATCTAGGACGTACCTTAAATAAAATTATTGCCTATTACGCAACCAATCAAGAGCAACGTATTGCTCTATGGCAAAAAATTAAGGCTAAAACCGTTACTGTAGGTAAAGGCTGGTCTTCGTCTTATGGGGTGTTTGCTAAAGGTGAATCTCAAGCTGCTTTGGGTTATTCTTCTTCAGTAATTTATCATACTTTAGTTGAGAATAAGCCTAATTTACAACCTCTATTACAAGGGGCAAAACTGCCATTTTTAGTTGACAGTGTACTCTTAACTAAAAACACTAAACAAGCTGCTTTAGCTGACCAATTTGCTGCCTTTTTATTAACGCCGGAAGCCCAAAAGTTATTTTTTAAATACAACTCTTCATATCCGGTAATTAATATAGATGCGGTATTAAGTCCGACAGAAAGAGCGGTAGCTGCCGGTATTAATAATTATCAAGTATTGGACTTACGTAATTTAGATCCACAGGCAGAAAAGGATGCTTTAGACGCTTATGTTAAAGTGTTTGTACAGAATTAGGATTAAAAAGTAGTTATTTACAATTTTGTTATTGCTAACTATTGCCTAGCAATAGTTAGCTTTTCTTAAGCTCATGAAAAGATTTAAATGGCAAGAAATTAGTCTTGCTTGGGTCATTCTTGCTTTTATTGTGATTTTTTATGCCATAAGTCTTACGAGTTTATTTGTGGTACGTCCTGCTTTTGATCTAAACTCTTCGAGCTTAGATTCTTGGCAAGATTTATGGCAAATTATCAGTCAAGTAAGTGGACTTTATTTAAAAAACACTTTATGGCAAGCAAGTCTTTCGGCAAGCATTATCATTGTTTTAAGTTATATTTTAGCCAAAGCTATTTATTATTTATCGCCGAGATTTACTTCATGGTTACTGACCATTACCAATGCTAGTTTTTCTTTACCCACAATTCTTGTAGTTTTTGCATTTATTGCCATTTTTGGACAAGATGGTTGGATTAATTCCTTATTAACTCCTTGGGATTATAAAGTTAGTATTTATGGTTTAGGAGGAATTCTTATAGCCAATACTTACTTTAATTTAGGTTATGCGACCAGTGCTATTTATAATGGAATGCAAAAGATTCCGGTTGAGAATATTAAACTTGCTCAAATTTGTAATTTTACTTTAGGACAACAGTTAAGACATTTAGAGTTACCTTATTTAAAGAATACGCTACTTAATTTATGGTTACTCATTTTTATGTTGTGTTTTAATAGTTTTGCTCTTGTACTTTTTTTAGGCGGTCCTAGGTATTCAAATTTTGAAGTCGCTATTTATAATTCTTTAGTTACGGAAGGGAATTTTACCAAAGCCTGTGTAATTGCGAGTTTACAAATAATTTTTTCTTTAGTACTAATTGTTCTTATTTCAATGGTAAGACCTAATAATAAACAACATAATGTACGTCAATTACAAGAGTATAACCAAGAACAAAGTTATCTCGGAAGCCTATGGCCTCGAGCTAGATTAAAAAAAGTCGCTTCTTATTTGTATGCAAGTAGTGCAATTTTCTTTATTGGCTTACCTTTATTGAGTTTAGTACTTACCGGAGTTAAAAGTGCATTCTTTTTATACCAAAATTATCAGTTACAGCAAACCGATTCGAGTCTAAGAGCGATTACCGGAGATACTTTTAGTTATCCTTGGTTAGAACTTTGGCAGGCGACCAAGATGAGTTTAATTATTGCGGGAGGAGCGACTTTAGTATGTCTACTTTGTAGTATTCTTTTATTAAGAGGTCTGCGTTGGTTAGGAAGTTATACGGCACAGTGGATTAATAATTTAAGTTTATTAAGTATTGTTATTCCTAGTATGCTCTTGGGGGCAGGGTATTTTCTTTTTCTTAATCTAGGAGTAGATATAGCTATAGGTACTTGGGGTTTTATTACCTTAATTGTCTTAGCTAATGCTTTTGCTGCTATAGTTTTTAGTTTGAACTACCTCTATCCTGCTTATATGCAAATCCAAAGTTATGCCCCTTTAGCCATGACTATAGGGTTAAATTCATGGCAGAGTTTTTTCTGGTATGAATTACCTTTATTAAAATATTCTCTCCTTTATGCAGCAATTACGGTATTTATTTTAAGTTTAGGAGATTATTCAATTATTTTATTCTTTGTAAATAATCAGCAGATTTCTAGTATTACTTATTTATTATCTAATCAACTAAATAGTTTTGCTTCAAATCAAGGAAATATTACCGCCATGGCTTTATTATTAGGGATTTTACTTTTACGCTTTATAGCCTATTATTTTTTACATCGAGGTTATAGTAAAGTGGGCAAAAGTTCTTAGAGGAAATCCTTATACATAGAGAAAATCTAAAAACTTCTAAATCATTAGTAAAAGCTCATAGGAGATCTATGAGCTTTTACCTTATGTTAAATAAGAGGTGAGGGGGAATTATTATTTAAATTCTAGGTTATCTAGATCTGCAATGGAATCAATGACATAATCGGCATCAGTGCAGACACTTTTGCCAGTTTTTACTGCAATGGTGCAAATGCCTAGATTTTGCCCATATTGAATGTCAAATTCCTTATCGCCCATCATATAAGAGCTAGCTTTATCTACATTGAACAGGTGCGTAAACTCGTTAAAGGTTTCAAGGTTAGGTTTACGCCAAGGTTCACTTGGATCTGAGGTTTTACAGTAAAGTACGGCATCAAAGATTAAGCCTGTTTGAGCATAGGCATGAGCTGCCATATCATTCATACACTGAATAAAGTCAGCTTCGGTAAATTTATTTTTACTAATTCCCGATTGGTTCGTAACTACAACGATGAGATAGCCTTGATCTTGTTTTGCTTTAAGGGCTTGATAGGCATGAGGAAAAATTTCCATTTCTTGGTATTTATGGAGGTAACCCGCGCCATCATCATTAATAGTATCGTCACGATCGGTAAATAAAACTTTATGAGTTTGAGGGTAAAGCGGTTGGTTAACTTCAGCAAAATTATTAAAGAGTTGTTTATGCTTTTGGGCAAGGAGCATATGTGGAGTTACCGAGATAAGTTGATATAAAGGTATAGTTTGTGACATAGATTTTATCTTCATGAGAGGTTAAGTTGTAAGGAGATAACTAGCTATATTATATAAGGAATTAAGATTTTTATCGCTAAGAAAAAATAGTATAATAAAAGGACGTATATTTAACTTAACAATATACCTAAAGTACAGAATTTTTCGAGTTAACTTTCAACTGCATGCGTATGATAAAGAAAACTTTTTTAAAAACAGTATTGATAGCAACACTTTCTTCAGTGTCTATGCTTATAGCTGTTCCCCAAGCAGCCAATGCGGTTGTTATTTCTAAGACTAAGTCTAGTCCTATTAATAATCAAGTTTATTTACAACCTAGTGTGTTAAATAAATTTGTAGTCAATCCTAGAATTCTTAGTAATAGTTTTGCTCCAGAAGCTAAACAAGCTTATCCATTTCGTCAAGTTCAAGGACAATTTGCTCAATTACACTATGAACGTGTAAGAATTAATCGTGGTCCTGAGCATGCGAAAAAAATCCTTGAGTATTTTTTACAAATTCTTGATCCAAATAAAGTAATTTTTACCAAGCAAGAAGTAGATAGTTTTTATGCTAAGTATACTACAGGTAGTTTACCTAAGCTGACCAACGATCTGAATGTAGCTTGGGAAATTTACCGTATTTATATTGAACGTGCTACGGCTCTATATCGAGCACAAGCTGAATACATTTTATCGGTAAAAGATAAACAACCTAATCTAGATACTAATTATCAATTACTTTTAGATGATAAATCTAGTTTCCGTAATGCTAATGAATCAATTCAGGACATAGCGAAAAAACTAGCATTAATTACTTTAATTTCAGTAAAACTAGATAAAACTAATTTTACGTGGTCAGAAATTTGTGCCTATGCTTTACGTGGATTAGTAAATCGCCAAGCAGTTTTAAATAACACGAGTAACGCAGATGTTTTTAATAAGTTTATGAACGTTTACGTTATTGGTGGTGCTGATACTCATTCAGCATTTTTCCCTGCAGAAAAACAACAGGTATTTACTGATAACATTAGTCGTAGCTTTGTAGGAATTGGAGTATCGATCAAAACCAATGATGATGGTACTTTCCAAGTAGTGCAAGTTCTCCCAGGCGGTCCAGCTGCTAAACAAGGGGGCATAGATAAAGACGATGAAATTATTGCTATTTCTCAAGATAACCGTAATTGGCAGTCTGTAGAAGGCTTTACTTCAGATCGTGTGGTAAGCTTAATTAAAGGTAAAGCGAATACTAAAGTTTATTTACGCTTATTATCTACTGATGGCTATACCAAAGTAGTTTCTATTGTTCGTGGCGAAGTTGAGAAATCAGACAGTATTGCAAAAATCAAAACCTATACCAGTGGTGGAAAAAAATACGGAATTCTTTCTTTCTCTAATTTCTATCTTGGGGTAGCTGATGATATTCGTAATCTCCTTAACCGTAATCGTGATCTAAGTGGTTTAATTATCGATTTACGTGGCAATGGAGGCGGTCTTGTTGAAGAGCTTCTAAAAATGTCAGAGTTATTCTTTGGAGCCTATTCGCCAATTTTCCAAGTAAGTTCTTCACCATCACAAATTGTAGGGAATGTAAAACTTTCAAGTCCATTTAATTTTGGGAAAAAAGAACAAATTTTTACGCAACCTATTATTGTGTTAGTAGATGAGCTTTCAGCTTCGGCTTCTGAGATTCTTTCGGCAGCAATGCAAGATTACCGTCGTGGAATTATTGTGGGGAGAACCACTTATGGTAAAGGGACCGTACAAGCTCCTAATCCAATTAGTGATTTCTCGAATGATGGTATTTCTCTAATTACGATTCAAAAATTCTTCCGTTTAACTGGTAAAGCTACTCAGTTTAACGGAGTAACGCCGGATGTAATCTTAGCTGAAGAAAAAGGCTTTTTCCAATCAGAAAGAGATAGTTTTAATCCTTTACCTTATTCAGTAATTAATGAAACTAAGTTTACCCCATTTACTAATTACGTAAATAAAACTTATATTTCACAATTACAAAATCTTGAAACTAATTGGTTAAATAATAATAGTGATTATCGTAGCTATGTAAATTACACCAAACGAGTTGTAGAAAGATCTAAACTTAAAGTTTACAATATTAACTATAGTGCAAATCTTGCCTATAATAACTCGGTGCATCGTGAAGTATTAAATCGTTATAATGCTTGGGCACGTGCGAATGGTAAGAAAACCTTTAATAGCTATCGTGATCTCATGAATGCAAATCTTAATGAAGGACCTGATCCAACATTAGATTTAGTAAAACAAATGCTAGTTACATATAGCAAAAATTTTAATTAACATGAAAAGAGTCAGCAATGACTCTTTTTTTAGTTAGAAGCAATAATGGTATAATAGGATTCAAATTAAAAAAACACAAACAAAAATAAAACCATGAGTGATTATAAAAAAACTACGCCTCCACGGGAGGATAATCTAGCTCAAGAGCGTTGGCGTCGTAATCGTAACCGAAAAATCTTTCTTTTTCCGCTTTTATTTTTAATTTTTGCGGCTATAGTCTATTATTTCGATCAGCAACAATTAAAAGAAGAAAAAATTATGGCTACTTCTGCCTCAGCAGTGAAACAACCTATGCTCGAGTCTAGTCTAGCTCCTCAAGAGCAAGAGGTACAAGGACAAACTTTAGCTTCTAATACACAGGAAACTCCTGAAGTAAAGATTGAAGAGCAAAAGTTTGAGCAAATTCCTCGTATTGAAATTTCAGGTTTAGGGAAAGTAGGATATGAAACTAAGTATATTTCTTTAGTTCCTAATATCAATTTACTACAAACTTTACCTGTTTGTTCGCAAGTACAAGTATTAAGTGGAAATAGCTTTACTTGTCTCTTTGGTGCAAGTCAACAAAAGATAACGGTTTCTTTATTAGGAGTTTATGCTCCAGCTTTAACTAATGCTCAAGGAAAACCTGCAACTTATGGCGTTAAAGCTCAAGAACAACTCCAAAAAATGATTGATCTTGATGATAAAAATCATCAGGTTTATTTACAAATTCATCAGGTGCAAAATAATATTTATCAAGCTACAGCTTATAACA
Source organism: Psittacicella gerlachiana (assembly GCF_003585965.1). Taxonomy (GTDB): domain Bacteria; phylum Pseudomonadota; class Gammaproteobacteria; order Enterobacterales; family Psittacicellaceae; genus Psittacicella; species Psittacicella gerlachiana. The sequence goes on along the minus strand of NZ_NRJF01000025.1, from coordinate 1,105 downwards.
TTCTCGGAGCAAATCTTGCTTATACTATGTTATATAATGGTTATGCCTTTGTTGATCTAAAAGTAGATATAGATCAAATTTGGGGACAACAATATGGCTTGGCTGCAATTAATGCACAAAATCAAAGATTAGGGATGTGGGATCAAAAGCAATGGATAGATGATTTACCTCCAGTTGATCCGCAAAATAACAATTAAGTTAAGGACTTATAATGACAATAAGAATTCTTATTAAAGGTGCGGTAGGACGCATGGGTACTAATTTAGTAAAAACTCTTGCTGCTAATCCTAATACTACTTTAGCTTATGCGGTAGTACATGCTCAAGCACCTGAACTTGGTAAAAGTGTACCTGAGTTTCCTGAGTTAACTTATATTACCGATCTCAAAGAAGCGACAGATTTTGATGTTGCTATTGATTTTACGAGTCCAAGTTCAACTTTAGAGACTTTAGCTCATTGCCAAAAATTAGGTAAACCTTTAGTGATTGGTACTACTGGTTTATCTAATGCTGAAAAAGAACAAATCAAAGCCGCAAGTAAAGATATTCCAATTGTATTTGCAGCTAACTTCTCAGTAGGTATGAATCTAATGTTCAAGTTAGTAGAAAAAGCAGCTAAAGTTATGGGTGAATATTCTGATATTGAAATTATTGAAGCTCACCACCATCATAAAGTAGATGCTCCATCAGGAACTGCTTTAGCTTTAGGGGAACATATTTGCAAAGCTTTAGATCGTGATCTAGAGCAAGTAGCGGTAAAAGAAAGAAATGGGTTAATTGGACCAAGAACTAAAGAAGAAATTGGCTTTTCAACTATTCGTGCTGCTGATGTAATTGGTGAACATACGGTATGGTTTGCGGATATAGGTGAACGTGTTGAATTAAGTCATAGGGTTTCTGATCGTATTACTTTTGCTCGTGGAGCTGTACATGCCGCTTTATGGTTAGCTCAGGGACAAGAAGCTAATCTTTATGATATGACTAATGTTTTAGGCTTAGATAAAATTTAATCTAGTCTCATTTATTGATGTTAATAAATAGCGTAAAGTAACACATAATTTAGAACGTAAAAAAGACAAGGAATCTCCCTTGTCTTTTTTACGTTC
>NZ_NRJF01000249.1 GCF_003585965.1 Psittacicella gerlachiana | reverse complement strand
CATATATAGTTAATTTAGTTATCCCTTACTTTAAAATTAACATAGAAATAATAATCTACTTTCTATTACTATTTGTATTTATAGTTAAACTAGGTATAACAAATATATAAACAAGTATAAACTTAATTTACTTTAACTTGGCTTATGTAAATCATTTCAAAAAATTTATCCAATTCTTTTATTTATTAAAATAGATTACAAATTTATGTGTACCTTAGCTGATGTAAAAACTATTAATATTGAAGAGCTACAACAACTCCTCGAACATAATCCTAATGTAGTTCTATTCGATATGCGTCTAGAACAAGAATATGATGCGGCTCATATTCCTGAAGCAATTCATCTTACTCAAGAAAACTTTAATGAAGAAGCTAAATACTTTAATGACAAAACTGTTATTATTCTACAGTGTTATCGCGGTAATGCTTCCAAAGCCCTTGCTCTTGATCTAATGCGTCAGGGAGTTAAAGAAGTTTACTCACTAGACGGAGGAATAACAGCATGGGCAAAAGCAGGTTGTGAATTAGTGACTAGCTAATATAGCCTTACTCTACAGTCTTATTATTATGTAGGTAAGAGTACCTTTCTCATAAATATACATATATAAATAGATCGTAAATATAGTTCTAAAAATTTACCGATGCTTTGAACTAACTTTTAAATAATTTATCCCTAAGAGTTTTTTCAATTTATCTTCCTCTTGTGTTATAATTACAGCCGATTCTTTTCAGAGATTTGTGTAGCTCTTTGGAAGAATTTCTGTTTTCAATATATCTAATTATATTAGCTATAATTAGTTACTTTATGAGGTTTTAACAATGGCTAAGACTTTAGTATTTGTTCGTCACGGATTTAGTGAATGGAACGCTAAAAACTTATTCACAGGTTGGCACGACGTAAACTTAACTGAACGTGGTGTTGAAGAAGCAAAAAATGCTGGTAGAAAATTAAAAGCTGCTGGTTACCAATTTGATGTTGCTTTCACTTCAGTATTAACACGTGCAATTAAAACTTGTAACTTAATTCTTGAAGAATCAGATCAATTATTTGTACCTCAAATCAAAAACTGGCGTTTAAATGAACGTCACTATGGTGCTCTTCAAGGTTTAAATAAACAAGAAACTGCTGAAAAATATGGTGATGAGCAAGTTCATATCTGGAGACGTTCTTATGACGTTCCACCTCCAGCAATGGATCGTAACTCAGCTGACTCAGCACACAATGACCGTCGTTACAAATTATTAGATCCATCAGTAGTTCCTGATCACGAATCTTTAAAATTAACTTTAAAACGTGCTTTACCTTACTGGGAAGATGCAATTGCTCCAGCGTTATTAAAAGGTGATGTAGTTTTAGTAGTTGCACACGGTAACTCATTACGTGCTTTAGCAAAACACATTGAAGGTATTTCTGACGAAGATATCTTAAACTTAGAAATCCCTACAGGTGAACCTATTGTTTATACTTTAAATGATGACTTATCATTTGTAAGCAAAAAATACTTAGACTAATCTAAATTAGATCTTTCTAAGAAATTTTTGTTATAAACATAAAAGACAAAAAGCTAAGAGGTCTTGATTATGCCAAGCCTCTTAGCTTTTCTTATATCTTTACATTTAATTTTAATTTTGCTATAATCTTAGAGAATTAGAATTTTTATCTAAAATTTCCTACATCTATACATATAATAATTATGGAATTTTTCTTAAATCACCCAATCTTATCTCTAGCTTGGATTGCTTGTTTTGTAGCAATTATTGTTACATACATTCAAGACAGATTAAGTGGAATTAATGTTATTGGTAACAACATGGTCGGGATTTTAATTAACTCCCAAAAAGGTGTTGTTGTAGATTTACGCTCTCTAAATGATTTTAGAAACGGACATATCACCGGAGCTGTACATCTTTTACCTACAGATATTAAAACTAATAATGTTGGTAAAATCGAATCTTATAAAGATAAACCAGTAATTCTTGTTAATCAAGATGGTCTAAACTTATTAGATTCAGGTAAATCTTTAACCAAACAAGGCTTTACTAAGGTTTACATCTTAAAAGATGGAATCGCAGGTTGGTTAACTGATAATTTAATTTTAGTAAAAAAATAATCTCGAAAATAGACGCTTACAGGAGCGTCTTTTTTCGATTTTATATTTTAGAAAAAACTATATTACCCACCAATAAGTCTCCAAGCTAAAAAAGATTAAATTTTTTCGTTAGTTTGATAACAAATTTAAAAAAAATTGTATATAATTTGAGGACAAAAAATAAATTAATTTTATTTTATATTTTAGGCATAACAAATTTATTTAACTTAGAGAACCTCAGTGAGTAAAGCTAAATTATTTATTACCATTTTTATTCTCGTTCTAATTGTAATCACTGGTTACATCTTCTTAGGTAACAAAAATGAAACCAAAGAAAGCTTACCTAAACAAAAGCTCTATGTTTACAACTGGACAGAATATATCACTAGCGATTTATTAAACAAATTTACCAAAGAAACAGGTATTGAAGTAGTTTATACAACTTATGAAAGTAATGAAGAGATGTATGCTAAATTAAAACTTAATAGCAACTCTTCTCAACCTTATGACATAGTAGTACCTTCTAACCACTATGTAGCAAAACTAATTGCTGAAAAACTAATTCAACCTTTAGATTTAACGAGATTACAGGTTGAAAATATTCTCCCTGAAACTCTCAATAAACCTTTTGATCCTAATAACCAATACTCAGTTCCATACACTTATGGCTTTACAACTATAGGTATTGATAAATCTTATGCACCAAATCTTGAGATCAAATCATTAAATGATCTATGGAAACCTGAATACCAAGATTTAATGTTATTAAACGATCAACGTGATCTTTTCTCTCTAGCTTTAAAAGCTTTAGGCTATGATCCTAACACTACAGATCCTGAACAAATTAAGCAAGCATATGAAAAGCTGCGACAATTAATGCCAAAAGTAAAAACTTTTAACTCTGATGCTCCTGAAGTACCTTTTGTTAATCGTGAGGTTGTAACTGGAGTTATTTGGACAGGTTCTGCGTTTAGAGGATCTTTAGACGATCCTAATCTCACTGTAGTTTGGCCTGAAGAGGGGGCTGTTGCCTTTATAGATTCTTTTGTAATCCCTAATGGGGCAAAAAATCTTGAAGCCGCTTATGCTTTTATTAACTTTATGCTTGAACCTGAAAATGCAGTAGAAATTCTGCAAAACTTAGGCTTCCAACCTGCAAATCGTTTAATTAAAGATTTATTACCATTAGAGTGGCAAAATTCAAATATTCTTTTCCCACCTGAATGGGTATTTGAGAAATCTACTTTTAACGCTGATTTAGATAATAAAACTCTAGAGATTTATAATAAATACTGGAATCAGTTACGTGTAAGTGGACAAAAATAAAATTCTTAAAAATAAGGACGTTTTTTGCGTCCTTATTTTATTTTTTAAATAACTTGAAAAATATTGTTTTCATGCTTGGCAAATATAATAT
>NZ_NRJF01000248.1 GCF_003585965.1 Psittacicella gerlachiana | reverse complement strand
CTAAAGATAAGATTAAATTACCATTTACACCAGCTTAAATTTAACTAAGAAAAAAATTAAGCTTGAAAACAAATGACAGATAACAAATTACAAAGAACAGATTAAGATAAATAATTTTGTAGTAGAGGTAAATATGACAAGATTACAAGCTCCATTCCGTGCCGATCATGTAGGCTCTTTTTTACGCCCTCAGGCTTTAATCAAAGCTCGAGAAGCTTTTCAAGCAGGAAAAATTAGTCGTGACGAACTTACTGCCGTTGAAGATCAAGCCATACGTGACTTAGTCGCAAAGCAAAAAGAAGTAGGCTTAAAAAATCTTACTGATGGTGAGTTTCGTCGTGCTTATTGGCATTTAGACTTCTTTTGGGGGTTAAATGGCATAAGTCAGAGCCAAGCAAAAACCGGATATGTATTTAACTCTCTCGTCACTAAAGCTGACTCTGCGACTTTAACAGGCAAAATAAGTGGAGAAAATCATCCATTTGTCGAACACTATAAGTTTTTACATCAACTCGCAGATGCTAAACATGTAGCTCGTCAAACCATTCCCGCACCAGCTCAACTTTACTTTGAACTTATTCGGGATCAAGAGCATCTAGATAATCTATATCAACATTATGCAACTAAAGCAGAACTCTTTGCAGATCTCGCTACCGCCTATCGCCAAGTAATTGATGATCTTTATGCTGCTGGTTGTCGTAACCTCCAACTCGATGACTGTACTTGGGGAGCTATAGTTGATGAACAACTCCTAGCACATATTGCTCAAGACTTAAATAACGGAACAACTGCTCAACAACTCCAACAAGCTCTAAAAGAAGATTTCCTTACGGTAAATAATCTTCTCTTAACTCAAGAGTTGCCCGAAGATCTAGTCATTAACACTCATATTTGTCGTGGTAATTTCCAATCTGACTGGGCGGCTCAAGGTGGTTACAATGCTGTTGCAGATGCTCTGTTTGCTAAAGAAAATGTCGATGGCTACTATCTTGAATTTGATACTGAACGTGCGGGTGACTTTACCCCTCTGGCTCAAGTACCTCAAGGTAAACAAGTAGTGTTAGGACTTTTAACTTCTAAAGATCCTACCCTTGAAGATAAAGAACTAATTAAACAAAGAATTCAAGAGGCAAGCAACTATGTTCCCCTCGAAAACCTCCACTTAAGTTGCCAATGTGGTTTTGCTTCTACCCAAGAAGGAAACAAACTCAGTGAACAAGCACAATGGGATAAGATTCGTCTAATTAATGAAATTGTTGCTGAAGTTTGGCACAAACAATAAATTAACTTTTACCCATAAATTAATTGATATTTCCGATGTAATTTCAGAGAATTAATCTCCGAAGCCTTTCGATACCCTGTTCGCAGGGTATTTTTTACCTTAAAAACGAGGATCTTATGACCCTCGTTTTTTTGGCATCATTCGTAATAACATATTGTTTTTACGAACATAATGATTAAATAACACAAATCCTGAATGTACCGCAATTAAAGCGAGAGCTAAGTAAGCGGTATTAACGTGAATTGCATGCCACATTTGTGCTGATGAAAGATCCACCTCACAACGTGCTTGGAATACTTTCACGTATAAATCTAGAGTTGCTCCCTTTTGGCAACGATATAAATAGCCAGCAAGAGGAATAAGCCAATACACTACCACCAATAAGATCTTTACTACCGTTGCTGTCCAATATTGCCACTTAGGAATTGCTGGTACTACCTCAGGAATATATCTTTGTAAGAGCTTTTGCACCACAAAACGAATACAAGTAAATACAAAAACTAATGCTCCAAAGAAAAAGTGCATTAACCAAAAAAAGTGATCAACTCCAGGAAAAGGAGTTAACACATATTTGGCTAACCATACCCATAAATAAGTGCACATTACTAAGATGAAGGTAAGCCAGTGGAGTTGAATTTGAATTTTGGGATATTTATCTGTCTTTTGCATGGACATTCCTTAAAAGAAACTTCAACTGACAAAAAAGGCTGCTTTAAACAAGCAGCTCTAGAATCTCATGTGAATAATTATATGACAGGAACAGCGTACATCCATTAAGTATATACGCTTTAAGAGGTATAAAAACTTTATAACTCTTAAAGAGTATATAAAATCAGTAACCAATTGCTCTGAGTCCTAGAGAGAGCAATTGGAAACTGGTAATGTCATTAGACTGATAACTCATCAGGAGCTACCGCAAAACTCAAGACAATGTATCCTCAATATTATTACCTTGTCTGCCTTATTTGGGAATCTTACCTTCTTAAGTAAATCTAAGTAGGTAAATCTAAGTAGGTAAATCTAAG
>NZ_NRJF01000247.1 GCF_003585965.1 Psittacicella gerlachiana | reverse complement strand
AGTACTTTATTTTTTATCTAAATTTACCCCTCTAGATATAAAGTAAGAACAAGGAGGTAAAGGTGTAAAAGTGATTTAACCTACAATTAAAAAGGGATCTTTTATAGTCAATTTTATTCTTGAGAAAGAGGAATTAGTTCATAGTAGTCATTAAAGCGATAGATTTGCACATGAGGAAAGTATTGTGTAAATCTTGGTCCAATAGACATTAAACCATGAGGTAATCTATCAGAGGTCGATCCTAAATATTCTTCTTTGGTTTTTCTTTCTCCTGTCACTTCATCTAAGTATTGGGTAAGTGCATAATACTTAATTGAATTTGACGGACTGTTCTTTTGGCGCTTTAGTTTTATTTTAATGTGTGAAGCGGGATAAATATCATCAATCTTCACAAACTTTTGTAGAAAAACTCTATGATTCATGATTAGATAGTCCTCTTTATAATGTATTAGTAATTATACAACACAAAACTATAAATAACTGAAATTAACGTAAATTTTATTATGTTTTAGACCCCTAAAAAATAGGAGATCTTCGGGAATTTTTTTAAATTTAGGTCTGATAAAGAGCGGGATCTAAAATTGAAAAAATATAGGTTAAAATTAGCAAGCAAATTGCTAAAAACCAAAAGTAGATATTTAGAGAGGTAAAGAGTAGGTTTGAGAAGAAACACAGAGATGAGAAGTTAAGAGAATAAGATAAAGACAATTAACTAATCGAAGTAAGAAGCAAAGCTTACAATGAGAAGTTTAAAGAGAATGATAGAGCTGGAAAGGAGAACGGGAAAGAGAAGAGAAAGAGCTGAAAAAAGGGTAAAAAGAAGAACAGGAAAGGAGCAAAGAATCCTAAAGAGGTATAAGAGGGGGAGATTTCTAAGAGGTGTAAGAAAATAGGTAAAGAGAACAAAAAAAATCACCCAAGCACCGCTTATCCGAAAATGAAGAAAAAAACGAAATAAGCTAGCTTAAGTGATAATGTATGAAAGAAAAATAAAAAATGACCATAAATCAGCACAGAATAAATAGTTTCTATCTAAGACTTTTAAGAGCAAGTGCTTTAGATCAGAAATTTAAATTATCCTGATTAATTTTATACTTATATTTTCAAGATACTTTAGATTTTTATGTTAAATTTTCGCCACTTGGAATTATAAATTTCAAGTTGAGAAATTATACATTTAAAGGTTTATTTTAATGTATCAGTATTGAACATTCCGTCTCTTACTAAACGCTCAATATCTTCTAAATGTTTAACATTTTTATCTACTTTAACTTTTTTAGTT
>NZ_NRJF01000246.1 GCF_003585965.1 Psittacicella gerlachiana | reverse complement strand
GAATAGTAAACTAACTAGAATAGTAAACTAACTAGAATAGTAAAAAAGAGTAGTAAATAAAGTAGGATTAAACTTGCTAAATTTAAATCTACGAGAACTACTAAATTTCTAGTTTTATTACAGTTTTTACCAAGCTTTTGGGCAATTTTATCTATCTGTTGTTTAGTTTCGATAAAAGTTCTGCCGTTTATTTGCCTTTACTCTTTAGGCTTATCCACGATTTTCCCTAAAATGTAAAAAATTTAAGATTAAAGCTTTACAAAGCGTAAAGCTATATATTAAGATAGATCTTAATGATAAAAAATAATCTTTTTTAATTTACTAAATTATTTTAGAAAATTAAAAAAAAGTTTAGGAAAAAACATATTAACCTTTAAAGCTTTAGTTATAAACTTAAGCTTATTTTAATATCCAGATATTCATAATGAAATATACAATTTATTCTTCGCTGTTAAGAGCCAGAGAACGACATAAGTTCGGTGGTAAGATTCTAGAGCGATTACGACATTAGTAATGATTTTATGTTTCCGAGCTTGAGCATAGCCTTGCTATAATCTAAGTTCTTGGAAGAAACTCCCTCGTACCCATGATGAGATTTTTAGGTAGGAATGAGTATAAGATATGAGTATAAGACAAAGGTTTTCATTCAGAAAAGCTTCACTTATCCTTAATTAAGCTTAGGTAGATCTAAATTCAACTTTTAAGTTGCTTTAAACTGCTAAGTTGAATCTTCAGCTAAACCTCAGTAAAACTTAAACCAAACCTAAACTAAAACAAACATCTCTCATTACAGGGAACTATAAACACATAAAAAGAAAGACTAAATTAGTATTTCATTAGCCTCAATTACGGTAGCGATTATAGCAATTGAGGGTAAGTAAGAGCTAGGATCTGGAACAGACCCTAGCTCTTTCTTTTTTGTAGGCAAAATTACTGTTAACTCTTGAGAGAGTTTAGGAGTAATTTTTTTATTAACCAAAAATTATACATAGAGGAGTATCTAAGTATGTCAGCAGTTTCATTTTTCCACAAATTTGCTTTAGTAAGTGTGGCAATCATCGGAGCTTCTTTAAGCTTGGCTGCGATTTCAGTAAACAAAGAAGCAAATAGTTTTGTGGCGTACCATCACGTACCAGCATCATATAATTTAACTTTAGAGCAAGAGCAGATTGCAAAAGTTAATCTAAACTTTAATCAAGCAGAATAATTTAAATTAGAGGGTGAGCAATCACTCTCTTTTTTTGGGTTCAAATTTTTTCTGAAATGAATCCCAAAAGTTAGCCTACTTCTATAAAAAGGCTAGCATGTTTCAAAAAGTTGGCATGATTTACGTAGAGAGATTATCTTTAAAATCACAATCTTTAAGGAGCTTGAAAAAGCTCAAAGTAACATGATCCACAAAAAGTAAAAAGAGTTTTGTTGAGCTTGAAGCCAAGTTTAACTTAATAGGTTTTAAAGAGAGCTAATTCCTCTTTAGATAGAGCCTAAATAAGACTAAGGTTAAAAATAAAAAAGTGAGTACTCACTTATTGAAAATAAGTTTTTCATGAGTATAATAATTATAGATTTTTATATAACAACACAACATTTTTAGTAAAAACAATACAAACTTAAATAGAGCTAAGGAGTTTTACAAAAAGGAAAGCAAAGAGGAGAACTTGCACCTTATAGAAAACTCTCTTAAAAAGATAAAACTATAGCTTTTAGCGGAAGCAAAAATACTTGGGGTAATAAAACTGCATATTAATGTACGAGGCTGGGAATAAAGCACGAGGCAGAGAATAACCTTTCTCAGGTAAGAAAAGGAAGAGCTTAGTTGCATCAGGAATATGATTTTATGAAATGGAAATTATTATTTTTACTCTTCTGTGGTTTTGCCTTGAGCAGTGTTGCCCAAAGCCAAGGGTTAAGCTATCAAAGAATAGTGGGTAGCCAAGTTGAAGTGGAAGCTGCAAGTAGTTTTAATTATGCAGCTGCTTATAAAGTTAGTCAGTTAGATGAGCAAGGCGGACGTTTTATTGGTTTAAAATTCCGTAAGTTTGATGGCAGTCGTCATATAGTTTTAACTGATGCCGAAAACAAGCAAGCAGCAACTAAGTATCAAATTGGTTTAATTACCATTACGATTGCTGATAATGTAAGTTTATTAGCTGCTAATACCCTCTTAAAAGATTTAGGGATGAATTTTGAATTAATTGCTCATCAAGAGATGCGTAGTTTACTTGTCCCTCTAGAGTAACCAACTTATTTTATAAGAGTAAGTAAGGTTAAAAAGAGCAAAGTAACAAAAAACAAACAAATAAGACAAGAGCAAACTAAAACAACACATAAGTAAATAATACAATTTCAAACTACACCATTAAACAACGCAAGTAAATAACATAACAACACAAGTAAATAACATAACAACA
>NZ_NRJF01000245.1 GCF_003585965.1 Psittacicella gerlachiana | reverse complement strand
TCTAGTCTTTAATTTTTTACTTATTCCATGCTTTATAAGCATTGATTAAACCATTGGTTGAACTATCGTGACTAGTTACTGGTTTATCAGATTCGAGTTCAGGAATAATATTATTTGCAAGCTGTTTGCCTAATTCCACACCCCATTGGTCAAATGAGAAAATATTTAAAATTACCCCTTGAGTAAAGATTTTGTGTTCATAAAGAGCAATTAATTGACCTAAAGTATATGGTGTTATTTCTTTTACTAAAATACTATTTGTAGGTCTATTACCCTCAAATACTTTAAATGGAGCAAGTTTCTTAATTTCTTCTTCCGTTTTACCTTGTTGTTTTAATTCTTCTACGACAACATTTAATGGCTTACCAAAAGCTAAAGCTTCTGTTTGGGCAAAGAAATTAGACATTAATTTAGTATGGTGATCTGCAATAGGATTATGAGTGATTGCAGGAGCAATAAAATCACAAGGAATTAATACACGACCTTGGTGGATTAACTGATAGAAAGCATGTTGTCCATTAGTCCCTGGCTCACCCCAAATAATTGGACCAGTTTGGTAGTTAACAACTTCTCCATTGCGGTCAACATATTTACCATTAGATTCCATATTTCCTTGTTGGAAATATGCTGGGAAACGGTGCATATATTGGTCATAAGGAAGAATCGCTTCGGTCTGAGCTCCTAGAAAATTTGTATTCCATAAGCCTACTAGAGCTAAGATCACAGGAATGTTATTTTCAAAAGGAGTATTCTCAAAGTGGTTATCAACATCATGAGCACCTGCTAATAATTGAGCAAAGTTATCAAAACCAATTGAAAGAGCAATCGATAAACCTATAGCTGACCATAGAGAGTAACGACCACCAACCCAATCCCAAAATTCGAACGCATATTTAGTATCAATACCAAACTCACTTACCGCTTTTAAGTTTGTTGATAAAGCGACAAAGTGTTTAGCGATTGCTTGTGTATCTTGATTTGCGTGCTCTAATAACCATGCTTTTGCACTTTGAGCATTGGTCATAGTTTCTTGAGTAGTAAACGTTTTTGAAGCAACAATAAATAAAGTTGTTTCTGGATTACATTGTTTTAAGGTTTCTACAATATGTGTGCCATCTACATTAGAAACAAAGTGTAATTTTAATCCTTTATTGTATGGTTTTAGTGCTTCAGTAACCATTAGTGGTCCTAAATCAGAGCCACCGATACCAATATTAACTACATCTGTTATTTTTTTGCCTGTAAATCCAGTCCAAACTCCTGAGTTAACTTGATCTGAAAACTCTTTCATTTGTGCTAAAACTTTGTGTACATTTTTTACAACATCAACCCCATCAACCACAAGAGATTGTTCTGCTGGTTTACGTAGGGCAACATGTAGTACAGAACGATTTTCAGTGAAATTAATCTTTTCACCACTAAACATAGATTTAATCGCACTATCTAAGTCTACATCTTTTGCAAGTTTTAATAAGGTTTTTAAAATAATATCATTAATATTATTTTTTGAATAATCTACTAAGATATCTTCAAAATTTAAATGATACTTATTAAATCTCTCTTTATCTTGAGCAAATAAGTGTTGTAAACTAGGTACATCTTTAGCTAAGCGTTCAAGTTCGTGCCAAGATTTTGTAGTTGTTGGATTTATATTCTTCATAACAGAATCCTTGTAAGCGTAATTATAATTTTTAAAATTTTCAGTGCCTATTATACTAAAAAAAGTCTAATTAAACTCATGTTTAACTCTTTCGGTCAGATATGAAGTTAATTCATAATCTGCAATGTTTACTTTTGAAGAAACTTTTTCAATATTTAATTTATCTCCCCAAAGATAAACCTTATCTCCAACTTTATCAATTAGCTCCTGACCAAGATCAACGGTTAACATATCCATAGATACACGACCAACTATTGGAACTTCTCTTCCATTTACCCATACTGGAGTTCCAGTAGGAGCATTTCTTGGATATCCATCACCATATCCCATAGCAACTACACCTATATAGGTATCTTGAGTCACCGTATAGGTACTGCCATAACCAATTTGATCTCCTGCTTTACGATAGTGAATTTGTACAATTAAAGTTTCAAGGTTCATAACCGTGATCAGGTTATTAATATAAAACTCTTTAGATTCTAAACCGTATAACTGTACTCCTGAGCTTAACCAAATTTGTGCCGGTAAATCAGGTAGATGTTTAATTTGATTATCCATTAAGGCTAGATCGGTAAAAGGATGCTTAGCAGTAAGATCTATAGCTTCTTGACTATCAGTATAAGTCATAAGCCCTATACTTCTAATTCCCTTAATTTTTCTTAATCCCTTATAAGCTTGGGATATTTGCTCTTGATTAAAGCCAAGATAGTTTTTAGGACTTTGTAACAGTAACCAAATTTTTAAACCACTTAGATGCTCTTGATATTGTTCTATTAATTCAAGTTGCATTTCATTACTGACAACAACTTGTACCTTTAAATCTACAACTTTAAATAATTCAACAAGATTAGTAAATCCTTGAAGAACAATTATAGGGGTATTTACACCGTTATCACGGATAGTTTCAGCTTCATCTAAGCGGGTTGTTGCTAAAGCTGCGACATTATTATCTAAGGCACGAGAAATCTCAATAATTCCATGTCCATAAGCATTCGCATTTACAAGTGCAATAATATGGGCTTCTGGATTTTGATCTTGAATTAAGCTGATATTATGCTGTAAGGTTTTTGTATTTATTACCGCTTTAGGGTATCTCATTAGCTTAACCTTAATTAATTATATATTCGTGTTTAGTCTGAGTTGTTAACTTTGTCGTTAATTCGTAGGTGATGACATTAATATGTTTAGCTACTACCTCTACTGGTAAACCTTTACCAAAAATAGTGACTTTATCACCTATTTTATCTTGGAGCTGGTTGCCAAGATTTACATAAATAAAATCTACACCTACCTTTCCTAATAACTCAACTCTACGTCCATTTATAAGAAATGGAGTTCCCTCAGGGGCTTGCGCAGGATAACCATCTCCAGTTCCTAAAGCAATTACTCCTATGTAATTATCCTGAGAGCTAATAAAATTTGACTGTGGTAATTGCTTTCCAGCTTCAAGCTTAAAAATGTTGGTAATAATCGTTTCTAGATTCATTACCGGAATAAATCCATAATCTTCTATAGATTCATGACTAGGACTTATGCCATAAATTATAATTCCAGGACGTATCCATTCAGCACGAGTTTGAGGAAAGAATAACACTCCTGAAGAAGCACTTATAGATTTCTTTAATTTTAACTCTTCATTTAAACGATTAAAATTTTCCAACTGTAAGTTGGTATAGTTATTTTTTGGATCATCAGCGTTGGCAAAATGCGTCATGAGATTTATTTCTTCAATGCAATCTAAAGCTTCTAAGCGTAGCTTAACTTCTCGAGCTTCATCAGCATCTAAACCTAAACGATTCATTCCTGTATTAAACTTTAACCAAACTTTTAGTTTATTTAAACTAGGAGCATATTTTTCGATTAATTCTAGCTGTTCATAGCAATGTACTGCCGTAGATAACTTAAGTTCATTTAATTTTAATAACTCGGCAGCCCCAAGAAAGCCCTCAAGAAGAATAATGTCATTATTTATGCCAGCATCTCTTAATCTTTCTGCTTCAGCAATGCGAGCTACCCCTACTCCCTCTACATGATTTAAAAGAGTACGTGCAACTTCAATTAAACCATGTCCATAAGCATTAGCTTTGACAATTGCACAAATTTTAGAGTTAGGAGCTAATTTTCTAATTATTTCCACATTATGCTTTAGAGCTTTTGTTTCAATAATGGCTTTTGGGTATTTCATATTTATTTATCTACTTCTTTTAAAAAACTCTGAGCTTTTAAATACTAGAATTATACCACTTTAGAGGAAGCTTGTTCATAATTCTCGAAGATAAAAGTAATCTTGGCTGTATATTAGCTTGGCATTAGTGCGAATAATACTTGTCTCTACCAAATTACAGGCAAATGTGATAAAATAACACCGTATTTGTTTTTTATAAAACGTTGATAAAAGTTTCAGAGGATTCAATGGCTGTTTTTTCAACAAGCGATTTTAAACCAGGTCTAAAATTTATCTACGAAGGTGAACCATGTACAATCGTAGAAAATGAGTTCGTAAAACCTGGAAAAGGGCAAGCTTTTAATCGTACTCGCATTAAAAAGCTAATTTCTGGTAAAGTATTACAAGTTGTATTTAAATCAGGTGAAACGGTTGAAGCCGCTGATGTTTTTGATATCAACTTAACCTATTTATATAATGATGGCGAATTCTTCTACTTTATGAATGAAGAAACTTTTGAACAAGTTCCTGCAAGCACAGATGTAGTTGGTGACGCTGTTAAATGGTTAACAGACCAAGCGGTTTGTATTATCACTTTATGGGATGGACGTCCAATCGGCGTACAACCACCTAATTTCGTAGATCTTGAAGTTGTAGATACTGATCCAGGTCTTAAAGGTGATACCGCTGGTACAGGTGGTAAACCAGCAACTTTATCAACAGGTGCAGTAGTAAGGGTACCTCTATTTGTACAAATTGGTGAAGTTATTCGTGTAGATACACGTTCTGGTGAATACCTAAACCGTGTTAAAAACTAATCTACCTAATTAGATTAAGTTAAACAAATAAAAGTAAGAGCCTAAAATTTTAAAATTTTA
>NZ_NRJF01000244.1 GCF_003585965.1 Psittacicella gerlachiana | reverse complement strand
TACTCAGATAAAACAAGTAGGGTTTGCTTATATTTGGGATATAAATCCTCA
Organism: Psittacicella gerlachiana; assembly: GCF_003585965.1. Taxonomy (GTDB): domain Bacteria; phylum Pseudomonadota; class Gammaproteobacteria; order Enterobacterales; family Psittacicellaceae; genus Psittacicella; species Psittacicella gerlachiana. The sequence continues at coordinate 2,289 of NZ_NRJF01000244.1, read as the reverse complement.
ATTTTCAATGCTATTTTCAAACTATATAGATTTACATGATCGTAAACTAGTAAATAGAAACATAGCTTTTAATTATGTATACTATGGTTGGTCTATTGGTTTTTCTTATGAAAGAAGACGTGTAGGTTATAACCAATATGAAAACGGATTTGATTTCTCTCTGAATTTAGTTGGTTTTAATAATAACTATAGCAATCGTTTCGGTCGTTATATAAATTCAGGAAAAATTCCATTTGTAGGTAATCGCTAATTACAATGGCTACCGTTAAGGTAGCCATTTTATTACTATGCTAAAATTAAATTATCAACGTACAAAATTTATAATGAGTTCTCCATCTATTTCTAAATTACCTGTGGATAACGGTTTAGAAGTAGCTTTTGTTGGTGTTTCAAATGCGGGAAAATCATCTTTATTAAATGCTCTATGTAATCAAAAGAGTTTAGCTAAAACCTCTAGCACTCCTGGAAGAACGCAATTAATTAATTTATTTGCTGTTGCTCCGTATGTAAATCTTGTTGATTTACCTGGTTATGGTTATGCAGCTGTACCTGAAAAACTAAAAATTGAGTGGCAAAAATCTTTAGGTACTTATTTAGAAAAGAGAGAATACCTAGCGGGGATAGTTCTCTTAATGGATGCAAGACATCCTTTAAAACCTTTAGATCAACAAATGTTACAGTGGTGTGTTGAGTTCTCAGTTCCTGTAGTAGTAGTTTTAACTAAGACTGACAAATTAACGCAACAGGAATTAATGAAGCAAATTAGACTAGTTAATGAAGCTTTAATTGCATTTACGGTTGCTTCAGAAGAAAATCCTGATCCAGAACCTATTAAAGTTATACCTGTATCTTCTGTTAAAAAACGTGGATTAGATAAGTTAGCAGAGGTTCTTGATTTATGGTTTGATCCTGTAACTAGTAAATATGAAGAAATGGGAATTACCGACTTAACGCCACCTGATAAAAGTCATCTTGTTATCGAAGAGCAAGAAGAAGTAAATGGCGGGTATTTGAGTCAAGCCCTAGCTTCAAAAGAGACTAAAGGTAAAACTACTAAGCAAAGATATAGCCCTACGGCTAGACGTTTAGGAACATCTAAACCTTTTGTTGATCCAAAGAAATTACAAAATAAAAGTAAACGTTACAAAAAGTAGGTAAGTTACTATGCCTGAATTACCAGAGGTAGAGACTACGGTAAGAGGAATAGAACCTCTTGTCGTTAATCAAACAATTAGTAATATTATCATTAATAATGATAAATGTCGTGTAGTTCCTGGAAAGGAGCTTTTAGCTCAGGTTAACACTACAATTAAAAATGCTTTTAGACGTGCAAAATATGTATGTTTAGATAATGGCTATGGATATATTGTTATCCATCTTGGAATGTCTGGAAATTTAAAAGTAGTGGATCAGAGTCTTCCATTATTAAAGCATGATCATGTACAAATTCAGTTCTCTAATGGTAAAGAATTAAGATACAATGATCACCGTCGTTTTGGCGGAGTAACTTTTATCGCTTACCAAGATTTTGGAGAACATAAATTATTTGCTCATAATGGTCCTGATGCTTTAAGTGATGATTTTAATGGAGAGTATCTTGCTTCATTTATTAAAAAGAGACCAAATAGACCTATAAAGTTATTACTTATGGATAATTCTATAGTGGTTGGGGTAGGAAATATTTATGCTAATGAGTCTTTATTTGAGTGTAAAATAAATCCTTGCACTTTTACTGGAGACCTCAAGCAAGAGCAAGCTTTTATTCTTGTTGATAGCATTAAAAATATTTTAAAACGTTCTATAGCTGCTGGTGGTACAACTTTAAAAGACTTTGAACAGCCAGATGGTAAACCTGGGTATTTTGCACAGAGTTTACAATGTTATGGAAAAGAGGGCGAATACGATCAAGAGTATGATGATTACTTTATACGTATTGAGCTTGGTGGAAGAAGTTCTTACGTCCTGCCTAAAAGACAACCATTAATAGGTAAAGCTGTTGAAAAATATTCTGAGTTAATCGAAGAAGCTAAAAATAAGACGGATAAGTAAAATTACTTATCTGTCTTATTTTTATACAATCAATTTTATATTAGTATTACTTTTATGTTTTAAGATTTTTACAAATAGAGTTGTTTGTAACTAACATCTGAATTTTTTACCTTTTTCTCTAGCCTAGTTGTGAAACAGGTCGATAAATCTTTAAGATTTTGTACTGTAATAAATTCAAAATATAGATTCTTTACTTACTGATATTACCTATGACTGGGCTATTTTAACTTGTATAAAAAT
>NZ_NRJF01000243.1 GCF_003585965.1 Psittacicella gerlachiana | reverse complement strand
TAATGTTATATCATCAAATATAAAAAAATCAAAATAAAAATAAACAAAATTGTAAATCTAAAAAATTAATTCTATCTAATCTTATTTATTACAAATTAATTGTGGATATTACTTACACTCTTTAAGGTAAACTAAGGAAAAACAAAGATTTTTTATATTTTATCTCTTAGCAAGCTTCTTGAATTTTTACTTAATGTGATATAATAATCTAATTTAATATAGGCAAACTTGCAGCATTATTTAGATAATTTTTCACAAAATTATCCAAGTAATGCTCTAAGTTTTGTAAAATCAGATCTTAATATTTTTTCAACCTCTTTATGCTTTACAATAAAAAATACGATGTAATCGTGATTGGGGGAGGACACGCAGGTACTGAAGCTTGTTTAGCTTCAGCACGCATGGGGTTAAAAACTCTTCTCCTAACTCACAACATAGATACTTTAGGTCAAATGTCATGTAACCCTGCTATCGGAGGCATAGGTAAAGGACATTTAGTAAAAGAAATTGATGCCATGGGTGGTCTAATGGGAATTGCTGCAGACCATTGTGGAATTCAATTTCGTACGCTAAACTCTTCTAAAGGACCAGCAGTAAGAGCAACACGTGCTCAAATTGATCGCTCTTTATATCGAAACTTTGTTCGCAACTTTTTATGTAATCAAGAAAATTTAGATATCTTCCAACAAGAAGTGGTAGATATTCGCATTGAAAATGATGAAGTAAAAAGTGTGATTACCAAAATCGGCTTAGAATTTGAGACCACCACTGCAGTTCTCACTACTGGTACTTTCCTTGGTGGAAAAATCCACGTAGGTATGGAAAACTACACCGGCGGAAGAGCTGGAGATCCAGCTTCAATTTCTCTAGCAGAGCGTTTACGTAACTTAAATCTTCGTGTTGGACGTCTCAAAACTGGTACGCCTCCAAGAATTGATATCCGTACTATTGACTTTAGTCAATTAGGGGTTCAAGAAGGAGATCAAGGTGAACTTCCTGTATTTAGTTTTATGGGATCAGTAGAACAACATCCTCAACAAATCCCTTGTTACATGACCTATACTAATGAGCAAACTCATCAGGTTATTCGTGATAACCTTGATCGTTCACCAATGTATGCAGGAGTTATTGAAGGGGTAGGTCCACGCTACTGTCCATCAATTGAAGATAAAATTGTCCGCTTTGCCGATAAAGACAAACACCAAATTTTCCTTGAACCAGAAGGATTAGATTCTACTGAAATCTATCCAAATGGAGTTTCAACTTCACTGCCTTTTGATGTACAAGTAAAAATTATTAATTCTATGCTGGGTCTAGAAAACGCACGTATTATGCGTCCTGGCTATGCGATTGAATACGATTATTTTGATCCACGAGACCTTAAACTTTCTCTAGAAAGCAAAAAAATCAGCAATCTTTTTATGGCTGGTCAAATTAATGGAACTACGGGATACGAAGAAGCAGCAGCTCAAGGATTACTTGCAGGAATCAATGCTGCTCTACGTTGTCAAAATAAAGAAGCTTGGTATCCAAAACGTAATGAAGCTTACTTAGGAGTTTTAATTGACGACCTTTGTACTTTAGGAACTAATGAACCTTATCGTTTATTTACTTCCCGTGCAGAATATCGTCTGCTTCTAAGAGAAGATAATGCTGACTTACGTTTAACTCCAAAAGCTCAAGAGTTAGGTTTAATTAGTGCTGAACGTTGGCAACGCTTCCAAGAAAAACTCAACAACATTAAAGAGGAAACCGCAAGATTAAAAGAAATTTGGATTCATCCTCATGTTGAAAATATCGAAGCAATCAATCAACTTCTTAATGCTCCTTTAACTAAAGAAGCGAATGGAATTGAATTATTAAAGCGTCCTGATATGAACTATGAAAAACTTTGTCAAATTACTCAATTTGCTCAAGGTAAACTTAATGATCAACAAGCAGCTCTGCAAGTTGAAATCAATAGCAAATATCAAGGTTATATTGATCGCCAATTAGAAGAAATCGCACGTTTAGAGCGTAATGAAAATACTGAAATTCCTGAAGACTTTTCATATCGTACTATTTCAGGTCTTTCAAATGAAGTTATTTCTAAACTAGAGAATTTTAGACCACAAACCATTGGTCAAGCTTCACGCATTTCAGGAATTACTCCGGCGGCAATTTCAATTCTTTTAGTTTACTTAAAAAAATATAGCCAAGCTAATGGTTCAACTCTTCCAGGTGGTATTGCTAAAAGCACCTTAGAAGATTAATAAAATTTGAGGTTAGGATAAGCAAATCCTAACCTCTTATTTTATTCTTATCTTTTTGCTCTCACTTTTTACTAACATTCTTCTCTTACTTTTTTTTACTAACTTTTTTTCTCCCCCTCTTTCACACTTTAACTTTTATTCTATTTTTTATTCATTAAACTAACAGTTATAACTAGTCTCGCTTTAGCAACCTAATTAAAATAACTAACAAATGAAAGGTAAATATTTAAAATAAAACTAACATTTGATAACTTAATATCAAAAAACAAATCCTTATTGAAAACTAAGGGTATAAAAACTGGGCGTTTTTTTAAAAAAAATTATAAACCAACCTCACTAAAAATAACATTTGCA
>NZ_NRJF01000242.1 GCF_003585965.1 Psittacicella gerlachiana | reverse complement strand
TAAAACGCTAGCGTTTTATTTGTAGCTCTTTCACAGAAAGAGCTAAGTAACAGTAAAGTTAATCTTCTTGCACTTAAGTATATTTGTTTAGAATTAACTTTCTTTGGATAGTTATTTAAAGTTTATTATTTAAACTATTGAGGAATCTAATGTCTGAAGTTTTTATTATTGCAACTCACGGAGTAGCAGCTAAGCAACTTTTAGCTACGACGGAGATGCTTTTAGGTGAACAAACCGGAGTTCATGCCGTGGATTTTGTGCCTGGGGAAAATGCTGATACTTTAGCAGCAAAATACCGTGAGATCATGGCACAGTATCCTGAAGATCAAAAATTCTTATTCTTAGTTGATCTTTGGGGTGGAAGTCCATTTAATGCCGCAAACTTGGCTGCTGGACAAAATCCAAATGCAATTATTGTGACCGGAGTAAATATTCCTGCATTACTAAATGCTTTCTCTGCACGTGATGATGAAGAATTACCTTTAGAAGAAATTGCAGCCGAAGCGGTTAAAGGAGCAAGAAGTGGTGTTAGAGCAACCCACCAAGGACAAGAGATCTTAAAAGAAGCTCCAACAGCCCCTGTAGCAGTATCACAAGCCTCATCGACTGTAAGTGCAAATCAAGCTCCAGCTTATAATGGACCATCAAAAATTGGTTCGCAAGTAATTGAGCCTTTAGAAAATGACAAACACTTTACTATAGGTCTCACTCGTATTGATGACCGTTTAATCCATGGGCAAGTAGCAACTGTTTGGACTAAAGTATCAGAAGTTTCACGTATTCTTGTTATCAACAATGATGTGGCTAAAGATAAAGTACGTTCAACTATGTTAAAACAATCTACGCCTCCTGGAGTTACGGCACACGTTTTAGACTTAGCAAAAGCAACTCGTGTAATGAATAATCCGGAATATGCTGGTGAACGCTTTATGCTGTTATTTACGAATCCTGAAGATATTTTAACTTTAGTTCGTGAAGCAAAATGGCCAATTAAAGAGGTTAATGTTGGAGGTATTTCTTTTAAAGAAGGTAAAACTAACTTAACCAAAGCGGTAAATGTTACTCCAGAAGATGTGGCTGCATTTAAAGAACTAAATTCTCTTGGAGTTAAATTAGAAGTTAGACAGGTTGTTAATGAAAAATCTGTTGATTTAATGAAAATTTTTGCAGATAAAGGGTTAGCATAGGATTGTAATTATGGATATTAGTATTATTCAATTAGTGTTACTATTTATAGTAGCGACAATAATTGGGATAGGTTCTATTTTTGATGAATTCCAAACTCACCGTCCTCTAATTGCGTGTACTTTAGTAGGTGCAGTATTAGGAGATATCCAAACTGGTATTATGGTAGGTGGGGTATTAGAATTATTAGCTTTAGGTTGGGCAAATATCGGGGCAGCTGTAGCACCTGATTCAGCTTTAGCTTCAGTAATTTCTACTATTCTTGTAATTGTAGCAAAACAAGATCGTGAAACTGCGATTTCTTTAGCAATTCCAATCGCAGCTGCAGGTCAAGTGTTATCTATTTTTATTCGTGCAATCTGTGTATCTTTCCAACACGGTGCCGATAAGGCAACAACGACGGGGGAGTGGAAATATATTGAAATTTACCACTACTTAGGTATTGTTCTTTATTCTTTACGTATTTCAATTATTGCGGTATTAGTTGCGGTAACAGCTGGAACTTCTGTAGTACAAGACTTAATCAACGGTATTCCTTCAGTAATTACTAATGGTTTAAATGTTGCAGGTGGCTTTATCGTGGTAGTAGGGTATGCAATGATTATTAATATGATGCGTGCTGGTCACTTAATGCCTTTCTTCTTCCTAGGCTTTACAACGGCTGCGTTCACAAACTTCAACTTAATTGGTATGGGTGTAATTGGTCTATGCTTAGCTATCCTTTATATCCAAATTCATCCAAGATATCAAAAAGGTGCAGTTGCGGCAAATCCACAAGCATCTTCTCAAGTTAACTTAGCAGATAACCGTTTAGATGATTAGGAGAGAGGACTATGGCACAACAAAATACTGAAAGAAAAATTACTGATTCAGATTTAAGAAATATGTTTATACGTTCTAATGCTTTCCAAGGTTCATGGAACTTTGAACGTATGCAAGCTTTAGGATGGGCATATACATTTTTACCAATTCTAAAAAGATTATATCCTGAGAATAACGAAGAACGTAGAAAAGCAATTAAAGCTCACTTAGAGTTCTTTAATACGCAACCATTCGTTGCAGCTCCTATTTTAGGGATTGCCGCTTCATTAGAAGAGCAAAAAGCTAATGGTGCAGATATCGAAGATGGTGCGATTAACTCAGTTAAAGTAGGGATGATGGGACCTTTAGCAGGGGTAGGTGATCCTATTTTCTGGGGAGCTGCTCGTCCAATTTTAGCTGCTTTAGGTGCTTCTCTTGCAATTCAAGGCTCAATTTTAGGACCTTTAGTATTCTTCTTCGGTTTTAATATTATCCGTTTATTAGTAAGATACTATGGTATTCTTGTTGGATATAAACAAGGGGTTAACCTTGTACAGGATGCTTCTTCAGGGGTATTACAAAAACTTACTGAAGGTGCTTCAATTCTAGGTCTCTTTGTGATTGGAGTGCTAGTTAATCAATGGGCAAGGGTAAATGTGGTTTTACCTTTACCATCGACTGATCCAAATGCTCCGCCACAAACTTTACAAACTATTTTTGATAGCTTAATTCCTGGTTTACTACCTTTAGGTTTAACTTTCTTATGTATGTGGTTATTACGTAAAGGGCTATCGCCAATTACTCAAATCTTTGCTGGTTTTGCGGTAGGTATTGTAGGTTATTGGTTAGGTATTTTAGGTTAATCTTAACTATTAAAAGCACTGTGAATTTAGTTCACGGTGCTTTTAAATTTGCTAAATTTTATTAATGTTAAGCTTGGGTAATCCCATATAGTTTTATTAAGAAAAAAATTAAACGCATTTGTCATTTAATTAGTGCACAAGCAATGTAAGTAAATCCCTACTATTAGTTATTAGTGAGATAGTTTTTATACAAACAACTAATTTATCCAAAAAATAGGCGAGAAAAATTAGAAATGTGCTTTTTTAGGGGTAAAGCTTTTGTTAGTCAAAGTTTTAAAATGATATGACAAATGAAAGTTTTTAATCATTTTCTTCCAATAAAATATGGCAAATGTTATGT
>NZ_NRJF01000241.1 GCF_003585965.1 Psittacicella gerlachiana | reverse complement strand
GTAAAGAATTTATACTTACGCAAATTTAACTTATTTAAAATTAAGTTATTTTTGCAAAATTACTTTACACACTGTTCTATAACTAATAAATAGCTTTCAGTTAATTATTATATAACAATGTTATCTAATAAAACTTTTAGCGTAAAAAAATTATAAATTTTGCAAAAATAATCTAATCTAAAAGTTTAAAAACTTGAGTATAGACTCCAAGAAACCTCTTCTTATAGGTTTAGGTTGAGCTAGATGAAAATTGTAAATTAAACCTAAAGAAGTAGCAAACTGATCTAAACAATTTAAGTATACTTTATATTTTTCTCTGCCATCATGATCTAGCATTAGATTACTAAAACTTTGACAAGTATTAAGTAAAATCTTTGCTTTTTGTGAAACTCTTAGAGTGACATGTGTAAATTTTAATTGGTCATCACTAGTTAAGTATATTAATTGTTTAGTTTTAACATTTGCTGATGGAAGGTAGACGTTATTATAATAACGCATCCCTGTGGTTAAGTTAATTGTGGATTCTTCAACTTTAGTATTTGAAGTTATTTTTGCATGTTGCTCTTTCTGACGTTCCATATATTCAAGCTCATCCATGAGACGCTCAGAAAAAACAAGAGAGGCTACTGCAGAAATATCAAAGAGATCTGCACCAAAGCCCATAAAATTGATTTGTACCTTATCTAGAAAGTCTGAGGTAAATCTTAAACCATTACGATCAAGTTCTTTAAATTTGTCATAACAAAGATGAAAAACTTCTTGTAATGGTAAGATAATCGCTTGTTCAGTTTCACTAAGATAAAAGTTTACATTAAATAAAGGAAATTTTAAGTCAACTTTAGATCTTGTAACTAAAAATCTATAACTACGTAAACCATGGTATATAGCTTCCAAAGATAAAGGGGTTTTTATTTTGGGATTACTATTGATACCATTAACGATTTCTTTAAAACCTTTCTCTACACTAAGAGAAGAAACTAAAGAATCACTTTTATTAGTTATAAAATTAATCCATGTTGAGTTATAACATAAATTAATGTCGATTAAGTAAGGTTTATTTATTTGATTTTCATCAACTAATAAAGTTGTCGTAGCTGTATCTGCTGTACATTTGAAAATATTCTCATCGCTCAAAACAACATCATCAGCAAAAAAATGCTCTTCGAGTATTTGCTTCAAAATATGAGTTTGAATGGTAACATGCTTTCTTAATTCAGAAACAATAATGTTGTAAGAGATTTTTTTTACTACTAATTTATTATCAACAACATCTAAATTAAGATTTTTAGCATTATCAACACTATAAATTATTAAATG
>NZ_NRJF01000240.1 GCF_003585965.1 Psittacicella gerlachiana | reverse complement strand
AACCTATATTTACATCATTAGCTTCTTCTAAACGGTCTATACCATAATTGTAAATTCCATTTTGAATCATTAACACACTTGGTAATAATGAAGATGAGTCATAATTATTAAAACGACTATCAAATTTATGATTTACATTACGATAGGTATACCCAAGACTTGGAATAACAGTTACAGCATAACGATTAAAAGCCAACTGATCTCTTACGAGCTTAGTTGAGTATTCTGCTGAAAACTCTGGAGCAAATCTATATAAATTTTCATATTTACCAGTTTGACGATTATATTGATGATAAAAAGTCGTATAAGCTGATAATGAATAATCAGATCTAAAAACAGAGTTTATTTGTGAATATAATAAAGAGTTTTTAGTATAAAAACGGTCTACTTTATTATATTTAACAGCATCACTATTATATAGATGAGCTATTTGTCCCGTAGAAGCGAATCTGATCTTGTTATAAGCAAAAGGTTCACGATAATTAAAATTAAACTCAGGTGCTGAATTATAAGACTTAGACTCAGTATTGTAAATCGGATCAAAAGTATATGCTGACAAGTCCCAAGACCATCTATCTTTTGCGTAAGCAAGAGTATAACTTGAGGTTAAATAAGAGTCTGTATTGGAATAGTAATCATAAAAATATCTTTTATCTGATACTCTACGATAATTCAGGTTTACCGTATAGTTTTCATTACTATATAAATGTCTTAGACCTAAGTAATATCTATAAGTATTATCTTTTCGATTTAAACTAGAAGTCGTAAACGCATAGTTAATTGTAGAAATACCATATTTTGAAGCATAGTCAAAGTTGTTATTTAACAATAATCCTAGTTTAGTACTAAAAAATGCACTTATAGTGTATTTAGCATGATTATTAATATACCAAACAAATGGAATATTAATACGAAAACCGGTTGTATTACCGATACCAATTGTTGGCTCTTTAAATCCGCTTTGCGGTTTTCCTGAAATATTTACACTAAATGTAGGAAACCAAAATAAAGGTACCTTACCAATACGAATCGTTGCTCTGTTAAATGTTAATTCAGAGCTATTCATATTAATCACAGTTTCTTTAGCTTTAATATTTAGTGTAAACGGTCTAATTGGACCTGCATATAACTGAGATTGCTCTAGTGTTGTAACATTTTGCTCAGAGTCAAGAGCTTGAGCTTGACCATGCATAATTGTATCAACAATTGCAAAGGTAGTCTGGGCAGCATCTAAATTAGGGTTACCACTATTTAGTAACTCAACTACCAATTGATCAGCTTCTAATTGAATCTGATTTGATTTTAAGTTTACATCACCTTTAACCGTTATATATTGTTTACCATCTGTGGCACGATTATATACAGCTTCGGTAGCCGTTACAACTCTATCCCCTTGAATAACATTCACTCTACCAGTATAAGTAATAGTGTTGCCATTATTACTCACATACATATGGTCAGCGTTAATTATGATAGGTTCTAAAGAATAATTGTAACTATACCCATTAGATTTCGGTACTTTCGAAAGGAATCTTTCTCTAATTTGCTTAGCTTTAATAGCTTCATAAACTTGAGAAGTAAAAGTATTATAGTAAGTATAATTTAAAGCTGGATAAATTTCATTTAAACTAAATACTGTTAAATTACTAGAAATATTATCAGTTGAAATTATATTTTGCGTTGATTCTGAATTTGCGTATTCAGAATCAGTTGAAGGTAAATTCTTCGTAAAATCTGTATTAACAGTTTCAGCGTATACTGTATTTACACTACTAAATGCAAAAGGAGCAAGCATGACCATTGTCATTCTTGTGCATAAGTAATTAAGCTTTGCATTCTTTACAGTATCCCAAATTTTAAGATTCCAAAGCATTTGAGTAAAATCTTTAAATATTTATCTATTGGGGAGTATTACTCCAGTTTATCATGGCTATATTTTACCATATTTACCACTTTAGCTTATAAAAAACACTAAGATTTTTTATAACTAAAAATGCCAAATAACTTAAAATTTAGACAAGAAAAAAGTCAGTTGCGATAACAACTGACTAAGTTTTGTAAAAGAGAAAAATATGAAACATTCTGATAAAAAAATGGCGCATCCAAGAGGATTCGAACCTCTGACCGCACGGTTCGTAGCCGTGTACTCTATCCAGCTGAGCTATGGATGCGCAATAGGTAAATAATATATCAGAAGATTAAATAATGGCGCATCCAAGAGGATTCGAACCTCTGACCGCACGGTTCGTAGCCGTGTACTCTATCCAGCTGAGCTATGGATGCGTAATATAAGAATGGCGGTGAGAGAGGGATTCGAACCCTCGATGGAGATTTTGGCCCCATACTCCCTTAGCAGGGGAGCGCCTTCAGCCTCTCGGCCATCTCACCACAAGAAATCTGTATTGTTATAAGCCTCTATTTTTTTCATTTCATCCGGCTTATTCTTTAAGACAACGAGGAATATTATAATATATTTTTAAGGAATTGTCAAGCTTTTTTTTATTTTCTACTTTAAGTTAAGCTTGTTTCCTTTTTTGTGTTTTCCTCTGAAGTACCCGAGTATTATAAGCAACTAGAGAACCTATGTCAACCTTTATTTAAAACTTTTACTTTATTTATATGAATTTCAAATTATTTTATTTCTAATTTTTAAAGCTTATTTTTACGAAAATCGCTATTTCAGTTATATTCGTACATAATTATATTGAAAAAATATGCTATAATCTCTTCTTAAATAACTATCTAACCACTTTTTTATTTATAACCAATATGTCTAATCATCACAAATCAGCAGCAAAATATATTGCAGTAATTGATTTAGGCTCTAATAGCTTTAATTTAATTATAGCTCGTAGATTTGGATTATCACGTCCAATTATAAAGCGTTTTAATATAACTGTGCAATTAGCACGTTATTTAACACAAGATAATATCTTGTTACCAGAAGGTATAACACGTTGCTGTAATGCTCTAAAATCAATTCAAGAGTTTATTAGTCATTTTGGAAATGATATTGAAGTAAGAGCTAACGCAACTTATACCATTAGAAGTACAGTTAATAAGTCAGAACTGTTAAATGAAATTGCAAAAGTATTTCCCCATAAGATAAATATCTTAAGTGGTATTGAAGAGGCTCGCACAATTTTCCAAGGCATTGCCCTTTCCAATCCTATAGCCGATCCCTTTATAGCTGTTGATATAGGTGGTGGATCAACTGAAATCATTCTTTCTCATGATCTTAAACCTCAATTTTTAACGAGTAAAAATCTAGGTTGTGTATCTTTTACGCAAAAGTTTTTTGCTAATGGCATAATTAGTAAAGAACAGTTTACTCAAGCCTATGATAGTGCTTGTGAAATTTTTGCTCAAGAGCTAGACAATGATATAGTTCCTAACTACATTGGCTGTGAAATTGCCGTAGGCTCTTCTGGAACAATAAAAAACACTTTATTACGTGTTAAAAATGGTTTAAAAGATGTTGAAAAAAGATTAACTAATCTTCTCGATACTCCACATACTAACCATGATCTCTATAATGCCGAGCTCATTAATGAGCTTTTAGAGCAGGTAAAAGCATTCCGTATAAAATACACAGGACAAGATTTTTTAACCGAAGAAAGCTTAGACGATCTTCTTGCCTTAATTCTTAAACACACCTCAGCTTCTCAACTAGTTTATCACGGTTTTGATGCTTCAGGACGTTTAGTTCTAGTCGGTGGTTTAGCTATTCTTAAAGCATTATTTACAACGTTTAAATTTAAAAAATTAAGCTATTCTGATTCTGCCTTACGTGAAGGAGTACTTTATGCTGATAAAGGTGGGGATCTATTTAAACAAATTAGAATCCTTACTATTAATAATTTAAGACGTAAGTTCCAATTAGAAAATAAACAATTTAATAGTTTCCATCGTCAAGCAGTAGCTTTAATTCAAAAAGATAAGTTTTTACAACAAAACTTTAGTTATCAAGATATTTTTAACTACTGTGTGTTTATGCTCGTGGGTACTTCTATTTCAGATGAAGATTTTGTTAATCATTCTAAGTACATTCTCGATCACACTACTTTATATGGCTTTGCTCAACAAGAAAAAGAGCAAATTTTTAAATTTACTCAAGCTTTAGTGAGCAATTCTTGTAACTTTAATGATCATATTTCACGCTTAGCCTTACTCATGGAATTAGCTTATCAATTTACCTTCTCTACCTTTAACAATTTACTTAAAGAAGGATTAATCAATATTGACTTTAGTCATACTGATGGCACAATTGATAAACTTATTGTGAATATTAAGAGTGATACAAATCAAAACAACCCATATATAGCTAATAATTTTACCCGTATTAGTAAAATTTTAGATAAATATAATTTAAATATAGAAATTAATAATCTATAATAAATTTAAGGCGTATG
>NZ_NRJF01000024.1 GCF_003585965.1 Psittacicella gerlachiana | reverse complement strand
TTATATATGATAAAGGCGAATTAAGACGGCAAATAATCTCATAAATAAAGTAGTATCGAGTGAAAGTTTTATTTTTTTAAGTATATTAAATGATAGTGCTTTTTATAATACTTTCCAAGTAGCAAAATTTTATTTAAAGAAGATTGAAAGTTATTCCTTTGGTTCTTTGGTTTAAAATAAAAATATTTATTTATCAATGTTTTATGTTTAAAGGTTTAAAAATGTTTTGCATTGTTAAATGTGTTTATGTATAATACACCGCAGGTATTAATATTTATCCGAAACGTAAAATCGAATTTCAGATAAAAAAGACATTACTGCAAAGTGGTTATACATCACGAAGATAGGAAATCACCTCTAGTAGTTTTTATTGAATATTAGTATCTCCATGTATGGTGTTAAATTGAGAGTATCCATATATGTAGAATATGCAAGGAAAACATTATTAAACTATCTTGCACTGGATTAGCGGGTAAGAAAGATTGTATGAGACAATCTCTTATCTATACCTTCGAGTTGTTCGTTGAATATAACTAGACCAAGGTATCGACTAGCTTACAAAGAAAGTAGATAACTTTCTCCCATTTAATAAGATTTAATTGTTCTCTCATGGTAAGCGTCTCAAAGAAGCTTTAGTTCATTGAATTAAAATTGATTTGAGAATTTAGTCAGAGTTTTTGCTAGAAATGTTAGTGATATCTCTTAAGCTAATCTGACACCCCTCAATCGTAGGGGCAAAATTGTAACCTTACCTCGTGTTTTTCTCTAAACACATTGAGGTAAGAATTTGTATGTGTTTATTTTTTAATTAATTTGGAGCTCTGGGTTAAATGTCTAACCAAAAAAGAATCCGTATCCGTTTAAAGGCTTTCGATCACCGTTTAATCGAACAGTCAACTAAGGATATTATTGAAACAGCAAAACGTACTGGTGCACAAGTTCGTGGCCCATTCCCTTTACCTACTCGTAAAGAGCGTTTTACTGTACTGATTTCTCCACACGTGAATAAAGATGCACGTGATCAATATGAAATTCGTACTCACAAACGTGTAGTTGATATCGTAGAGCCAACTGAGAAGACAGTAGATGCTCTTATGCGTCTAGATTTAGCTGCTGGTGTGGAAATTAATATCAGTTTAGACTAATTATTGGACGTTTATTAAAGAGGATTAAAGAATGATCGGTTTATTAGGTCGTAAAGTTGGAATGACTCGTATCTTCACACCTGAAGGTCAATCAATTCCAGTAACTGTAATTGAAATTGAAAAAAATAGCGTAACTCAAGTAAAAACAACTGAAACTGACGGTTACAATGCTATTCAAGTAACAACTGGTTCTAAAAAAGCATCACGCTTAAACAAACCTGAAAAAGGTCACTTTGCAAAAGCAGGTGTTGAAGCTGGTCGCTTATTACGTGAATTCCGTGTTGACAATGCAGCAGAATACACTGTTGGTCAAGAAATCACTGTAGAAGTATTTGCTGAAGTTAAAAAAGTTGATGTAACTGGTACTTCAAAAGGTAAAGGTTACGCTGGTACTGTTAAACGCCACAACTTCCGTACTCAAGACGCTACACACGGTAACTCATTATCACACCGCGTTCCTGGTTCAATTGGTCAAAACCAAACTCCAGGTCGTGTATTCAAAGGTAAGAAAATGTCTGGTCACATGGGTGACGAGCGTGTAACTGTTCAAAACCTTGAAGTAGTTCGTGTTGATGCTGAGAACAACTTATTATTAGTACGTGGTGCTATTCCAGGTGCTAAAAATGGTAACGTTGTTGTTAAACCTTCTGTAAAAGTAAAAGCTTAAGTCTGGAGTAACTATAAATGGAATTAACATTAGTAAATGGTCAAGGTTCTATTAGTGTATCAGAATCAGCTTTTAACGTTGCATTCAACGAAGCACTAGTGCACCAAGTAGTTGTAGCGTATCAAGCGGGTGCTCGTCAAGGTACTCGTGCGCAAAAAACTCGTGCACAAGTAAACGGTTCTAACAAAAAACCTTGGAACCAAAAGAAAACTGGTAACGCTCGTGCGGGTGACCGTAAAGGACCTTTATGGCGTTCTGGTGGTGTGACTTTTGCTGCTCGTCCGCAAGATCACAGCCAAAAAGTTAACAAAAAAATGTACTGGGGTGCATTACGTTGCATCTTCTCTGAGTTAGTTCGTCAAGATCGTTTAGTGATTGTGGATGATTTAACTCTAGAATCACACAAAACAAAAGATTTAGTAGCAAAATTAAAAGAATTAAACCTAAAAGATACTTTAATTATTGATACTGAATTAAGAACAAACGTTTATTTAGCTTCAAGAAACTTACACTCAGTTGGTTACTTATTAACTGATGAAGTTGATCCGGTTTCACTAATTGCTTTTGATAAAGTTTTAGTAACTAAAGAAGCTGTAACAGAACTTGAGGAGATGTTAAAATAATGTCTAACACTTCACGTTTACAGTCAGTTATTAAGTATTCACTAATTTCTGAAAAAGCAGTAAAACTTCAAGGTGAAAAAAGCGTATTAACGCTAGTAGTTGATAAAAGCACTAATAAAGTTGAATTAGCGCAAGCTGTTGAAGCTGTATTAGGCGTTAAGGTAAAAGCTATTAACATTTTAAATGTTAAAGGTAAAACTAAATATCGCGGTAACCGTAAAGGTCGTCGTAGCGATTTCAAAAAAGCTTATATCACTCTACCTGCAGACGCTAACGTTAACGAAATCGAATCTGCTATTGAGTAAGGAAAGGAACTAAATAAATGGCTATTGTAAAATGTAAGCCGACCAGTCCAGGTCGCCGCCACGTTGTAAAAGTAGTTAATCCTGAATTATATAAAGGTAAACCTTTTGCAGCTTTAGTAGAGCCTTTAAAACGCACTGGTGGCCGTAACAATTTTGGTCGTATCACAACTCGTCACATTGGTGGCGGTCATAAAAAATCATACCGTCTAGTTGACTTCAAACGTTTCAAAGATGGCGTACCTGCTAAAGTTGAGCGTTTAGAGTATGATCCAAACCGTTCAGCGAATATCGCTTTAGTATTATACGCTGATGGTGAACGTCGTTACATCTTAGCACCTAAAAACTTAAAAGTTGGTGATACTATCGTATCTGGTGCTGATGTAGAAATCAAAGTAGGTAACACTTTACCTATGCGTGCAATTCCAGTTGGTACAACTGTACACAACGTAGAATTAAAACCAGGTAAAGGTGGTCAATTAGCTCGTGCAGCTGGTTCTTACGTACAAATTATCGCTCGTGAAGGTAAATACGTAACATTACGTGTACGTTCAGGTGAAATGCGTAAAGTTTTAGCTGAGTGTCGTGCTACTATCGGTGAAGTTGGTAACGCTGAGCACATGTTACGTGAATTAGGTAAAGCTGGTGCTTCTCGTTGGAGAGGTATCCGTCCTACAGTTCGTGGTACAGCAATGAACCCGGTAGATCACCCGCATGGTGGTGGTGAAGGTAAAAACTTCGGTAAACACCCAGTAACACCTTGGGGCGTTCAAACTAAAGGTAAGAAAACACGTCACAATAAACGTACTGATAAATTCATTGTACGTCGTCGTGATAAATAATAATTAACACTTAAAAGAGGTAAATCCTATGCCACGTTCTCTCAAGAAAGGTCCTTTTATTGACCTACACTTGCTGAAGAAGGTAGAAAAAGCAGTGGAAACGAACGATCACAAACCAATTAAAACTTGGTCACGTCGTTCTACTATATTCCCAGATATGATTGGGTTAACCATTGCTGTTCACAACGGACGTCAACACGTTCCAGTATTAATTTCAGACGAAATGGTTGGTCACAAATTAGGTGAATTCGCACCTACACGTACTTACCGTGGTCACGCTGCTGATAAAAAAGCTAAGAAAAAATAATAGGAGATAGAACATGTCTAACAGATTAGAATCACGTGCTATCTTACGCAATGCTCGTACATCAGCACAAAAAGCACGTTTAGTATGTGATTTAATTCGTGGCAAATCAGTGGAAGAAGCTACATATATCTTACGCTACACTCCACGTAAAGCTGCAAAAATGATTGGTAAATTATTAGCATCTGCTGTAGCTAATGCTGAAAATAACCAAGGTTTAAGTGACGTTGGTTCGTTTAAAGTTGCAACGATCTTCGCTGATGAAGGTCCTACAATGAAACGTATTATGCCTCGTGCGAAAGGTCGTGCGGATCATATTCGTAAACGTACTTCTCACATAACTTTAGTAATCGCAAAATAAGGTAACGAAATGGGTCAAAAAGTAAGTCCTCATGGTATTCGCCTAGGTATTGTTAAACCATGGAGTTCAACCTGGTATGCGAATACAAAAGATTTCTCTAAAACTCTAGAAAATGATTTCAAAATTCGTGAGTTTTTAAACAAAGAATTAGCTAACGCTGCTGTATCACGTATCGTGATCGAGCGTCCAGCTAACGCTATTAAATTAAACATTCACTCAGCTCGTCCAGGTATTATCATCGGTAAGGGTGGTGAGGATATTGAGAAATTACGTAAACAAGTTTTAGCATTATCTGGTGTTAAAAACTGTCAAATCAATATCGTTGAAGTAAAACAAGCTGATTTAGATGCAAAATTAGTAGCTGAATCAATTGCACAACAATTAGAGCGTCGTGTGATGTTCCGTCGTGCGGCTAAACGTGCTATCCAAACTGCGATGAACCAAGGTGCTATTGGTATCAAAGTTCAAGTATCAGGTCGTTTAGGTGGTGCAGAAATCGCTCGTGCAGAATGGTTCCGTGAAGGTCGCGTTCCTTTACAAACTCTACGTGCTGATATCGATTACGCTACAGCAAGAGCTAACACAACATACGGTGTGATTGGTGTTAAAGTTTGGATTTTCAAAGGTGAAATTTTAGGTGGTTTCGAAGAAGTATTAGCTAAAGAAACAGCAAAACCTGAACGTAAACAAGCACCTAGAAACAACAATAACAGACGTGCACCACGTAAAGGTCGTAAATAAGGAGAGAATTGAATTATGTTACAACCTAAACGTACAAAATACCGTAAAATGCATAAAGGCCGTAACCGTGGTTTAGCTGCAGGTACTGAAGTTAGCTTTGGTTCTTTCGGCTTAAAAGCTGTAGGTCGTGGTCGTTTAACTGCTCGTCAAATCGAAGCAGCTCGTCGTGCTATGACTCGTGCTGTAAAACGTCAAGGTCAAATCTGGATTCGTGTATTCCCAGACAAACCAATTACTGAAAAACCATTATCTGTTCGTATGGGTAAAGGTAAAGGTAACGTAGAGTACTGGGTAGCTTTAATCCAACCAGGTAAAGTTCTTTACGAAATTGGTGGAGTTCCAGAAGAATTAGCACGTGAAGCTTTTGGTAAAGCTCAAGCAAAACTTCCTTTCAAAACTACTTTTGTAACTAAAACGGTAATGTAATCAAAATGAGTGAACAAGATTTAAATGCAAAACTAGTGGAAGCGCAAGGCAACTTATTTGCTTTACGCCAACAAGTTAAAACTAGACAACTAGAAAAAACTCACCTAGTTAAACAAGCTCGCCGTGAAGTTGCACGTTTATTAACTCAATTAAACAAGGCTGGTAAGTAATGACTAAACAAGTTCGTACTCTACAAGGTCGTGTACTGAGTGACAAAATGGACAAAACTATCGTAGTTGCTGTTGAACGTCGCGTTAAACACCCTATCTATGGTAAATATGTTCGTAAAACAACTAAACTTCACGTTCATGATGAAGCTAATGCTGCAAAAGAAGGTGATTTAGTAGAGATTAAACAATCTCGTCCTTTATCAAAAACTAAAGCTTTTGATTTAGTACGTGTTGTTGAAAAATCTCTAAACGTTTAATCACTTAGAAACGTAGCGATCAAATTTAATTTAATAGTATTCGAAAGATAAATAATCCCCTAGATCACAGATCTAGGGGATTATTTTATTTTAATTAGTAATAAAGCTAGAAGCAAAGATAGTTACAAAAGAATAAGGGAAGTGGTTAACACTTCCCTTAGGCGTAGATTAAAGTTTAAATTCTAAAGCTTCACTAATTTGAATCGCTTGACGTTGTGACCAAAAGAGCATTTGTTTTAATTTTTCTTCGGAGATATTTAATTGACTAACAATCTCTTTAATAAAGCGAATCTCATTTGGATGAGCAAAATTATCAATAAAAGCTGTAGTTAATAAAGTAGTAATCAGACAGAATTTATGTTCAGCAGTGGTAAACTCAGTACTCACTAAATTAAATGGATCTTCGTGTAAAATTTCTTGTGAAGCTAATACTCGATCAAGAAGAGTAAAGTATTTGCCTTCATGGTTACTAACTTTTCCATCTGCAGTAGCTACTTCCTTAACTAGGAGGGAGATAATTGCTTTTTGTCTATCGTTCAAAAAATAGTACTCAATATTCATAATATTCTTAGTTCTTTTGATATTTATAATTTATGTAGTGTCCATAAAAACCTTGGTTGAGGAGGTTTTTAAAGATTACGAACATATTATATACATTTTTGTCTTTAATTAAATTCCAGTCGGGCAAATGTACATAAAAACCTGCAGTCAGTTTTTGACTAATCAGTTCATAATTATGATTGCCAAAGTCAAGAAAACAATAGATTGCATTGGCATCAAAAAGAGCTTTTTGAGCAAAAAACTCTTCAGCAGTAACAAAACATTGACTAGAAAAGCTATTAAAAAATTTATCTAAACGAGAGACAAAGTTTTCAGGGTCATTACTACCATCAGTACCTAAGAACACAAGAATAAAGTTTTTATTATCGGGATCGAGCATCTTAATCTTAGGTTCATGTTCAGTTTTGTGTAAGTTGATATTATCAACGATTCTTTCTGCATGGGGATTATTTATAGCCATATTTTCTAGATTATTATTTTGCACGGTCCATGCACTTAAATCAAATGGACGTGAGTAAAGAGTTAATAATTCCGAAGCTATAAAGCGTAAAGGATTAAAATTACCTTTGCTTTGGGTAAAAGCTTCTAAGGAAGCTAGTAATTGTTGAATTGCATTGTCGATTTGATCAGGACTCGCAAATAATTCTTCATCCACATGAATATAGCCAAAAGTTTGTTCTTGGTAATGTAAAAAAGCAAAAGGAACCTTAGTGATATTGATAAATAAAACTTTGTGTTCACGAGAATTTAATTCAGGTAAATTAGGTCTTATTACTGGAGGTTGAAGCGTAAAGTTAATATCTTCAAAGCTACTTGCGATTTCTAAAAACTTAGTTATATTGTTTTCAACACTTGGACGTAGTTGACCTGATTCGGCAAGAATGTATACATCAATAATCTTATCTTCAGGCTCATGAGAAAAATGTTCAATTTCTTCAAAGCTTGTACGTTCAATAGGTTGAGGCGTACTTACATCTTTATTGTCAAGATGATACTTAATAAGTTGAGTGATATTGATTAAAGAAGCACGATCTTGAACAAAAGTCCAGTCATCAAAAATTAAATAAAAACCAACCTTAATTAGGCTTTGCTCTTGATTATATTCATTAGGATCTAAAACAGAAGTTAAGGTATGCTGCTGCAAGATATCATAAATATATTGAGGATTTTGTTGAGCATAGGCTCTAAAATCATTTAAGTTCTTAAAATATAGGTTGGGCTTACCTTTAAAGAGCTTACTTAATTCATTTCTTGCTTCAGGATTATCCTCTCTACTAATAAAAACTATTTTGTGTGTAGGCATTTCTAATAATCCTTCATTTTTGATGGTGTATGCTTTAATACCTAATCGATCATAAATGTTCTTCTTTCTTTGAAAAGGCATTAGTAGACCTTGTTTAAGTTATGTGAATTTACCCTTTTATTATAGCATTTAGGAGAAAAATATATTAAGCTCTTTGCAGTGATTTTTTATTTTCTGTGTTATAATTTGAGCGTAAGATTTTTGAGTTTGCATTTTGTCCTAAGCTACTCTATTAGCAAACTACTCACTCAAAATAATCAAGGAATTTTCATGTTTGATAATTTAACGAATAGGTTACAACAAGCATTTAAAAGTTTAACTGGTAAGAGTACTTTAAGCGAAGATAATATTTCAGAAGCTTTGTCGGAAGTGCGTCGTGCATTAATTGAAGCCGATGTAGCTTTACCGGTGGTAAGATCTTTTTTAGATCAAGTTAAAGAAGAAGCTATAGGTACAAAAGTAAATCCACGCCTAAACCCAGAGCAAGCGTTTATTGATATTATTCATAAAAGCTTAATTAAGGCGATGGGGGATAAGAATGAGGCTTTAGATTTACGTACTCAACCTCCAGCAGTAGTGTTAATGGCTGGTTTACAAGGTGCAGGTAAAACCACCTCGGTAGCAAAATTAGCTAAATTCTTAAAACAACAAAAGAAAAAAGTTTTAGTGGTTTCTGCTGACGTATATCGTCCAGCTGCGATTCAGCAGTTAGAAACCCTAGCCCAAACTGTTGGTGTAGACTTTTTCCCATCTGAAGTAGGGCAAAATCCTGTAGATATCGCAAATAATGCTTTACAGCAGGCAAAACGTGGTTATTACGATGTTTTAATTGTCGATACCGCAGGTCGTTTACATGTTGATCAAACGATGATGGAAGAAATTAAAGCAATCCATCAGGAAATTAAACCAATTGAAACCCTCTTTACCGTAGATGCTATGACTGGTCAAGATGCAGCTAATACGGCAAAAGCATTTAATGAAGCTTTACCACTTACGGGGGTAATTCTTACTAAATTAGATGGTGATGTACGTGGTGGTGCAGCTTTATCTATTCGTCAAATTACGGGTAAACCAATTAAGTTTTTAGGGGTTGGAGAAAAAACCGATGCTTTAGAAGCTTTCCATCCTGATAGAATAGCAAATCGCATTCTTGATATGGGGGATATGTTAACTTATATTGATAAGTTACAAAATGAAGTTTCTGAAGAACAAATGAAGCGTACTCAGAAGATTCTAAAAAACAAGAAAGAGTTTGATCTTGAAGACTTTTTAGAACAAACTGAGATTATGCAAAAAATGGGTGGTTCTGAATCTCTATTCTCAGCTTTACCAGGTGGAAAGGCTCTACAAAATCAGTTAGCTGGTAAAATAGATAATGAAACAATTGAGAGAAAAACCAAAATTTCTCGTGCAATTATTCAATCTATGACTCGCGAAGAAAGACGCAACCCAAAAATTATTAAGCATTCACGTAAACAACGTATTGCTAAAGGTTGTGGTCAACCTGTATCTGAAGTAAACCAATTATTAACTCAATTTGAACAAATGAAAAAATTACAATCTATGTTCTCATCAGGTGCATTAAGTGGTTTATTAAAAGCTATGGGCGGTGGCGGCGGTCTTGGCGGTTTAGCTAATATGTTTGGTCGTGGTCGTAAACCATTTTAATTTATTTAGAACCCGCACTAATTTAGATGTGGGTTCTTCTTCGTTTTATATTTATGACAGATATTAATGAAAATAAAAATCTAGATGTTTTATCTTCACTTTTACATCAAGCTCAAGAGCAAGCGAGCAAAAAAGTAGAAGCTAAAGAAGAACAAGCTAAAGAAGAACAAGCTAAGCACAAAAAGAAAAAGTTTAAAAGTCCAAAATTGGATAAAAGACTAATTCAATTGGTTGCAGAAAAAAAAGAATTAAAAGAGCAAGAAAAAGCTAAACGTCAAGGTCAAGATGAGACTAAGCAACTTTTTGTAAATTACGATTTACCAAAAAGACTGGAAGAAAATTTAGCTAAGAACAATTTTACTCGAGCGACCAATATCCAAGCTCAAGCTATCGAAGCGATTAACGAAGGGCATGATATTTTAATTTCAGCTGAAACAGGGACTGGAAAAACTTTAGCTTATTTAATTCCAGCTCTAGATGCAATCTTTTATCCAAAAACTTCTCGTCCAAGTAAAAAATGTAAAGTGTTAGTGGTTGCTCCTTCTCATGATTTAGCAACGCAAATCTATAACTTAGCTCTGAAGCTATTCGAGAAAACTTTTTATAATGCTTATGCGTTTATTGGTGAGAAAAAAGGTTTAAGTCGTGAGCTTAATGCTCAGGAAACTCTAGAGGTATTTGATAATCATGAGTTAGTAATAACTACTCCAGGAAGATTAGCAAATCAATTACTAGAAAACCCTGACCTAGATTTAAGTGAGGTGTCTTTCTTAGTGCTAGATGAAGCAGATCGCTTATTAGAAATGGGAATGATGGATGATATTAAAGTAATTAATGAGGCTTTAAATCCAAATATTACCCGCATTTTAGCGAGTGCAACTTTAAATAATAATGTAGAAAGTTTATTTAATACTATTGCTTTAAATAAACCATTAATTATTCAAGGCTCGCATTCGCGCTCAGAAAAAAATACTTTAACGCAATATTATTATCATGCGGATAATATTGAGCATAAGAAAAAACTTTTAATTAGTTTACTTAGTGAGCTTAAACTTGAACGCATTATTGTATTTGTAAATAAAATCGATAGTGTGCAACCTCTTGTTAAGTTTATTATGAATCAGAAAATGGGGCTAAGAGCTACAGGTATTTCTGGTGAATTAAGTAAAGAGGAAAGAGAGCGAGCTCTAGGTTTATTTAAGAGTGGTAAAGTGAATATTCTCGTTACTACTGACCTTCTTGCTCGTGGGATTGATATTGAGAATGTACAAGCTGTATTTAACTATGACCTGCCTTATGATGGAGCTACTTTTGTTCATCGTGTAGGGCGTACGGGTAGATTAGGGAAAAGAGGCTTAGCAATTAGCCTAGTGCAAGCTCATGAATATCAATTCCTAGGTAAAGCTATGCGTTTTATGAAAGTAATAATTCCCGCTAAGGTTTATCCTGGTTTAGAACCTACCACTTCAGTTAGTGCAGATGCTTTAAAAGGCAAGAAAAAATTAAAACTTAAAGATAAAAGTAAAAATCAGAAAAAAGCGGATAAACCTAAAGTAAAAGTTAGAGCCCGTGATAAAAAGAACAAAGGCTTTCCGAAAAAATTTCAATAACTAAATTAAGAAAAAGTCAGTACGAAGAATACTGACTTTTATTTGTTAAATAAGCGGGCAAATAAAAACTAAATTTACCACAATATAGGTAAAGATTAATATTTTTCTTTGTATTTTGCTTAAGATTGAAGAAAAATATAGTATAATAAGCAGGATATACGGATTTAAAATAGTATTCTATATACATCTTTAATCAGATTTTAACAAGTTTTTTTGCCATTACTAAATATATTAGCTAATAGTAAGGCGAATGCGTTACGTCAACAAACAATATGCATGCACTCAAGATAGCAGTAACATTTTTGATATTTTTAGCTTTAGGTATAGCTAGTGCTTTTTGTGTAGTGTATATCTACAAACTTTACCAAGAAAAAACCGAACAAGCCCAAAGACCTGCAGTAACCACTGTAGTAAATTTGCCAATCTATCAAGAACCTAAAATCGAAAAAGTTGAAAATGCTTTGGAAGAGGCTAATTTAGACTCGAGAACTTTTTCGTTTAGTGCCGCAATTGCTAAGGTTTCCCCTTCTGTAGTAAATGTATATGCACAATTACAAAATCGTAATGATGTTGTAAATATCTACGGATCAGGAGTTATTATGACTCAGGACGGTTATGTTCTTACAAATAACCACGTAATAGCGGATGCAACTGACTTTGCGATTACTTTGGTGGATGGTACGGTTTACCGTGCAAGATTAATAGGTAGAGATGCACTAACAGATTTAGCGGTATTAAAGATAATTACAAATAACTACGCCGTTCTTCATCCCATTAAAAGTATAAAAACAACAAATGTTAAAGTGGGTGATGTGGTAATAGCTTTAGGTAACCCACTTAACTTAGGACAATCTGCAACTATGGGGATAGTTTCGGGGTTAGGTCGTGCTACAGTAGATAAAGTAGGGTATCAAGATTTAATTCAAACCGATGTTGCCTTAAATGTAGGTAACTCAGGTGGAGCTCTTATAGATTCTTACGGGAATTTAATAGGGATTAATACTTTAATTGTTAACCAAGCCTATGGTCAACAAGTTTCAGGTCTTGGCTTTGCTGTACCCACAAGTGAAGCTTTAGGGATTATGAAACAAATTATTGAAAAAGGATTTGCCGAGCATCCATATATTGGAGCTCAGACAACTTTAATGACCGATTCCCGTAATAATAATTACTTAGTTATTAGTTATTGGAAGAGAATATTTGGTTAGAAAGGCGTTCAAAGAAAGTGTACAATACCAAAAATGGAGAGTTTTTTGTACGTACTCCTTATGAGCGAGATAGAGCGAGAATAATTCATAGTAATAGTTTTCGGAGTTTACAGCATAAAACTCAACTATTTAATATTGAAGATAGCGATAAAACTCATACTAGATTAACTCATACTCTTGAAGTAAGTCAGATTTCAAATGGTTTATTACGAGTAATTAAAGCTAAATATGATCCATTAAATCATTCTTATTGTGATTTAAGAACTAATTTAATTGGTCAAGAACATCAAGAAGATATTAGCCAAGAATTAAAAGTTTTAGTGCAAAAATATCTTGCTCCTGACGCTTTAATGGAATCAATTTGTTTAACTCATGATATAGGGCATTCGCCATATGGACATTCTGGTGAGAGTGAACTTTGTCGTTTAATGTATTATAGTGGTGGGTTTGAGGGTAATGCCCAAACTTTTAGGTTATTAACTCGTCTTGCCAATTACTCTAAAGAGTATGGCTTAGATTTAACCCGTCGTACTTTATTAGGAGTAATTAAGTATCCTCATGTATTCTTTGAGTTTACGCCAAAATATACTCCAGAAGAACTAGAAAATGTCCAAAATGTCGAAGTAATCAAAGGGATTTACCAAGCTGATCTTGAAGCTTTTAATTGGGTGCTTGCTCCATTAAGCCCTGAAGATCGTGCAGAGTTTACACGTGTAGATCCGCTTAAAAGCAAAACTTTACATAAAAGTTTTGATTGTTCGATTATGGAATTGGCAGATGATATAGCTTATTCGATTCACGATCTTGAAGATGCGGTAAATATTCAAGCTATAGTTCGTGAAGATTGGGAAGAGTTTTTTGCTCTAGATAAAAATCAAGAAGTTAGAGAAATCTTTGCTCAATTGGTAGAACTAGGCTGTATAGAAAGCGATTATCTTGATTCACTATTTAGTACAGATTTAGTGGTTAGAAGAAAAATTTACTCTACTTTTGTGGATATTCTCATTAGTAATGTTTTAGTTCGTAAGAAAGAGGTTTTTAGTGAGCCTTTGTTAGATTTAGAAGCATATTTATCTACAAAAGCTAAAAAACTTTGTAATTTCTTTAAAACTTTGGAGTACGAGATTGCAATTATGTCGCAAAGCATTAGAGGAGCAAACAATCGTGGAAGTAATATGATTGCTAAATGCTTTGTGAATATTAAAAAAACTCCATCTCTTTTAGGGAGAAAAAATTATCTAATTTATCAAAATATTCAAGATCAGGTAGCAAAAGATAGATTTATTTGTGATTTTTTAGCTACGATGACCAATTTTGAATTAGATGAATTTTATAGAAAATTTATTTAGTAAAAAAGACCGAGAATTCCTCGGTCTTTTTTCTTAACTTAATTTTAAATTTTGCAGATAATTATTTACTGTATTCACAATTACTTTAGTATTGTTATCTATTTCTAAATTAACAAAATCACCAATGTTTTTTGTTGAGATAGTTGTTTTTGCTAGAGTTTCCGGAATTAAATTAACAGTAAATCCTTGAGGAGTAATAGAACTCACGGTTAAACTCATACCATCAATTCCAACAAATCCTTTATCAAAAACAAAGGGTTTTAGTTCTTGAGGTAAAGCAAATTCAAGTTGATAAATATTATCTTTTTGATAAAGATTTATTACGGGAATTTTTTGGTCTATATGCCCAGACATAATATGTCCGCCTACTTCACTACCTATTTTAAAGCTACGTTCGATATTAACTTGAGAACCTATTTCTAAACTTCCAAGATTGGTTAAGTTTAAAGTGGTACTAATTAAATCAAAACTTAGTAACGCATAAGTATCAGGAGTAATTTCGAGATAGGTTTCAAGTTGAAGTTGAGCAATTTGTTCAGAAGTAAATTCTGCTCCTTGATAAAAGAATTGAGCTTTTACCAGCGTCAAGCAACAACCATTATTAGCTACCGAATCGCCAATATTGATTCCGAGACAAAAAGTTAAAGGTAATTTAACAACATAAGAACGAGCATTTAAAGAATCTTTAATGGCTTCAATAATTCCTACTTGTTGAACAATTCCTGTAAACATAAAGCATCCTTAAAGTTTTTTTAATAACCAAGCTTGGTGAATTTTGCTACCTGCAAAATCTTGAGGCATGGTTTTTTGGGTAATATCAGTAACTTCTAAACCTAAAGCCACTAAAGCTTGTTGATCTAATTTAAAGCCTCGTTTATTATTACAAAATACTAATGAACCTTGAGCTTTAAGGAGGTTCGCAATTTTGCTAATAAGTTGTACATGATCTCTTTGGACATCAAAAGTTCCTTCCATACGTTTACTGTTAGAAAAGGTTGGCGGATCACAGAAGATTAAATCATAAGTATTTAACTCTTGAGTATTAGTTTGAGCTGCTTCTAACCATGCGAGTACATCTGCTTGAACAATTTTATTCGTTTGAGCTGAAGCTTGATTAAGTTTAAAGTTATGGGCTGACCATAAACAGTAGTTTTTGCTCATATCCACAGATTTTGTAAATGCCGCTTGAGCTTTAATTACATGAAGAGTGGCAGTTGAGGTATAACTAAAGAGATTAAGAAATTTAGTTTTTTTAGGAATAACAAGACTACGTAAAAAGTATCTTAATTCACGGTTATCTAAGAAAATACCTGTATCTATGTAGTCTGTAAGATTAACTTTTACTTTACAATCATATTCGTCAATATAAAACTCTAAGCCTTCTTTGGTTAGACGATTATATTGGGAATCCCCTTTTTGTCTTTCTCTGAGTTTATCAATTACTAAAGGTTGGTACTCATTTTTTACTTGGTCGGTAGCATATCTTTGCACAATTGAGAGAGCTTGAATACTACGTTTCACGGTTTTATGTAAAGGGATTTTTTTACTTGCGGCATATTCTTGTACCACATAGTATTTGGTTTGTGTCTTAGCATCGGTATATACGTCAACGGCAACATTAAACTCTGGAATATCGGCATCATAAAGACGATAGTTTTGAATTTGATTGCGCGTTAAATAACTTTTTAAGCGAGCAAAGTTTTTTCCAAGACGATTATAAAGAGCTTGCGTTGCTTGATCAGTTTCAACTTGAGTATTTACACTTGTTGCTTGTAAGCTACGAATAGAATAGACTCTAAATTGACAATCGAGGTTAGAGTTTTTAATTTCCCATTTACGATTTGCACTTAAGCCTATAACATCTAAGAGTTTAGTTGAAGAAGAAATAACTCCACAAATCCAGCCTGGGAACAGAGATTTTAAGGTTTGTCCAAGCGTAAAATAAGTATCATATAAAGCACGTTCATTAGCTAAACGAACACCATATGGAGGGTTAACAATTACAAGCCCTGTAGAGCTAGCCTCTGTACGTTTTAAAGCTTTTAATTCTTGTTCTTGGAAATCTATATATGCTTCAACTCCTACGATTTCAGCGTTCATTTTTGCTACTATAAGGACGTGACGGTCACTATCAGAAGCATAAACTTTAAAATTAGGAGCTGGAGTTATTTGCGAGTCTTTAGCTTGTTTGCTCACTTTAAGCCAAGTGTCTACATCATGTTGACGCCAGAAGTCGAGATGATGTTGACAAAATAAGCCAGGAGCTATATTGAGAGCAATTAAAGCAGCTTCAATGGCTAACACCCCTGAACCACACATAGGATTATACACAGGTGATTCTTTATCCCAAGAAGTACGGAGAATTAAGTTAGCTGCTAAGGTTTCACGCATTGGAGCAAAGCCAGCACGACTACGGTAACGCTTATTCATGCTTCCCGTAAGATCAAGGCTTAATTGCAATTGATTATTATGTAATCGACAATCTAATAAAACATCAGGTTCATCAGTATTTACATTCGGACGAGGTAAATTTTTATTTTGGAAATAGTCAACTAAAGCATCTTTTACGCGCAGAGCTGAGTATTGGCTATTTTTTAAAAATTCATTCGAACCATTAAAGTTTACTTTAAAATCAAAGTCTTGATGAAGGATTTCGAGCCAGTTTTGGGCATAGATCGCATTATAGAGATCTAAATCAGTTTCCACATAAGCAGTATTTAAAACTAATAAGGTACGAGCTGCGATTCTTGACCATAAAATAAATTGGTAAGCTTGATAGAGTTCGAGCTTAGCACTAATACCACCAACTTTAATTTTGATTGCGTATTTTTGGCTAAGAGTTGTATAAAGTTGTTGTTGCTCTTCGGGAGAGGCAAAGTCCCAACGAAGAGGAATTGCATCCTCTTGAGGATTTGCTAATTTGTACTCGGCAGTGAGTAAGTGTAACAATTCATTTTTAACCATCTCCTCAAATCCGATTTGACAGCTAATAAAAAATTGATGGGTCATAATGAATTTCCCTTGTATATCGCAAGATAAAATATGAAAATAACACCTAAGTCGATCTGAACTTAGGTGTATAAAATGGTTTAAATATCCACTGAACTTTCTACATACTGGGTGTATTTATCATACATAAGATCAATAGCGTATAATAAAACACTTAAATCAGCATCCGCGGTAAAGCCATTCTCAGAGAGGTAACGTCTAAATTGACGTGCCCCTGGGAAGCCATTAAAAGCCCCAAGAATAGGTTTAAAGAGATGGCTAATCCCCACACCTTTAGCAAATTCTTCTTCCCAGTAAGGTCTGAGTTTATCTAGGGCTTCAAACATAGCTTGACCGGCAGCTAATTGCTGGGCACGTTTAAAACGAGCGGCATCTGTAATTTCAGATTTAGGAGCATGAGTGCGTAAATTACGTGGATTTTGTAAGGTTTCAAAAGCGTATTTACGTTTTTCTAAAATAGCTTGGTCAAAACGTCTTGCTCCTTGACGATTTATTTGCCAAAGTAAGAACTCTAGTTTTTCTAGCAATGGATCATAAGAAGACATTACATTAAAGCCAGCAGCTACTGAATGCTTTAAGCGGTTTTCAAAAGCTGTATGAGAGTTATAATGAAAATCAACACGTTCAGGATTTAAGGTAAACTCTTGATCCGTAGTAAATGAGCTATCAAAAATTTTATTATAGTCTGCAAATGGACTAGTATAATCTGCAAAAAGTAAAGAGTCTACACCTAAGAGGACAAGAGGATTATTAAAAGCCTCACGTCCCATCATCACCCCATCTACATATTTTAAATGTTCACGAGCCTCTTGGAGACTATTTACCCCACCATTTAAAGTAATTTTTAGTTCAGGATATTCTGCTTTAATATCATAAACTCGTTGGTAGTTTAATGGTGGAATTTCACGATTTTCTTTAGGAGATAGACCTTCTAAGTAAGCTTTACGAGCATGAATAGTAAAGTCGACAACTCCTTGCTCAATTTGTGGAATCAAGAAATCTTCCAAAAACTCGAATGAGTTTATATCGTCAACTCCAATACGAGTTTTGATTGAAATAGGGAGATCACAATGTTGAGCTAAAGCATCAACACATTGAGCTACGGTTTCTGGTTCTTGCATTAAGCAAGCCCCAAAGTTGCCATTAGATACACGAGGCGATGGACAACCTACATTGATATTTACTCCGAAATAAGGGTAAATATCTTTTTTACTTTGTAAAATCTTCCCTACTTCAGCAAATTGCTGCGGAGAAGAACCTCCTAATTGTAGAATTACCTTACCTTCATGCTCTGGACGAAAATAGAGGTAATCGCTTTTACTGTATAAAATAGCTCCAGTAGTTACCATTTCTGTATACAATACAGAATGTTTGGTCAACTGGCGATGAAAAGCTCTACAGTGTCTTGTAGTCCAATCAAGCATTGGAGCTACAGAAAAGCGTTGATCATAAAAAGAAAAATCTTTACTCACATCAATACTTTATAGTCAAAATCTTAGGTAATTTTTTGAAAAAATTATTTAAGATAAAAATGAAAAGGAATAGTATAAATAATAATCTTTTTTGCTGACAAATAAGAAAGATCTTAGTATACCGACATATAGATATTTTACCAAAAAATTAGATAATTTGATACTTATCTTTAAAGTCAAGATGATCTTTAGTTGAGGTATTAGTATAGGTTAAGAGGTAGATTAAAACATTACCTATAGCTTTACTTTTACTAACTTTAAAGCGAGAATCTAGATTATCTACGAGATGAGCGTAGGCTCCATCTAATTGTAAAAAGATTAAAGATTGTTCTTCGAGAAAATTATTCTCTGCTAAATCTTTTAAAACTTCGAGTTCTTGCTCTTGCATAAATGGAGGGTCTACAAAAACTAAATCATATTTAGTTTTAGACATTTGCTTAATAATTTGATAAGAATCGGCAAGATTTATGGTTACTTGAGGAACAAAGCCATAGAATTTTTCAAGAGCAGTAAGATTTAAGCTTCGATAATTTAAAATGAGACGATCATATACTGCTTTGGTATATTCGTACATTTGCAGGCTACGGCAGCCTCGGGAAAGAGCTTCAAAACCTAAAGCACCAGATCCTGCAAATAAGTCTAGAACTTTACGGTCTCTAATTTCAAACTGAATCCAATTAAAGAAAACATCTTTAACTCTTGCCCCTATAGGTCGTAAACCTGGGCTGGTGATAACTTCGAGTTTTTTACCTTTAAGAGCACCTGCTTGTAAATTAATAAATCCCTTACTATTAGCATTTTGATGTAAGGTGGATTTTTTTCTAACCATAAAATAAATACATGAATGAAACTATTATGATGACAACAAATTATACCGCAATTCTTAAAGATTGAGAAATATTATTTAATTTTTGACAAAAAATTAGATAATTTTTTCTATGTAAAAATCAAAGTTTTGTAATTTTATTTAGAAAATAATTGAAAAAAAGTATTTACAAAGAAAAGTATCCCGTATATAATAAACCTCGTTGAAAAAAGAAACAAAAATAAAAATATAAAACTACGGAGGAATGGTCGAGTGGTTTAAGGCACCGGTCTTGAAAACCGGCGATGGTTTGTAGCCATCCGTGAGTTCGAATCTCACTTCCTCCGCCACTTTACTTTTGTTGCTTTATTTTCAATTCAGATTTCTTTCGGAGGAATGGTCGAGTGGTTTAAGGCACCGGTCTTGAAAACCGGCGATGGTTTGTAGCCATCCGTGAGTTCGAATCTCACTTCCTCCGCCACTATTTATAAAGCCAAGTGATTAATTTCACTTGGTTTTTCTTTTTATAACCCCAAGTAAATTAGAAAAAGATTTTATATAGTCCCTTAAGGATTAAATAAGCTATAAAAATAAGCATAAAGATTATGTGTAAAGTAACAGCTTAATTTTTACTTTTTAACAAAGAGCCTTGATTCAAGACTAGTAAATTTTAAAGGTATTTATCCCGAGTTTGATTTATTTAAAGACAAAGAAGAGCTTTATTACCGCAAGTAATAAAGCTCTTCTTTGCATAAAAGTAGAAAATAGGCGTATAATTTTAAATAGAGGGATCTTCATAGCCCTTAGCTATAGCTTGCCAGTCTTCATAGAAAAAGTATCCCATGTGGACTTGATTGGTAATATTGATTTGATCAAGAAGATTTTCTATATCCCGATCTATGACATTTTGAGGTAATTTTACATAGAGCTTGGCTGTGCTTAAATCTAAAAGCGTCCACTGATCTTTTTGTAAGCTATAGATCCAACTATGCAAATTATTTCCTTGTTCTAGACTAATTCCGAGACTATGTAAATTAGCTAAGGTATAGCCTAGTTTTTCATAGATTTTACTTTCAGGATGTTGCTCAAAAAAGATTAATTGTCCTAAATTAAAGGTATAAGCTTGAGTTGAAGTATGTTGATTGTCTTCGGTATTAGTTAACTTTTGTTTGGATAAATTATACCAAGCATAGCTTTTTAAACAATTTCCTTGAGTCTGATCATAAAAAATTTCTAAAGTTGGATTATTTTCATTTTTGGTATTTAGCTGGATTGGAATATAAATTTCAGGCTGATTGATAATTAAAGGTAAAAAGCAATAGCTACCTCTATTTTTAAGAATATAGTTTAAGACTAAATTCTTTAACAGCTTTTGGTGTTCTTGCCACCAAGCTGGTTCGAAGTTAGTTGGTGAACTCAAGAAACTCTGTTCTTTTTGTTGCCCTAAAGTGACAATGAGTTCACTTAGCTCAAGAGGGCGAGAGCTTTTTTGATAAAGTTGTTTTAAGTAATTAAGAGTTTTTTTCCAAGTTTTAAGGACTAAATTAATTTTACTACCTAATTTATAAACTGATGGAAGATGTTGTTGAGCTTGATAAGGATTATAGTAGTCACTAACAAAACTTTGTTGTAATTTACCAATTTCCTTAAAAATTATCTGTACATAAGTGTATTCTTCAACAATGACATAATGACGTGGAATTTCGGGCGTAAACTCTAGTTGTTGCCATAGAGGATGTTGAGGAAAATAATCTCCAAGTTTTTGGGCGAGAGTAGCTAAATTTATACTTGGTAAAGTATTTGCAGGAGGTAAAGTATTTTGCTCAAGACTTTGACTCACGAGATTGTAAATATCTAAACGAATAAAATAACTCATAGCAAGAGAAACAATGAAAACGAATAACCTAGATAAAATTGATGCTCAACGTGTACAAAGTATTGTACAAAACTATCAACGGCATCAAGAAGAATATAAAGTAAAGAATCAACCTGAAGTTAATGCTCTAATTAACTATTATCGAGAGTTAATTCCTGGAGTAAGGGCTTTTATTAAACGCATAAATCAATCGCCACAAGACGAAACGGTAAAAATCTCTGAGGGAGTACAAAAAAGTTTAAAATATGGAGTACTCCTTAATCCGCTTTCGACTTTTGCGAGTAATTTTGAAGAAGAGAATTCTCAATTAAGTATGGATTTATTGCGCTTATATGTAGATTTAGATCAAGTATATAGTTATCTTTATTCCACGCGTGACTGGGAGCACGAGCAAATTTATTTAGATAAATTTGTCTCTCGACATGATCTAAAACTGGTAAATCTAGTATTAGAACAAATGTATGACTATTTAAATACGGTATTAATAAATCTTTATAGTATTTATGCTTATGCAGTAAGTTACTATTATGGTACTGATTCGGATTCAGATATCTTTAATTACCGTATGCTACAGCCTCAGTCTCCACATATTCTCATTTCACCTTTTACAAGATTGCGTGGAGTGAATTTTATGTACTTTTTTGTAATTGCAAGCCAATTATACTATAACCCAAAAAATAACTATTTGATGGGAATTTATAACTAAATATAGAAAAAAGACAGGGGGTGAGCCTGTCTTTTTTCTATTTTTTTAAGCGATTACGGAAAAATTCAAAAAAGTAATTCCATAATTCTGTATTTAAAGGATCTTGTCCTGGTTCAGTTTGAGCAAGAAGTTCGAGGACTTTAGCACGATCAAAACTTGGATCTTGACGCTCTAAAGTATCAAGTGCTCTTTGCTGAAACTGTGGTTGTTGTAAGCGATCAATAGTTACACGGATTTGCTTATCAATTTGCACCTCAGAACCAGCAGCAATTTGTCCTGTAGGATTGGTTTCCTTTAGTAAAAGAGTTAACTCTTCAAGATCATATTTTCTCAATTGTTTTGCAAGAAAATTAACTTGACGACGCTTAGCTTCCATGTTTTTCATCACTTTAGCTTGTTCAATAGCATTGATTACCGAAGCGTCAAAACCTAAAGGAAGAATTTTATTAATATTTAATTCTGCAAGCTGGGCTGCAATTTTACGATAATCTTTAGCATCTCGTTTAATTTCAGATTTACTTACGTAAATGATTTCTTCTGCTTCTTGATTATCTCTTGCAATTTGTTCCCAATCGAAATCTTTTTTAAATCTTGCCATAGTTAAATTAGAAAGAGCTTGTATCTTGGAATAGACCTACTTTTAAGTTTTTAGCTTCGTAGATAACTTCACCATCACAAACTACTTCACCATCAGCAATTCCCATTACAAGACCACGAGCAATAACACGTTTTAATGTAATACGATATTGTACTTTTTTTGCTGTAGGTAAAATTTGTCCTGTAAATTTAACTTCACCTACTCCTAAAGCACGACCTTTACCTTTGTGTCCTAAGTGACCTAAGAAAAAACCAACTAGTTGCCACATAGCATCTAAGCCTAAACAACCTGGCATTACTGGATCACCAATAAAGTGACAGTTAAAGAACCATAACTCAGGATTAATATTTAAGGTAGCTTCTACGTAGCCTGCATTATGACTACCGCCCTTTTCTTCAATAACATCGATAGTATCGATCATTAACATATTAGGGGCTGGTAATTGTGGTCCATCTTCCCAAAGTTTACCTTGTGAAGATTTAATTAAATCTTCATACGAATAAGATGTAGGTCTGCTCATAATATCCTTTGTTTTAGATTTGTATAATTGAAAATATTCTTGCCTATTATATCAAAGCTCTGAAAAATCTTAAAAATAAGTTTTTAAGCTTATTTTTGCAAGAAAGGTAAGAGTTTATGTAACCAATTTTGTTTAGCTTTTTCTTCACCATTTATATTTTGTAATACGGCACTAATAAATGAGTGGTTACTTTCTTCAGGGGTAAAATAAGCTTGTTGGTACTTTTTATCATTTTGATTAAGGGTGGTTTTGTCATCAGCAAAAGCAAATGGACAATCAGTCATAAGTTCAAATACTTGAGAGATATGACTAGCAGTGTAAATAAAGAAGTTACCTTGAGCTAGATCCATTAATAGATCTTCACGTAAAGCAAGATTCTTTACGTTTATTTGCGGAATAATTACCCCTTGGTTACGAGTAAAGCCTCGAGCTTTACAAAGATCATAAAAAGCTTCTATTTTTTGATTCACGCCACCTATGGCTTGGAGATAACCAAATTGATCCATGCTTCCAGTTACGGCAAAGTTTTGTTTTACTGGAATTTTGCTTAGAGCTGAAGCCAAAGCAATAGTACTACAAATGGTTGCACTGTCTCCATCAGTTTGCTCGTATAACTGTTCGGTTAAAATAGTAGCACTGAACTCTAGAGGATCTGTAAATAAAGATTTTAGATAAGAAATACTAATAATATTAGCTCTTCTTGCTAAGCCTCCCGCTAGTTCAATTTCGGCATCTACGTCAATGGTTGCTCCCGCCTCGCCTTGAGCTAAGCTTGAAAGTCTAAAAACTATACCTTGCGGATCTTTAGTATATTCATTTGCCTCAACAAAAGCTAAACCATTTGCCGTGCCTACTTTTACTCCTTGCGTATGAATCTTTTGATAATCTTCAAGAACATAGTTTAAGAAGGCTTGATATTCGGTATCTTGCTTTACGTTCTCACTTTGAAGAAGTTGCTCGAGTTTTTGGCTATCAGAAGCACGACGTAAAAGATAAGCTAGTTTGTCTACAGACCAGTAAATAACATTAGTCGTTTCGTTTAATCTCATCAGATGTTCGATTAAATGATTAAGATAAGCAAGAGTTAAATTGCTTTTACTTTGTAACAGTTGAGTTAAGACCACTAAACGACATAAGCTTTCTAAATAAAAACCCTTATTAGCTTTTAAAGGAGAAAATTGTTCTTGATATTGTTGTTTTACCTCTTGTAAATGAGCGAGAGGAAAGTCTTCACTTTGCAAGAGTTCTTCTTTATTTAAAGAAGTATTTTGACTGATCACTTCTATAATTTTAGCTTTTTGTTTCCGAGCAGCTTTAATTTGGTGTTCAATGAGTTCGGTCGGAGAAAAGTTAGGGTAGGTTTTCTCTTCTCTAGTTTGTTCACTTACTTGAGGTAAAGTAAAGAGGAGCTGATAGGCAATCTCTTGCATTAAATCCTGATCCATATCTATATGGAGATAGAGACTTTCAGGTGCAAATTTTTGTTTATTCTCAGCTTGGTAAACAAAGTCTGGTAAACGATCTTTATTTTTTTGTTCTTGTAAAAAGCTTTGGGTCTGCTTTGTAAAAGCTTCTAAGTAAAACTCACGATTAAATTTTTGAGCTTGGCTAATAAACTCAGCTTTAGTATGGTGATAACTATAAGCTCCAAGAATTTGATATTTATCTATATGATTTAGTAACTGGTGAACAAACTCTTGTTCCTGTCCATTAAAGAGAATAATTAATTTACTATTAGTTGCGACACTTAAAGGAGTTACTTCTGAATTTAAATCAAGCTTATGAGCTTGAGTTAAATTAAACTGTTTTTTACTTAGAGTCGAAATCAATTCGAGAGCTAATTCGGGATTAGTTGCGAGTTTAGAAGCACTAATGGTAAAAATACTATTGCTAAGAGCTAATAAGCCTGGAGTATAAGGCTGTTCAGTATCTTTTTGATTGTAAACTCCAAAAAGATTAGCTCGAGAAAAATCTTCAATCTCAATAAGGCTAAATAAATTAGCTTCGATGCGTTCACGTGATAACGTAAGCGTCGCTTTGTTTTTATCACTAACCTTGGTTAACGAGTTTATTTCAATTCGAGCAAGATTTGTTTTATATTGTAAAATTTGCTCAGGGCTAAATGACTCGTGTTTAAAAGCTACACGAGTAATTTTATTAAGCAAAAGGGCAAAAAAATGAGACTGCACTGAATGCAGACTTGAAGATTGAGCAATTGCGAGGATACTTGCTTTATTTGAGATTAGATCTGCAAGTTTGTGTTCAAGGTTATCAAATACTAACCATTTAGCAAGAAAATAATTATTGAGGTAACCAAGATCTAATTCGGATTGGGGATTATTTTCTTTATAGTTCAGAAGTTGAATAATTTGTTCAGGATCGGTAAATGCCTGAGGATTTTTAAGAGTTAGATCTAAATCTAAATCTGCAAGCAGATTTGAATTAGATTTGATTTCATAAGTGAAGAACTCTTCTACGAGATTACTTAAAGCGGTGCTTAGAGTTCTTTGAGAAAGTTGTTGTAAAATCGCTAAACTTTGTTCACTTAGACAATTACTATAATTGTTGAGAATTAACTTTATATCTAACTCACTTGGAGTAAGTTTTTTTAACATTTATCTCTTTCCTTAAATGTAAGATTTTTGGGCGTATTAGCGTGAACTTTTTACCTTATTTTTTGGAAAAGCTCTTTGTTATTTTATCATAAGAAACAACAAACACACTATTTTAGTGGAATTTAGCTTTTATGGCTAAAAATGCCTATCTTTCTTATGTTATAATCAAAAGGCTAAATAACGGATTTAATTAAATTATTTAACAAATTATGAGAGTTTTTTCATCTTTTGCCGAGTTAAAAGACGCTGGATTAAAAAACGTTTTTGTTACTATAGGTAACTTTGATGGGGTTCACTTAGGACACCGTTCAATTTTAAAGGAATTAGCTAAAAGAGCTAAGGAAGTTCAAGGGCAAACTTTATTAATTGTTTTTGAACCTCAACCTTTAGAGTTTTTTACCAAAAAAATCGCTCGTCTTTTTACTTTGTCAGATAAGATCGATGTTTTAGAGAAAGGACATTTAGTTGATAATCTATTGGTGTTAAATTTTGATCAAGATTTAGCTCAAACCCCAGCTGATGATTTTGTTGCTCAGTTATGCACTAGCGTGCAACTGCACACTATTTTTATTGGGGATGATTTCCATTTTGGTAAAGATAGAAGTGGCAATATTGAGCAACTAAGAAGTTTAGCTCCAAAATATGGTTATCAAGTAGATGTAATTTCTACCATTACAAACGAGAATAAGCAAAGAGTAAGTTCTACATTAATTAGAAGTTTACTTGCAGCTAATCAATTAAAAACTGCAAATGAACTTTTAGGACAGCCTTTTAGTTTTACAGGAGTAGTAGAAAAAGGACGACAATTAGCTCGAACTTTAGATGCTCCTACCGCAAATATCCAAATAAATCGAGTTTTATCTCCTTTACATGGAACCTATGCTTGCTTAGTAAAAGTAGAAGGTATGGCTAAAATTTATGCTGGAGTATGTAATGTAGGGTTTAAGCCTACGGTTAACCAAGACCAAAATAATTGGTTAGTGGAGGTACATCTTTTAGATTTTACCGGAGATCTTTATGGTAAAGAACTTAAAGTAACTCCCGTAGAGTTTATTAGACCTGAACAGAAGTTCTCCTCTGTTGATGAATTAAAAAAGCAAATTTTTGCGGATATAGAATTAGCACGTAGTTTAAAGCTTACGCAACGTCTCTTAACCGGCAACCTATTTGCTAATAGTAGTATTACTAGCTAGAGTTTACTTATTTTTAATTTCATCGATCTTTTTTTAAGGTGTTATATGTCAATAAAATCATTCTGTATTAAAACTCTAAATGCTGGTGGGTTGGGAATTGTAATTCCTTTAATTCCTTATGCTATTTTGGGATCTCTCTTAAAACCTTTGGCTGCTAATAGTGACATTATTGCGACATTTTTACAATATTGTCAAAATATTCAAGGAGTAGCTCCCATTTTAATTGGCTTTTTAGTTGCAACTTTTGTTGGTTTAAATCCTTTAAGAGCTGGAGTAGTTAGTTTTATTTCTTTTCTTTCTGCTGGAAATTTAACACTAGTACAGCTTTTTACCGCAGAGGGAATTGCCACTAATGTTTTAAGATTACAGGGATTAGGTGATTTAGTAAATGCTATTTTTATGGCAGGTTTGAGTTCGGCAATTATTCTTAAAATGAATAATATTTTCCGTTCTCTCGAAATTATTTGTTTACCTATTGTAGGTGTTATCTTTGCTTATATTGGGCGTGATTTTTCTTTACCAATCGTAAGTAATATTACTACTTGGATTGCTGATGCCGTAGAGTATTTTACTACTTTAAATCCGGTATTAATGTCATTACTTATTGGAGCGACTTTTGCTATCCTTATTATTTCACCAATTTCTTCGGTAGTAATTGCTTTAGCAATTAAACTAAGTGCGGTGAACTCGGGAATTGCAAATCTTGGTTGTTCTGCAACAATGATCAGTGTTTTAATTGGTTCGCTGTTTGTCAATAAACCTGGGGTATCAGTAACTGTAGGTTTAGGAATCGTAAAAATGCTTGTAGGAAACTTATTAAAGTATCCGATTTTATGTTTACCTCTAGCGGTTTCAGGTGCTCTTTGTGGTTTAAGTGCTTATTTACTAGGAATTCAAGGAACGGCATTTAGTGCAGGATTTGGTTATAGTGGCTTGATTGGTCCTTTAGCTGCTTATCAGGCATATATGACCGAAGGGATTCTTTCTAGTTCAAGTGCAATTTTCCGCTTACTTGTAGGCTACGTTCTTGTGCCGCTTGTAGTTTGCTCTTTAGTGCATTTTGTATTTATTAAAGTATTAAAAATCTATACTTTTGAAATTGTAAGATTTAATCCTCTAGAAAATAAATAAAGATGCTTAAGGCTCTTAATCGTTCGATTAAGAGCCTTTAATAGTTTTTATTATTTAAAAACTTTAGCAGCAGTTAAAACTTTTGTTAGTTTTTCTTGTCCAGCTTCACTTAAACCTACAAGAGGTAGTCTTTGGTTAGGAGTTTTAATTAATCCTAATTTATAAGCAATCCATTTTGCTGGAGTAGGATTAGGCTCAATAAAGAGACTTGTATGTACGTTTGCGTATTGTCTGTTTAATTCAAGAGCTTTTGCATAATCACCATTTAAAGCTGTTTCAACAATTTGTGCCCATTCTTTAGCGATTACGTTAGCACTTACAGAAACCACACCGTTTGAACCTAAAGCTATAGCATCAAGAGCTGTAGGATCTTCACCTGATAAGTGAACGAAATTAAACTCTTTAGTACGAGAGACAATTTCGCCTACACGATGTAAATCA
This sequence comes from Psittacicella gerlachiana, assembly GCF_003585965.1. Classification (GTDB taxonomy): domain Bacteria; phylum Pseudomonadota; class Gammaproteobacteria; order Enterobacterales; family Psittacicellaceae; genus Psittacicella; species Psittacicella gerlachiana. Next base: position 3,521 of record NZ_NRJF01000024.1, on the reverse strand, counting down.
GGATGAGCATCCTTGATTGCAATTACATTAGGGAGTTGAGCTAAACGTACGATAGTGTCTACATCTAAAGAAACAACTGTACGTCCTGGTACATTGTAAAGAATTTGTGGAAGAGCTGTTGACTCTGCAATTGCTTTAAAGTGTTGGTATAAACCTTCTTGATTTGGTTTATTGTAATAAGGAACAACCGTAAGGCAAGCGTCAACACCTAAAGCTTCTACTTTCTTGGTGTAGGCAATCGCCTTAGCAGTGCAGTTTGAACCTGTACCAGCAATAACTGGAACACGTTTATTTGCAAATTCTACAACTTTACGAATAACTTCTAAACTTTCTTCTTCGGTTAAAGTTACGGCTTCACCTGTTGTACCACATGCAACGATTGCACTTGTTCCTGATTGAACATGATATTCCACTAGGTTTTGTAAACTAGCATAGTCTACATTACCATTTTCATCTAACGGAGTGATAATAGCAACAATTGAGCCGCGAAAAATAGGATATGACATCTAACTTCCTTATTTAAAATAATTTACATCCTATACACAATAAAATCTAAAGCAAATTAACTTAAATCTAAGTAAAACTTAATTTAGAAAATATGTGGCGCTTAGTGGTATTATACTAAAAATACTTAGTTTTCTTAAACAATTTGCATAAACTATTAGCACTTTTTTTCTGAAAAAAGAAAAATTTTGTTATAATATGGAAAGGTGTATCAAAACAGGAATATAAAAGCGTTATGCAAGTAGTAGAAGTAAAACATCCTTTAGTACAACATAAATTAGGTTTAATGCGTGCTAAAGATATTAGTACTATGGAGTTCCGTACTTTAACACGTGAAGTAGGTTCACTTTTAACTTATGAAGCAACTAAAGACCTTGAACTAGAAGAGGTAGAAATTAGTGGCTGGAATGGACCGGTAACTGTACAGCGTATTAAAGGGAAAAAAGTAACTGTAGTACCAATTTTACGTGCAGGTTTAGGGATGATGGATGGTGTATTAGAGCATATCCCGTCAGCACGTATTTCTGTAGTAGGTATCTACCGTGATGAAGAAACTTTAAAACCAGTACCTTATTTCTCTAAACTAGCTGGTGATATTCAAGAACGTTTAGCAATTATTGTTGATCCTATGTTAGCAACTGGTGGTTCTTTAATTGAGACTATTAGTCTTTTAAAAGAAAAAGGTTGCACTTCAATTAAATGTGTTGTTCTTGTAGCAGCTCCAGAAGGTATTAAAGCTTTAGAACAAGCACATCCTGATGTTGAATTATATTGTGCTTCTGTAGATGATCACTTAAATGATCATGGATATATTATCCCAGGTTTAGGTGATGCAGGTGACAAGATTTTTGGTACTAAATAATAGTCATTATTTATAATAAACTAATATAATAATTAAAGAGCTAAAAGCTTTTTTGATTAGAATAAAATTAGTTAAAAATAGAGTCCTCTGAATTTAAAGTTAAAGTTCGGAGGACTCTATTTTTTAATGATCATTTTTTGTAATAGTTAAAAGTGTTTATTCTAGTTTTGGTTTTTTAAGGTTTATCTAATGCAAAAGTCCCCTAAACTTTATACAGTTTAGAGGACTTTAGGACTAAGAGGTAGATCTCGAGTTCTAATTTAAGTTAAACTAAATTATAACCATAGGTTCTGAGATACCAGTCTAAGTCATCAATAGTAATTACAGGGTAATTAAATTTTTTCCCAAAAGCTACTATTTCAGGAGCACGTGCCATGGTTCCATCATCATTGGTTATTTCGCAAATAACCCCCTCGCTTCCCATATTTGCAATTTTACAAATATCGATTGAAGCTTCTGTATGTCCTCTACGTCCTAATACTCCTTGAGGATTAGCAATTAAAGGAAATACATGTCCTGGACGATGTAAATCTGAAGGTTTGGCATTAGGGTTTACAGCAGCGTGAATTGTTTTCACTCTATCTGAAGCAGAAACTCCAGTAGATACCCCCTGAGCAGCTTCAATGCTAATAGTAAACGCAGTTTTGTTTACGGAGGTATTGTTTTCAACCATGTAAGGGAGTTCAAGACGAGTAGCCAGTTCTTGACCTATGCAAAGACAAACTATACCACTACCATAACGAATTAATTGTGCCATGTGTTCGACATTAATAGTTTTGGCTGGGAAGATTAGATCACCTTCATTTTCTCGATTTTCATCATCAAGAATTAAAACCCCACGGTTTTCTTGTAAAGCTTTAGCTGCTTCTTGGATGCGACTTAAAGCTGTTCCTTCTAATTTAAAATGCTGTGTCATATGACATTAACTCTTAAGACTTTCTTAAAGTCTGTATTTTAAGTGGTTACACAAAAATAATCTTTGTCATCACACATTATAGCATAAATAAGATAAGGACACTAAAAAAGCCTAGAGCTCAGCTCCAGGCTTTTAGGTTTGAGATTTTTTACTTCTTAACTTAAAGAAGAGAACATTTCAGACACAGATTCTTCGTTATTAATACGACGAATTGCTTCAGCTAAGGTTCCAGCTAAGCTTAACACTTCTACTTTACCTAAAGCTTCAACTTCTTTTCTTAATGGGATAGAGTCAGTAACAACAATTTTTTCTAATAATTCAGATGATAATTTTTCTACAGCATTACCAGAGAAAATACCGTGAGAAGCATAAGCAAATACTCGTCTTGCTCCACGCTCTTTTAAAGCTTTAGCAGCATTTACTAAAGTACCACCAGTATCGATAATATCATCAATTAGAATACAGTCACGATCTCTAACATCACCAATTACGTTCATTACTTGTGATACGTTTGGAGCAGGACGACGTTTATCAATAATTGCAATTTCAGAATCATTGTATAAACGAGCCATAGCACGAGCACGTACTACTCCACCAATATCTGGAGAAACAATAATTGGGTTTACTAAATCAGAAGTATTATGTAAGTGTTCAACTAATAAATCTGTAGCATAAATATTATCTACAGGAATATCGAAGAAACCTTGGATTTGTTCAGCGTGTAGATCTACAGTTAATACACGATCCACACCTGCAACTTGTAATAAGTCTGAAACTAGACGGGCAGTAATAGGAACACGTTGTGAACGTACACGACGATCTTGACGTGCGTAACCAAAGTAAGGAATTACGGCAGTAATACGACCTGCTGAAGCACGGCGTAGTGCATCAACCATACATAGTACTTCCATTAAATGGTCATTTGCTGGAGAACAAGTTGACTGAATTAGGAAAACTTCGTCTCCACGTACATTTTCATGTAATTGTACATGTACTTCACCATCACTAAACTTATCTAAAGTTGCCTCTGCGATTTTAGAATAAAGGCGTTTTGAAACTTTTTCTGCTAGTTCACGAGTTGCATTACCAGCAAAAAGCTTAATATTAGCCATTGTAAAAGACCTCAAAATGGGAAAATTGGTTTGCTTTGTGTTTTTATATTATATATTAAGTAATCCTTGATGTTAAAAAAATTATCACTCACTCATTGATAAAAGCATAAATGATTCTCAATAAATA
>NZ_NRJF01000239.1 GCF_003585965.1 Psittacicella gerlachiana | reverse complement strand
TTAATGAATTATTTCAATCAGTAAAATCAAAATATAAAGAAGTTTTTGATGTGAATGATAAAATAAATTTAGATTCTCATTCTTTATATTATGTTGTTGGGCAATTACAAAACTATTGTTTAATTGATGCAGAAAGAGATGCTGTTGCGGATGCTTTTGAAACGTTTATTGGTTATGCTTTAAAAGGTCCTCAGGGACAATTCTTTACTCCTCGAAATGTGATTAAATTGATGGTTAATATTTTGAATCAAGGTATTGATGAAAAAGTCATTGATCCTGCTTGTGGTTCAGGTGGGTTTCTTGTTGAATCACTACGTCATTTATGGAATCTATTGGAGGAAGATGCAAAATATTTAGGATGGAATAAGTTAGCTCTTAATGAAGAAAAACAAAAAACTGCAATGACATTAGTTCATGGAATAGAAAAAGATTCATTATTAGCTAAAGTTTCTAAAGCATATATGGCAATATTAGGTGATGGAAAAGGAGGTATTTTTTGTGAAGATAGTCTTGAATTACCCTTGCATTGGAATATAAAAACTCAACAAAGTATACATTTAAATTCTTTTGACTGTTTACTCGCTAATCCGCCGTTTGGAAAAGATATAAAAATTAAAGGAAGAGAAAAACTAGAACAATATAGGCTAGCTAAAAAATGGAAAAAGAATGGTAATTATTATATTGAAACAAATAAATTAAATAACGAGATGCCTCCACAAATTCTCTTTATTGAAAGATGTTTGGATTTGCTTATTGATGGGGGAAGAATGGGGCTGATTATTCCTGAAACCTACTTTCATGCTCCAAGAGCTCAATATGTAATGGAGTTTATGGCAAAACATAATATATTTTGCTTAATTGATTTACCTCATAATACATTTAGACCTCATAATAATGCTAAATGTATTGCTATATTTCTTGAAAAAAACACAAAACAGCAAGATAAAATATTAATGTGTGTAGCTGAAGAAATGGGGCATGATCATCAAGGTAAAGAGATTTTTAGATGGGATTATACCAGTCATAAGGCTACAAATGAACTTTGGGATGATATAAAGATCATAAACAGTGAAATTAATGAACTGAAAAAATTAAAAGGTAAAGGGGATAATTGGACTACCTTTGTTAATAAAGAAGAATTTATTGATAATATTAGATATTCTTTTTTAGTAGATTCTAGTATTGTAAAAAAAACAAAAGTATATGTACCTCGATATTACTGGAAAGAAAAAACAAAAGAATTAGAAACTTATGCTGATAAAAAAGGAATATCTTTAATTTCTATTCAAGAATTAATTTCATCAAAAGTTATAAAACATTTTGATGGACATGGTTCACCTGAATCTGAAAATAAAGGAAAAGGAGATATTCCATATATTCGTGTAAAAGATATAGTGAATTGGGAAGTTTATAAAGACCCAACATCAAAAATTCCATATAACACATATAAAGAAATTTTTAGTGAGCAAAAAACATTACATGAATGCGATATATTATATGTGAGGAGAGGTAGCTATAGAATTGGAAGTGTTGCAATGATATCTCCTTTTGATACAGAAGTTTTATTAACTCGTGAAATTTTAGTTTTAAGAGTTCTCCCCAATAATAAATATGGAATAACACCTTATTATTTATTATATTTATTAAGTCATTGGATCACACAAGAACT
>NZ_NRJF01000238.1 GCF_003585965.1 Psittacicella gerlachiana | reverse complement strand
AATCTAAAGTAGATATTACAAGAAGAAGTTCAGGATTAGTTCTTAAAGCCATTAATATTGCATTATTTAAGTGCTTATCATTAAATCCGAAGCCAACACAAATTAATGCTGTTTTAGGTTTTTTTAATTCATGTACAAAGGTACTAATTAAATATACATAAGGAGAGTCATAAGAAAGTTGATACTTTGTGATACTAGGATAAATAAAAACAGGCTCATGTTTATTGCTTTCATCTAAAGGATTACCTTTGTAAATAATATCATTGTTTGGATATCTGATCCAATCAACAGAACCATGTAACTTATATAAATGAATAACATTAGGAATATAGTTACTTCCTTCTAATGTAGTATTTCTATTTACAATATCATAGTTATATAATGCAGAGTTAAAGCGGTGTGGCTTAGAAAATTCAAAACCATCGATAACTATCATTCCAACATTAGAAGCTGCTTGTTCAAAAGCTAAGTCATAGTTAGTTGTAAAGATCTTTAGTCTTTGTTTATTTTTATTTCTCAGACCTAGAGTACGAACGAATGAATTATGAGATCTCCAATCATCATTATTGGGTTCTAATTCTGAAATAAAATTAGTTTCTTTTAAAATTGTTCTTTTTGAGTTATCTAAAAAATTCTTAACTTTTTGGATTTTATCATTATTACCTTTATCATTTTTAGAATTGATTTCGGGATTCATAGATAAAAAATTATCACAACAAGAAAGGAGTAATTCTATATTGTTTCCTTTTATTTTATTTGCTTTCTTAATTTCTACATAGTTTGTAAAGTTTTTTATATCTTTTATTTTTATGTTTGCTACGTTTTTAGCACATTTTCTCCATAATGTTTTCATACTTGGAGCTTTATTTCCGAAGTGTAATGAAGATCCAGAGCCTGCTAATATGAGTAGATTATCTGCATCAAGAACTTTATTTAAGTTCTTTTGTATAATTTTTTCTATTTCATTGTTTATTATAGTTGGTGTTTTATCAGTGTTGTTTGTTTCATCTAGTAAAACAAATGGTAATGGTTCATTAAGCTCTTTTCTTTGTTGATAGATTTCTGAATTTAAAAATTTCATAAATACTCCAAGGTAAATTATGATTTAATGATGGATTTGTTTCTAATTCATATAAGTAATACTTATACAGGTAATACCTAAACATTATAT
>NZ_NRJF01000237.1 GCF_003585965.1 Psittacicella gerlachiana | reverse complement strand
CAGCAGATAACTTAGCTTTTAATAGTTCTAACACCTCAAGATTTTTTAGATGCTTTTTAGCAGCCACTTCATCTAATTGCGTTACTGGAGTATAAATATAAGCTACTTGCTCAGCAATTTCTTTAAGGGTATGACAACGATCTACAAATAATTCTACAACTTGCGCAAAAGGCGCAGTAGCTTTAGAATCTACATCGTAAGAAACAAAAGGACGTACTTTATCAGCTAAATCTTTTGCAGATAACTCACGCATGTAATGTTGATTTAACCAATTTAATTTTGCATAGTCAAATGAAGAAGGGTTTTTACTTACATTGCTAATATCAAAATATTTAATTAGCTCTTCACGTGAAAATACTTCTTGGTCTCCATGTCCCCATCCTAAACGAGCAATATAATTAATAATCGCTTCAGGCAAATATCCATCTTCTTTAAACTGCATTACATTTACAGCCCCATGACGCTTAGATAACTTTTTACCATCAGAACCATTAATCATTGAAACATGAGCATAAGTAGGAATTTGAGCTCCTATAGCTTCTAGTACATTAATTTGACGTGGAGTATTATTAATATGATCTTCACCACGAATTACATGAGTAATCCCCATGTCATAATCATCCACCACAACACAGAAGTTGTATGTTGGCGTACCATCAGTTCTCGCAATAATAAAATCATCTAACTCTTCATTATTAAATGAAATTTCACCACGAATCGCATCATCAAAAGTAACCACTCCCGTTTCTGGATTTTTAAAACGAATACAATGAGGTGCACTTAAATCTTGTTCTTGTGGAGATAAATGACGGCAACGACCTACATATTTAGGCTTTTCTTTATTCTCTTCTTGTCTTTCTCTATCAGCTTGTAACTGTTCTTTAGAGCAGTAGCAACGATAAGCTGTCCCTTCTGCTAACATTTTCTCAATTACTTCTGCATATCTATCCATACGTTTAGATTGGAAATAAGGACCTTCATCATAGTTCATTCCTAACCATTCCATAGCTTCAATAATGGCATGCGTAGCTTCTTCTGAGTTACGTTCAAAATCGGTATCTTCTACTCGAAGAACAAATTTTCCATCGTTATGACGAGCATATAACCAAGAATATAATGAAGTACGAGCACCGCCAATATGTAAAAATCCTGTAGGGCTAGGAGCAAAACGAGTTTTAATTTTCATATGATTACTTTAATAAATATAGTGTATTAAGAGTTAACAATACTGCTAGTTAATATTTAAATAAACAGCTAAATATTAACTAGAAGATTATCGGTCAATAATTTTTATATGATTATATCACCTTATAGTAAGCAAAAAGGAGAGAAAAGATAAAAAAGTAAAAGTCATGCCCATTATATGAACATGACTTTTAAGCATAACTCTTAAATTACTTTTTATCTTTTACGGTTAAAGTTGCATTCTCACCAAATTCTTTATGGGCAACTTCTTCTTGATACTCATTCGTATTAATTGTTAAATTAGCATTATCAGCTAAAGATAAATTATTGCTTTTTAACTTGGTTTTAGCTGCTTCAAGGTCTACTTTATTTACAACTTCTGTTGTTTGCGAGTTAATTTCTAAATCACCATTACTAGAAATACTTGCTCCATTTAAAACAACATTACCGCCACCTATTACTACATTACCACCTGAAATAATAGAACTACCCTCAATTTTAACATTACCGCCTTTAATGTTTACACCCTTACCGGCATTTAATTGAGTATTTTGTACGCTTGCGGTTTTTTTTGCTTGAATATCAGCATTTCCAGTGACGTTAATATTTTTATCATGAATATTAACATCTAAGTCATGATTTGTATAATTAGTATTTTTATTAGACATTTAATACTC
>NZ_NRJF01000236.1 GCF_003585965.1 Psittacicella gerlachiana | reverse complement strand
ATAAATATATATATTTATAAGCTATTAAATTATAGTTTTTAAAGATAAATTATGTATATAGACTATTAGCCTTGAGAGCGAACTACTTCTATAGTTCGTCTTTAAAAATAACCTAACTTTGTTACTCTTGTTAACTCTCTCTATTTGTTCCATATTGTAGCAAGAGTAACAAATTAGATTATAAAACAGTTAACCTACCCACTAAGGTAAATTATTTAATTAAATTGTTATTTGAATTGAAATAACCAGCTTCTTTAGATTGATTAAATACTTCTGAGTTAGATACAGAACCTTTAATCTCTAAATTCTCTAAAATTTGATTAATTTGCGTTGCTGTTAAATCACTTGAAGCATATACCATTACACCATCAACAATAAATTGAGAATTGGTTGCACTGTTGAAGTTTGAATTAATATATACTGTAGAAACCTTGTCTTGGCTACCATAAGCTTTACCAGTTACCTGTACTCCATCTTGAGTAAAGTTTACTGTTTTTAAAGCAGGTTGCACAAATTTATTATTTACCACAATAGGAGCACGATCATTAGCTTGATAGTCTGCTGCGTAAGCTGTACCAGCTACTAAAGATGAACCTAAAGTTAAAGCAATAATTAATGATTTAATTGAAGTTGACATAATTAATTTCCTTGTTGTTTTGTTTGTTTTTTTTTGTAAGTATGTTGTAAAAAGACAGAAAGAATAATATGTTGTTTTATAAATTGTTGTTTTTAATTGTTGTTGTGTTTGCTTGTGTTGTTATGTTGTTTTCTGTCTTAAATATTATAGGGATTACTTAGTGATTTATAAAGGGGATTTTTATAAAAACATTTATGAATCAAATTCAGTAATCTCTACTTTTTCTTTTTGTTTGCTTGTTGTATGCTTCTATTATAGGGAATTAAAAATCCTTTGTAAATAGTTAAGTGAGTATTTACTCATTTAAACTTATTCCCAATAATTAAGGATTTTATGCTGTTTGCTCGATTTTATCGAGCTAAATTGAGTAAACACTCAGTTAAATTTAATTCCCTATTCCCACACTATTTGTAAGGCAAATAGGCGTTTTTAACTAAGTATTTACTCAGTTAAAATTAATTTTTCTCTTAATTATTTAATTTTTAATTATAGATTTCGCACTGCAAATCCTTATATTTTAGTCATTTTAGAGAAAATAATTAATTATTTTGCATAAAATTATTTTTTAGCAAGATCTTTTTCATAAAAACAAGTAAGCAAGATTACTAGATGCAAACCATCTTGTACTTCTCAGACTCTTCCCCTCTCTCCTTACTTGGGTTCTTCTCATCTCACCTTACTTCCTTATATAAAGATGTAGATTTACTTAGTGCTTATATAAAGATAGCGTTTCTTACCTCCTTATATAGAGTATAAAGAGCTATCTTGCTCACCTTATATAAAGAAATAACTTCACCTGCCTTATATAAAGTTGCTTGATAAGATCTTATTTCTCGAAGTATTACTTTTATAACTCCTTAAAGATTGCCTTAACAACTCCTTAAAGATTACAAGCTTTCAGCTTTGGAGTTAATGTCAAAACTCTAATTTTTGCACAAAAAAATTGTCACAGCGGTAAATCGCTGTGACTTAAGGAAATATTATGCTAACATTTAAACATAATACAGTGGCAAGAGTAAATCATAAAAACTTTGGTCCAAATTTTTATCATCTACAATTGCAAACATATAACGACTAATTCTAGTCTTAATCTTTATTCATTCTGTTGTAATCTACCCTGCTGCATCAAAGTTGGCGTATGCAGAAGAATCGCAAAAAATTGGCGTCTACGATTCTACGGGTTAATGCAAACAACGTTTTGAGGCAAGTTGTTTGCAGAGACAACTTTCAAATTATTGCTAATTTAAAAGTAATCGGTGTTTCTTTAGTAACTGCAATCAGCTAACTACTAAAGCATAAAACATAAAAAATCGTAATCTCTTAAAACTGATGCCATGTGATATAAATATCAGTTAACAAAGAATATAGTAAACATGATCAGTAAACTTAAATTTTGATTGCCAATTTAATGTATGGCATCAGATTTAAGAAATTATCGAAAAAAAGTTATTTAAAGCAGTAGCCTTCACTATAGAAGCCATCAAATCAAATCTCGCAGTAACAAGTTAAACTGTCATATCTATTATTAAGGTACAAGGCTACTATTTTAAATAATTTCGTTATAAAGTAATCTGTTATTTGAAATCTTAACGCCTAATCACTTAAGTAGCTAGCTATTTAGGGCATATGTTATCTAAGTATGAAATTACCTTAGTAAGATTACCTTAGAAAGAAAATTATCTTAGAAAATTTCTAAGCATTTCTCACTTAAAAATAACTTTTTCTGCACTTTAAATAAGCTGATATATTCTAACTTAAGACCCCTCAAGATTGCAAGAGGAAAACGGGTTAAAAATAGCCAACCTAGAAATGTAGAATAAGAAACTCCTTGAGAAAATATACTATCGGGGATTAATGGAGGCTCACCCCGATAGTATGTAATGTAAAAGCTCATAATTAAGAGCTTCTTATCTACTTTTTAGGTATTATTAGCAAAAAGAAAACAAAAGCCTAATGAGAAACCTCCCCTCTTTAAATGAGGGAAAGAATCGAGGGGAGAAGATCCGGAATAGACTTTTGTTCATCTATTCCTAGATCGAGGGAGATTAATTTTTCTCGCTTATTGTTTTCTCTAGCTTGCTTACCATTATATACATAATATGCTGTAGGCACTAAATAAATTATTTTGCCCTTATGTAATAGTCCCCTTCCCCTTAAAACCTTGATATATAAGCAACAACTTAATTATTTGATCATTTATAATCAGTTTTTTGAGGAAAACTTTAGAAAAAAGTTGTCATAAGTCACACTTTTTTCTCTTTGTTTACCTCAATTTTCTCTCTTAAAGTATCTAAAAACCACAATAAAAATGCGTCTTTTAGTTCCTACTTAAAATATTTTCTTCTCGTTTGCCAAGAGCATAGATTCGTCTTTACAAACAAAAATCCTCTCCTTACACTTAAGAAAAAATCTTATTTTTTCTTGAGGACTAAAATTTCTTGTTTACTTTATCTCTCCTAGATGATTATTAATTACTCTCTAAGGAGAAGAACAATCTAGCTCCTCGGAGCTTTCTTTTATTTTTTCCTTTGAGCATCTCGATAATTTTCTTATCTTTTCTCTAGAATATCCTGCTCCTCCAAAGTTGTATCAAGTTTTTGCTATCTTTCTTGTAAAAAGTTAAAACAGTTCTCTCATTTTCTTTTCTCTTCAAACATTTTCTTAGTGTTCGTTTACACAATCTTCATCCAAGCTTTCTCTCGCACAATTTTGCTTTTGCCAACATAAAAAAAGCGACCTCGAACGCTATGGCTCAAGATCGCTTCTATAATAAAGGTAAACTTAGTATCTCCTGACTATGGGAACTAAGATATATGAAATATATTATGAGTTTATTGGTTTATCGTAATCCCTACGAGAAAATTCTATTTTAATTAGTGACCAACTACCGCTAAGATCACTAAAGAGAATGCAACAAGAGTTGAAATTCCAAATAAAACTTTATCTTTTAAGTTAGTCATATGCTTTCTCCTTATATATTATTCTTATGTTAATTTAAATGATGCAATTAGCATATATAGCTTTTTGTGAGTCTCAACTTAACAAAACTAGCTATAAGTGCTTTTTGTTGTTTTATTATTTGTTTGTCTATGTTGTTTAGATCAAAAGAAAGTTAGTTTCTTTGCTCTCTTTATAGAGTAACACAGAAAATTAATGAAGTAAAGTCAAAATTTGTCAAAATAATATTAACATTTATTCAACAATCACTTTCTTCTCCAACTTTTCTTCGATTTTTCAAAAACTTAGCTCATAAATCCTCGCTAAGACTTTACCTTAAATTTTTTACCACTACAACTTTTTAATTTGATTTTGGCTAACCTTTTGCTTAAAAATCAATTTTTTAATCACGTTTACTCTCCTTGCTTCATTAAAAGGTTTTATTTAGCACAACTTCTTAAAATCAAGCAAGAACCAAGAGATAGCAACTAAAGTCTATCAATCGTGAATCAAAATTTAAATTTAAACGACAATTATTTAAAGAAATTGCCCTTTAAACCAAAACTAGACAAAGGAATTGGTAAAAAATAAGAAATTACCTATGACCTAGGGTAATTAAGAAAGGAAAGGTAAAGATTTGCCTATAAATTTTACTTTGCCCTGTAAAATTTAGGAGTAAAAAGCAACATAGCAAATAGTACCCTACGCAACTCTAAGTATCGCCCATAGGGTACTGACCTTATGTATAAGTCTATCTTCTTATTTCTCTTCATGCCCTAGAGGTTTAAGTTATCTTGAGTGATTTTTATCCTTATAAGTTATTAGAGGATAATCCTTCTCTTTAAATAATTTCTTAAACCTCTTAAAGATTAAGAATCT
>NZ_NRJF01000235.1 GCF_003585965.1 Psittacicella gerlachiana | reverse complement strand
TTTTATTAAGAAAAAAATTAAACGCATTTGTCATTTAATTAGTGCACAAGCAATGTAAGTAAATCCCTACTATTAGTTATTAGTGAGATAGTTTTTATACAAACAACTAATTTATCCAAAAAATAGGCGAGAAAAATTAGAAATGTGCTTTTTTAGGGGTAAAGCTTTTGTTAGTCAAAGTTTTAAAATGATATGACAAATGAAAGTTTTTAATCATTTTCTTCCAATAAAATATGGCAAATGTTATGTTTTTTAGATTTTTTTCTTATAAAAAGAAAAAATTGTTTTATACTATGGGAAATTTAAGGGTCTAACACAGTTCTTAAAAGATACAGTTAAAAATTAATTTTTGATTGGATTTTTGAAAATAGTAATGATGATTATTTTATGTTTCAAAAGTGTTCATGCTCTTAAATCTTTTGAAAAAATTAAAATAAATAGTATTTGTAAGCATAGCTTTAAGCTATGATTCCAGATATTTAATCTCTAGTTGCTATTTTACTTTTAGCTCTTAAAATAGTTTTTGTTTGTTTTGAATAATTTTGTGACCATTTTTAAAGGGTGTACATGGCAACTAAATTTTTACTCAAAGCTGTTTTAACAGCAACAGCATTAGGTTTAGCTTTAACTGGTTTAACATCTTGTAAACCTGAAACTGCACAAACCACTCCTGCTTCACAAACTCAAGAAGCTGCACAGCAAAAACCAACTCGTTATATTGTTCTTCACGTAAATGATACTCATGGTCGTTTCTGGGAAGATAACCGTGGGCAAGGTGGTTTTGCTTACATTAAAACTATCGTTGATAATGTACGTAAAGAAGCAGCAGCTAAAGGTGAGCCAGTAGTTGTGTTACATGCTGGAGATTTTAATACTGGAGTTCCTGAATCTGATTTACAATTTGCAGAACCTGATATCCGTGGGATGAACCTCATTGGTTTTGATGCAGTTGTAGTGGGTAACCATGAGTTTGATGTAACTGAAGATAAAATGAAGTTACAAAAAGATTGGTTACAAGCTCCATTATTATCAGCTAATATCGATTACGTTGGTGCTGATGGCAAACCAGTTCCTTTCTATCAACCATACGCTTATTTTAATAAAGATGGTTTAAGTTTCTTAGTGGTAGGGACAACTACTCCATCAACTAAAGTACAATCAAACCCTGTACATACAAAAAACTTTAACTTCACTGATCCTGCTCAAGCTTTCTTAGCGGCACAACAAGATGCTGAAGCGAAAAATGGTAAAGCTGATGTAGTAATCTCATTAAGCCACTTAGGATATTATCCTAATGGTAATCATGGGGTTCAACCTTATGGTGATTATGTTTTAGCACAAAAATTACCACAAGATTCTGTAGCTTTATTTGTGTCAGGTCACACTCACGTAATCGCTTGTGTGGATGATCAAGGGGAGTTAGTAAATTATAAACCAGGTGATGCTTGTAAAGTTCCTTATTCAAATGGAGCACCTATTGTTCAAGCTGGTTACTGGGGACGTTATGTAGGTAAAGCTGAATTTGAAATCAAAGACGGTAAATCTACTTTAGTAAGCTACGAATTAATTCCAGTTAACTTAAAAAATCGCTTAAAAGATGCTCAAGGTAAAACTTATTATGAAGATGCAGCAACTCCAGTTGTAGCAAACCAAGAAGTTTATGATGCCTTAAAAGTTTACCAAGATAAAGGTGACCAAGCATTAAAAATTAAAGTAGGTAATTTAACTGAAGAATTAACAACTTCACGTGGTGAGTTAACTAAATTAGGTTATTTAGCAGCTGAAGCGCAAAGAACTATCGCTCAAGGTGATTTTGCAATTATCAACTCTGGTGGTCTTCGTGCGGCTTTACCTGCAGGTGATATTACTTATCGTGATATTTTAGTTGTACAACCATTTGCTAATACTTTAACTACTGTAGATTTAACTTCTAAAGAAGTGGTTGATTACTTAACTAAAGTAGCTGGTATTCAAGGTGGTGGTTTCCCACAATATGCTGGAGTTACATTTGACTATAATCCTGAAACAGGAGTAGTAAGTAATGTTAAAATTAATAACCAACCTTTAGCTGATGACAAAACTTATAAACTTGTAGTTTTAAGCTTCTTAGCTAATGGTGGTGATAATTATCCTGTAATTGTAAATAACCCTACTTATGTAGATACAGGTTATAATGACGCTAAAGCATTTGTTGAATACTTTGCAAGAAATCCTGTAGTTGATGTTGCTAAACTTCCACTTCAAGGTCCAACTCTTGTAAAATAATTAAGTATTAGATAGATAAAAGACAGTCTCAGGACTGTCTTTTATAAATTTTATGAAAGAAAAGATTTAGTTTAATTGCGATCATAAAGAATGAAAATTTGCTCAAGATAATTTTGTGCAAAAAAAATGACAGTCTTTAAAGACTGTCTAGTAAAAATAAGGAGTAAAATATGATAAAATTAAAACTTACTAATAAAAAAAAGAGATAAAATATAAACTGTAATAAACTTAAAAAAGTAATTTTTAATAATAAAATTATTTTTCTAAGGTTATTTTAAATCTCTACGAAAAAATGGTGCCCGGGGCGAGACTTGAACTCGCACGAAGTTGCCCTCGAGGGATTTTAAATCCCTTGCGTCTACCGATTCCGCCACCCGGGCGTAGAGATAAAAGTTTTTGTTTAGCTTTTGTTTGATCTGCTTAGTAGAATAAATGGTGCCCGGGGCGAGACTTGAACTCGCACGAAGTTGCCCTCGAGGGATTTTAAATCCCTTGCGTCTACCGATTCCGCCACCCGGGC
>NZ_NRJF01000234.1 GCF_003585965.1 Psittacicella gerlachiana | reverse complement strand
CTTTAATACCTCTATCTACTATAAAGATTTAAATCTTTTGTTATAATAAAGGCACTAATTTTAATTATAGAAATCTATGAATATAAAAATTCCCGCTTTTCTAAATATTCGTAATGAAGCTAATAAACGTTCTGACTTTAAAGGAATTATAAGTAAAGAAAACTTTAAACGCTTTCCTTTAGATACCGTAAAGTCTATTAACACAGATGCTGAAGTTGAATTAAGTTGTACCTTTGACTTTACCAATAAAGCTATTGCTAAAGGAACTGCTAAAATAAATGTTACCTCTACCTGCATGCGTTGTATGGAAGATTTCACTTATGATGTCATTGCAGAATTTACTTTAAGTCCTGTAGCAAATGAAGAACAAGCTGATGCTCTTCCTCAAGAATACTCTCCTCTCCTTATAAATGAGTATGGAGAAGTAAATATTGTTGAAGGAGTTGAAGAAGAACTAATTATGAATATAGCTTTAACTCCAAAACATCCTAATGAAAGCTGTAATCCATTTCTTGACCAAGAAGAAGATTTTCTTGAGGATGAAGAAGTTAACCAAGAGCAAGTTACTTTAGAAAACAACCCTTTCTCAGCTCTTAGTCAATTAAAAGGCAAACTAAAAAAATAACTAACAAAAGTTTGTCTTTACATTTTAATTGTGCTATAATTTAACAGTATTTTGAAACGTCACTAAAGTTAAGTAGGAAAAAATTAAACGCTTTAAATGCAACTTTTACCTTAAAATTAGTGATAATTAGTTTTCAGATTAATTATATTTAAACGTCGGGAGACAATTAAATGGCAGTTCAACAGAACCGTAAAACACGTTCTCGCCGTGGCATGCGTCGTTCACACGACTTTTTAACCGCACCTGCGATCTCAAGAGATGCAACTACAGGTGAAATGCACTTACGTCACCACGTAACTGCTGATGGTTACTACCGCGGTAAAAAAGTATTAGAAGTTAAATAATACTATTCGGTATTCCAATGGGAATACCCCGTATTCCACTTAAACTGCAATATTTTGACAGTTTATAAAACTTTAGCAATTAATTGATTTTTAATTGCTAATAAGGAACTCAAGGATTTATCATGATAAAAAGTCCTCTAATATAATTCAGATAGTTGATTTTATTTTATGTTTATTCTTGGGTTCCTAAATTAACATTATTTATTTTATTGAAGGGACTTGAAAAAGTCCCTTTTAACTTATCTATTTAAACTATGTATTCAAAAATAGTTGCTACAGGTAGCTTTATACCATCTAAATTTGTTACTAATGCTGATTTAGAAAAAATGGTAGATACCAGTGATGAGTGGATTGTTACTCGTACCGGTATAAAAAGCCGTCCAACTATGGACGATGATATGACAGTTCCTGATATGGCTTTTAATGCAGCTCAAAAAGCCGTAGAAAACTTAAAGAAAAAAGATCCTAACTTTAATGTAGAAGATATAGGTCTTATTATATGCGCCACAACAACATCTAGCTACTTATTCCCTTCTTGTGCTTGCCAAGTTCAAGGTAAATTAGGAATTAAAGATTGTATTTCTTTTGATGTTGCCGCAGCTTGTAGCGGCTTTGTCTATGCTTTAAGCGTTGCTGATAAGTTTATTAAAACAGGAACAGTAAAAAAAGCTTTAGTGATTGGTGCAGATGCTTTATCTAAAACATGTGATCCTACCGATCGTTCAACAATTATTCTCTTTGGTGATGCTGCAGGTTGCTTCATTATTGAAGCAAGCGAACAACCTGGCATTTTAAGCACGCATTTACACGCTAATAACGAAAATGCAGAAATGCTAACTTTAGGAAATAAGCAATTCCAAGAGGAATCTTATTTACAAATGCAAGGAAATCAGGTGTTTCGTATAGCGGTTGCTGAATTATCCAATATAGTTTCAGAAACTTTAGAAGCAAACAATCTTGATAAATCTCAAGTTGACTGGTTAGTTCCTCACCAAGCAAATATTAGAATTATTGCTGCAACTGCAAAAAAATTAGATTTACCTATGGAACGTGTTATTCTAACTATTGAAAAACACGGTAATACCTCAGCGGCTTCAATACCAACAGCATTTGACTCAGCAGTACAAGAAAATAAATTTAAAGAAGGTGAAATTATTCTTCTAGAAGCTTTTGGTGGTGGTATGACCTGGGGATCTGCCCTGATTAAATACTAACTCTTTAAATTTACATTTTAGACCTTATATTATTCAAGATACTAAAATTTAAATTATTAAAAGAATTCCCTATATCTTTATCAAAATAATTTTTATTTCTATCTCTATCATTCGTTACTGATAGGCTCTTTTAACAGGTAATTTATATGAGTAAATTTGTACACGAATTAACTGATGCAGAATTTAATGACAAAGTAGCTAATAAAGATGCTAATCTAGGTTTAGTATTAGTTGATTTTTGGGCTGACTGGTGTTCACCATGCTTACAATTAGCTCCTTTTGTTGAGGAAGCAGCAGAAATACTTGCAGGTAAAGTAACTTTTTATAAATACGAAGTTATCGCAGAAGAACCACAAGAAGCTCGTGTCCTAAACGGGGTAAGAAACATCCCTACTATCTTACTATTTAAAGATGGTGTGCTTGTTGATAGACGTGTAGGTTCTTTAGAATCTAATGATGTTAAAGAGCTATTATCATTTGTAGAAAAACACTTATAATATTATTAGTAAATATAGGTTCTTATACACCATGAAAAAATTTGCAAAATCTATTCTTGCTTTTAGTTTAGGCTTAAGTCTTATTGCTCCTAGTTTTGCTTCTTTTGATTTATCTAACAACAGTAACTCTGTTGTTGCTACCTACAATGGACAAGTTGTATTAGCATCTGATATTAAACCTTATTTAAAAGGTGGGCAAAACAATGTTTATTCCGATGATGCTGTTAAAAATGCTGTGAGATCTTATATAGTTTCAAAACTAAAACAAGAATGGACAGCAAAAGCAAAAGCGTCGGTGAATGTTACCCAAGCTGAAATTGATAATGTTCTCTACGCTGAAGCAGCAAGAAATGGTTTAACTTATTCTGATTTTATTCGCGCTCTTGCATATCAAGGTTATTCATTACAACAAGTAAGGGCACAAATTCGCGAAGGTCTTTATCAACAAAAATTAAATGAATATTTAAGTAAAAATGTTCAGACCAATATTGATAGAGATGCTATTCAGTTTGAAGGGTATAAGAATTATCAAATCGCTTTAGCAGAAAATAACCTTGCTCAAGTAAATACTTATAATGTTAGTTATATTTTTATCAAAACTACCCCTTTATTTACAAGTGAACAAGCTAAAGCTAAAGCTCAAAATATTTACAAACAAATAACAAGTAAACTTATTACATTTGATCAAGCTGCCGAACAATACTCTGATGATGTAATAACTGCAGCAAATAATGGTCTAATTGGTAATATCGATAATATTAAAGATAATCGTGAAAGATATCTTATGACTCAAGCTGTAGATAAAATGAAAGTAGGACAAATCTCTGCTCCTATTAATTTAGAATCAGGTTGGGCAATTATTCGATATAATGCAGATGTGAAGGTTCCTGCAACATTAGATGATTATATTGAAGCAGCATTCCAACAAACTTTAAAATCAAAGTATAATGCAAATACAACTTTAGAGCAATTCTTGCTAAACTCAGTTGTAATTAATTACGTTTTTGAGCAGTAATCATTGTAAAGATAAGGGAAGAA
>NZ_NRJF01000233.1 GCF_003585965.1 Psittacicella gerlachiana | reverse complement strand
ACACTATATAAATACAGACCATGATGTTGACACTATGAATATATACATAAATATAGACCCTATGGATATAGACACAAATATTGGCACTATACATCTAAACTCAAAACTAGACTTTACAAACTATAGATATAAACTTATGGATAAGGATAAGCATTATTTATCGCAGATTAACTTAACGTTAAGATAACTTAAAATCATCTAAGAAAACTTAAATTTTAGTTTAAATTTGAGCTTGAATTTGGGATTGAGCTAGAGTTTGACATTGAAGTTGAAGTTTAAGTTATTAGGTTTTACGTACAATTGTCTAAGGTACTGAATTTAACTATGGTGATTATGTGATGACTTTGTCATGTAATTGACTTGTTATAGTATTAAGTTGACTTTTTCTAGTTAGTTATTATGGGATATGATATTTGATTAACTCTTATATAAGAAGTTGTTTGGAGGAGCAAAGGTTAGAGGCTGAGTAATGGAATAATCCTTAGCTTTAAGTTAAGATATGATAAAATAACTCCCACTAACAATTTGTGATTTTACGAAAAAAGAAAATTAGATGAGTAAAACAGATACTCCAAAAACAAACAACATTCTTGTCGACGATACAGGACAAGCGATTGATTTAACTAACTATGCAGGTTTTAAGCCTTTAGTTGATTTTAAAACTTACAAAAAGACACGTACCTTACTTTTAGAAGTAATTGATAATCAGTTAGAACCGATTACCAAAGCTGGTGATGTATTGCTTTTAGATAATATTAATCACTTTGCTGGTGATGGGGTTTACGCTTTAGATTTAAGTGCTGAAGGTAAAGTAATTGAAACGCAAATTCTTGCTCAAGTAAAAGAAGTTAAAAGAGATTTAGTAACTTTATACGAGTTGACTAAACCTGGAACTAACTATCCTTCAAGAGTTTTTATGACCAGTCAGATTAGATTTTTGGGGAAAGCAATTGGCGTAATTGTCGGTAAGTAAACCAAATTTTTCTTAAGTTAATTTTTTAAGACATACTAAAGCCTCCCGTTACTGAGTAATGGGAGGCTTTAGTATGCACTTTTCATTAAAACGTTTTAATTAGATTTCGAAGCTTTTTAATGAGATTAATAACATTTCTTTATATCGCTTCCGTCTTATTCGATTTTTTCCAGTTTGAATAATTTGGACCTTGAGAATGAGGTTCATTATTAGGTTTATTGATATTTACATTAATCGGAAATGGAAAATCTACTCCTAAAAGTAAAGCTTCACCTTGTTTAAGTATAGGTAGGAAAGATATTGATTTACTATCAATAGCTCCAACCGCTCTTCTTATTAAGTCTTGATCTTTTTCATTAGTTAATTTATGTGCGATTAATGTTCCTATTTGACTTAGAACGCTTTCAGGGATATCTCTAGGACGTTGAGTTGCAATAACAGTAGTTAGACCATATTTACGTCCTTCTTTTGCGATATTCCCAAATGAATCTAATTCAAAATTAAAAAATTCATCACCTATGCGTTTATTGAGAAATTGATGTGCTTCATCTATAAATACGATTAAAGGATTTTTATTAGAGATTGCTCCTGATTTTGCACAATCTAGTAAACATTCTCCTATTGCATTAACTAATAGTTCTTTTGCATTATCCGAAGACGGTACATATGATAAATCCAAGCGAATAATTTTGTTATCATTTGCACATAGTTCTTGAATAATTTCTGGGATAGGAGTTAAACTTTTATCACAATCAATCATCCATTTAAGACTTTTATTTCCAGTAATAAACTCTATTCTTGTAAAAAGAGTTAGACAGTAATCTATTTCAGACTGTTTTGATATATCTTCAATTTTAGATTTTAACTTATAAAAAGGCCAATATGAATAATCATTATTTTTACTTAATGATTCACTGTAAGGATTATATTCTTTATTTTCTGATTTTAATTTATTTATCGCTAGAGCTAGTTTTGGTGCTTGAGTTTGAAAGGAAGGTCTTAATAAATTACGAATACATGAAGCATTAAACATCCAATGAGGAAATGTTACTTGAGTTATTTCTTTGTTATTATAATTAGGATTGTCACCTACATAGTAACTTTCAAATGGAAAGTCTTTATACTCTCCTGTAGCATCTATAAGTAAAGCTTTACCACCATGAATTTGTACATGCTCTATTAAGTTAGCTAGAGTATAGCTCTTTCCTCCTCCCGTAGAACCTAATATTGCACAATGCCTGCCAAATAGTTTTTCTGGTGTTACATGTATATGTATATTTGAATTTGGAACTTTTGCAATAGGAAATGTAATATCTTCTTTTCTATTATGTATGTTATTACTAGCTAGAATAGTAACTAGGTCTGGATGTGCTGAATATACTTGGGCTCCTAGATTAGGGTACTCTTGAATTCCTAAATAATTTTTTCCATTTGAAGTGTCAATACTAGTTAATAATTGAATAATTCCAATCGGATGATTTGAGATATTTTTATCATCAACGGTTAAACGTTCTTTAGTTTCTAATAGAACTTCGATTAATCTACCAAATAATGAGTACTCTCCACAATCTATAAATACAAAAGAGTTTACAACTCCAATTGGAATTTTAGTACCAAAATTTAAAGAATATTCATGAAGCCTAGAAGGTATTAAGTTGACTTTAGCTGTTGTTGCAGATATCTCAGTTAATGTACCAATAAACCATTCTTGGATATGAGGAGAAAACCATTTACTATTCATATTATTACCCTTCATTTCCACTTAATAATTTTAAAAGATTCTCAGATAATTTTTCTTCAGGAGATTTTGTTACTCGATCAGGAATTATATTTACGAACTCTTGAAAAGATGAACCTATAAGCAGAATACGAGAATCTTTTTCTTTAATTAAGTTTATTAATATTTTTCTTATTTCTGAATTAAAACTAGCTTGTATGTTAAACAAATCTAAAGT
>NZ_NRJF01000232.1 GCF_003585965.1 Psittacicella gerlachiana | reverse complement strand
GTTAAGACCTTTATTTAAGATTTACTTATTATCTAAGATTAAATTTTAATTACTAAATACGTTCTTTACGTCCCATAGCTTCAAGTACTTGATTTATTTGAGCTGTACTTACATTTTCCGGAGCTTGTACTGCTAAATCACCTACATTATAAGTTTTCATAGTTACAGGATCATTAGTTTCCTTAATCATAATTAAATCAACTAAATGATTGGTGAACCAAGCTCCCCATAGAGTACGTCCATCTTCGAGAGCTACTGAAACGGTTCTTTGGGCGGTATAACCATCAATTGCATAGAAAGCTGGGGGTTCAGGTTTTACATTCGTAAACGCCGAAGCTTGAGCAAAGGCTTGAGGAACTAAAGTTAACCCTAAGAGCGTTAAAATTGTTAATTTTTTCATCTTTATTCTCACATTAAAAATACTTAGCAAGGAAAAGTTTACTTGCTTTACTTTCTTGCTACTCCCATTCAAGAGTTGGAACAAAGTTGCCTCTTTAGACAGACAACTATCAAGAATCTCTCATTCTCTTCCAGCTTCTTATAAAATCTTTTTAATCAAAATCTCTCGTAAAATTTTATCTTCCTGCTTAAAATAAATAATCCTCTACTTAAGTGCGTAGAGGATTATTTAATTGGTTATTTCTTTATTTAGTTACACGCTGTGATAAAGCGTAAGATTCTAATACTTGATTAATCACTTCCGCACTCATATCTGTAGGAGCTTGTACCGATAAACTATTTACATTGTAAACAGTCATAGGTACAGTTTCAGGGCTTACACGGATGAGTACTTGCTGAATTAAACCATTAGTAAATAAACCTGAATAAACTTTTACTCCATCCACTTCAAGAACATTTGTACGCTCTAAAGTATAACCATCTAAAAAGAGTTCGGGAGCTTTAGGAGTTTGTACTTGTTGTTGACTTGAGCTAGTTGAAGTATCTGTATTCGCAAAACTTGCAGGAGTCATGACGCTACTTAGAGTTAAACCTAAGATGGTTGCGATAAAAATGTTCTTTACTTGCATAGAATTTTCCTTATGTTGTTATGTTATTTACT
>NZ_NRJF01000231.1 GCF_003585965.1 Psittacicella gerlachiana | reverse complement strand
ATCTAGATATGTACTTAAAACTAAAAAGAAAGATCCCTACAGTGAGTAACTATAAGGATCTTTATTTTTTCGTTAGTTTGATTAGTTATTACCTAAAGTAATAAAAATAGTACGATTATCTCTTTGGAATTTAAATACAATTAAATCATTATTTTTTAAGTTTTCAAGAGCTTTTGATAGATCTTCAGTTGTTTTTACTTCATGATCTTGTACCGCAACTAGGATATCTCCACTTTTTATGCCATAAACAGCAAATGGAGAATTATTTGTAACCTTATCAACGGCTAAACCTTTATCAGTATTTTTAAAGTTAGTCCCTAATAGGGTTATAGTATCACCAGCTTTATCACTTTTGCTATTACTCGCTACTGCAGATTTATCACTTACTACTTTTGTTGTATAAGTTTTACCATTTCTGATATAAGTAACTTCAAAAGTTGTATTAACTGGTTGCGAGCTAATTAAAGATCTTAACTGATTGAAATCAACAATTTTTGTATTATTAACTTTAACAATCACATCTCCAGCTTTTAATCCAGCTTTATCTGCAGCTGTACCTGGGAATACCTCATTAATAAATGCACCCTCAGTTACTGGAATTTTATTCATCTCAATTAAAGCTTCATTTAAGTCATTACCACGTATACCAATTTGTCCACGTGATACTTTACCATTTTTTATTAATTGATCTGAAATAGATTTAACAATATTTGATGGAATTGCAAAACCTATCCCTACAGAACCACCTGATTTTGATAAGATTGCAGAGTTAATACCAATTAAATTACCATTTAAATCTACTAAGGCTCCACCTGAGTTACCTGAGTTAATTGAAGCATCAGTTTGGATATAGTTATCATAAAGATTTAAAGAGGTAGAACGATTTAATGCTGAAACAATACCTTGAGTTGCTGTTAAACCTATACCAAATGGATTACCTATTGCAACTACATAATCTCCAATTTCAGCAGTAGATGAATCACCTAGATTAACTTGCTGTAGGTTAGAAAATTTTTCTAATTTTAATACCGCTAAATCAGTATCAGGATCTGTACCTACAATAGTAGCATTATATGTTCGATTATCGTATAATTTTACTTTTATTGTTTTTGCACCTGCAATAACATGATAGTTTGTTACTACGTAACCTTTTTCAGCGTTAATAATAACCCCAGAACCGAGTTGACGTACATTTTGCTCTGTAGTTTGTCCTTGTCCTCTAGGTCCACCTAATAAATCTTGAAATTCTTTTGGAAGTAAATCACCAAATAAATCAAAAGGATTTACACCATTATTTTGCACTTTTTCTACAGCTTTTACATCAATTGAAACAACTGCTGGTAGCACTCGCTTAATCATAGGTGCTAATGAGTTCTTAGTAGAAACAGATGGAGCTTGATTTTGCACTGTTACTGGTGTATTAGTATCAGCATATGCTTGAGGAGCAAATGCCAAAGTTGAAGCTCCAATTGTTAATAAACTAATACTTGTTGCAATTGCTGTTTTAATAAAACCTTTATTTTTATTCATAGTCAATCTCTTAAGTTGAAATAATGGTATAATAAACCAAGTTGCTTATAATGTTATAGACTTTTATCTTCTAAAGTTATATAGTTTTTTTTTATTTTTACAAGTTAAGGTTAATATGAGTTGGTTTGATAAAATCAAGAGTTCTATTCAAAAAACGCTCTCATCATCTGAAACAAGTGTAATTCCTGAAGGGGTATGGACTAAATGCCCAGGATGTTCACAAACTCTTTATACAAAAGATTATAATGCTAATTTGAATGTTTGTTCTCATTGTAATAATCATGGACGTTTAAATCCGCATACAAGATTACACACTTTCTTAGACGAAGGTTCTTATGAAGAATTATTTACCGATATTCAACCTAAAGACCCTTTAAATTTCAAAGATCTAAAATCTTATAAAGATCGTTTAAAAGCTGCTAAGAAATCAACTAATACTGATGAAGCTCTTATTGTTTATAAAGGTAAAGTAAACAATGTTGATGTTGTGTGCTGTGCTTTTAACATTGACTTCATGGGTGGATCTATGGGTTCTGTAGTAGGAGAAAGATTTACTCGTGCCGCTACCTTAGCTCTTGAAAGTAAATCTGCATTAATCTGTTTCTCAGCTTCAGGTGGTGCACGTATGCAAGAAGGTCTAGTATCTTTAATGCAAATGTCAAAAACCTCTGCTGTTTTAGCTAAATTAAAAGAAGCTTCAATTCCATTTATTTCAGTATTAACAGACCCTACATTTGGTGGAGTATCTGCTTCTTTAGCTATGCTAGGCGATGTAATTATTGCAGAACCAAAAGCTTTAATCGGTTTTGCTGGGCCACGTGTTATTGAACAAACTATTCGTGAAAAATTACCTGAAGGTTTCCAAAGATCTGAGTTCTTACTTGAACATGGTGCTATTGATCAAATTGTTGAAAGAAAAGATCTTCCTTTTTATATCTCATCATTAGTAGCAAAATTAAAAAATTTACCAGCAGTGAATGCTGAAAATTAATTTCAATGCAGAGCGAATAGCTCTGCATTTACTTTAGATAATAGTTGACAAACTCTTAATTTTTAATATAATAATCTTGCTTATAGTGCGTAAATTTTCTTCATGCACTAAGCATGTGGTCTGGTAGTTCAGCTGGTTAGAATACATGCCTGTCACGCATGGGGTCGCGGGTTCGAGTCCCGTCCAGACCGCCAGTATTTTTCTTTTAAAATGCTTAGTGTAATTCCCTAAGCATTTTTTTTATATTCTATTGTCATAGAAGTATTGAGTTATTTGAAATGTTCGCTAACCAAAAAACCGTAATCGCTTTAGTAGGTAGACCAAATGTTGGTAAATCTACTTTATTTAATCGTTTAACTAAAACTAGAGATGCCTTAGTTGCCGACTTCCCTGGTCTAACTCGTGATAGAAAATATGGTATAGCACGTTATCAAGATCAAGAATATATCCTCATAGATACAGGTGGTCTTGATGGTAATGAAGAAGGTATTGAAACTAAAATGGCTGAGCAATCACTGCTAGCGATTCAAGAAGCCGATATAGTTTTTATGCTTGTTGATGCTCGAGCAGGTTTAATGCCAGGTGATACTGCCATAGTAAATCTTCTTCGTAAAAGAGAAAAACCAGTAATTTTAGTTGCTAATAAAATTGATGGTCTTGATAGAGAACAAGCCTTAGCAGATTTTTATATTCTTGGATTTGATAAGGTGATGGGAATTTCTTCATCAAATAATATTGGTATTTCAAGTCTCTTAGATTTTACTTTTGATTATATTGATTCTGGTAAAATTCATCATTCTGATGATTTAGATTTTGCAGATGAGGACGCTGAGGTCGAAGATGAATTTAATGATGATTATAATCAAGAAGATGATTTAATTGATCAGGATTTTGAATATCTAGATGAGAGTGAAATCGAAGATAAAATTAAAGATGTAACTGAATCATCTATTCGTGAAGATTTAGATTCTACCGCTAACCAAATTCTAAATAATAATATAAAAATCGCTTTAGTTGGTAGACCAAATGTAGGTAAATCTACTTTAACAAACTGCCTACTTGGTGAAGATAGAGTTATTGTTTATGACATGCCAGGAACAACAAGAGACTCTATATACATACCTTTAGAACATAATGGTCAAAACTATACGATTATTGATACAGCTGGAGTTCGTAAAAAAGGTAAAATTTATGAAGCTGTAGAGAAGTTCTCGGTTATTAAAACTTTACAAGCTATCGAAGATTCTAATGTTTGTTTATTAGTAATTGATGCTACCCAAGGTTTAGCTGATCAAGATTTAAGTTTATTAAGCTTTATCCTAAATGCTGGACGTTCTATTGTGATTCTATTAAATAAATGGGATGCAGTTACCGATGATGAACGTAAAGCAATTAGAGAAGAAATTGATCGTAAATTAGGTTTTGCTGATTTTGCACGTATTCACTATATCTCAGCTCTGAAAAAACATGGTATAGGTGATATTTTTAAATTTGTTCAAGAAGCATATTTATCTGCTAATATAAAAGTTAATACTTCTATGTTAACTCGTATCTTACAAATGGCTTTACATAACCATCAACCACCACAAGTAAACGGTAGACGAGTTAAATTAAAATATGCTCATGCGGGAGGACATAACCCACCAATTATCGTGGTGCATGGTAATATGTCTAAAGAACTTCCAGAATCTTATAAAAAATATTTAATTAATTACTTTAGAAGAACTTTAAATATTATAGGTTCTCCTATTAATTTTAAATTTGAAGATAGTAAAAATCCATACAAAAATAAGCAAAACAAGCTAACTAAATCACAAATTCGTAAACGTAAACGTTTACAAAAATTTATCAAACGTCAGTCTAGCTGATAAAATAAGAGGTAAGTTGATTTCTCAATTTACCTCTTTCATTTTTATTTAAGTTATATTCATGCATAAGTCTTATTTAATTACTGGTGGAGCTGGTTTTATAGGCTCGCATTTAGCAGAACACATTCTAAATCAGTCTTATGATCCTGAAACTAGGGTTATAGTGGTAGATTCTTTAGATTATGCAGCTAATATAGAAAATCTAAAAAAATGCTTTGAAGATCCTAGATTTTCCTTTTATCAAATAGATATTAATGACAAATCAGCTTTAATATCAATCTTACAAAAGCATCAAGTTAATGGAATTTTTCATTTAGCGGCAAAATCACATGTTGATGATTCAATAGAAAACCCAACAAAAGTTTTAGAAAATAACCTTAATGGAGCTATTAGTTTAATTTCTTCTGTTCGTAACTATTTTAATCAAATTAATGATTTTGAAAAAGCTAATTTTAAATTTATTAATATAAGTACTGATGAAGTCTTTGGTGATAGATTAGGGATAGAAGCAGCCAATGAACAAACTAAATATTGTCCTAGCTCTCCATATAGTGCTTCTAAAGCTGGTGCAGATTTAATTTTTGAATCTTTTGCTCGTACTTATGACATCCCGATTTTAACTTTATACTTACCTAATAATTTTGGTCCAAGACAATATCCTGAGAAATTAATCCCTCTTACCATTCTTCAGCTCTTATATGGATTGAAAATATCTTTATATGGAGATGGCAAACAAATTAGAGGATGGATGTACGTTAAAGATACAGTTACATTAATTTTCTCTTTAATCAATAATTGGAATAATTTAAAATCTCAAAAGTACACTATTTCAGGAGAATTATTAACTAACCTCCAAGTTGTAAATTATATTGCTCAAGCTCTAGAAGAACTATATCCTCTTGAAGAGAATTTAAATTTTAATCACAGCATTGATAGTTATAAAAGTCTTATAGACTTTACTGCGGATCGTCCAGGACATGATCGTAAATACGAAGTACAAGATTTTTTATTACAAACAGCAAATATTCAATTACCTCTTAATGATTTTTCTACAAGAATTAAAGATACTATTTTATGGTATATAGATAATTCTCAAAAGGAAATTAAAAAATTAAAAATTTACACTTATAAAGATAAAAAAACGCAGATCTAAGGATCAAAGTTTTACATAACATAGTTATTATGACAACATCATCAAAATTGAGAAAAACCTTTTTATTCTTAAGAAGAACTAAAGGTTTTAAAACTATCACCAAAAGTATTTTTCATTTATATTTAATTATAACTACCGTACTCGGTAATGGAGTATCAGTTGTTGCAGGGGCATTAACTTATAATACCTTATTAGCTATAGTTCCTATAGTGCTAGTATTCTTCTCCGTACTCCATATGTTACCAGCTTTTAATAGCATTAAGGATTCATTACAGGAATTTATATTTGAGAATATAGCACCAAGTAACATTGAAGATTTTAACGT
>NZ_NRJF01000230.1 GCF_003585965.1 Psittacicella gerlachiana | reverse complement strand
GCTTTAAGCATTTCTCTTACCTAATATTTAAGTAAACTTTTTACTTAAGTTTATAAGTAATGTTTAAGCTTAATTAGCTTAAGTTAAATGAATTAATAAAGTAGTAAGCTACTTAGAATAGAAAATTAAAATCTACTTTGAATTAAATTTAGTTTTACTTAAACTTCGTTTCAATTAAATTTCGTTTTTAATTTTTTTTTAGTTTTCCCTTAATAACAACTTAAATAAGTAAAAATAAAAAGAAAAACTAAAAAACTGGATGATTGCAATATTTTCGACCAAAAAATATTTTCTCTCCATATTTATTCGAGCATAAATTAAAGATCAGAAAGTAATGCTCTTTCCTCATGGCTATTTATAGTTAATGAAGAAGTTTAGAAACCTGAACTTAACTAAAGTACTCTTAGTCTTTATGGATTCAGCACTAATTCCCTCTAGTTAATAAAAAAGAAAGCCTTGCGGGTCACAACACTCTGCCATGGACATATGTAGCGATTAAACCTACTTGCACCTTTCAAACGAGTGGATTTTCTTTAAATTCAGCTTAAATAACAAGAAAAAGGAAATGAGCTTTTTCTCTTCTTTAAGAGGTAAATTCCTTAAATTAGTAGTTTATAAATTAATCTTAATTAAAACTAAAACCAAAACCACTACTTTTAATTAGTAGTGTTTTAGCTAGTATTTTTTGAGCTAGTATTTTGCTTTGCTAATACTTAACTTTAGCGAGAATTTTTCTTTTACTCGCCCTTTAGTTAATTAATAACTACTACTTTAAGCTTCTTTGCCTTTACCTTAAGTTAACCTAGCTTAAAGCTCAATCCTTACTTTAGAACTACATTAACTTGGTTTCTAGATTTAAGTTGAGTTAAGAGGTTTTCTCTCTAGCAACAAATTGTCTTTAATTAAGAGGGAGTGATGGGGATTATTAAAGATAAGCTTATCTTTAACTCCTACCACACTTTGCATTACCTTAAATACAAGTTTGCCGTAAACTCTAGGTCGTAAACCACTTGAGGAGTACAGAATTTTTCTAAGTACTTTTGCAAAGATTTCTAGTCAATTTCCATTTTTACTTTGTAAATTAACCAGTTAATTTTTCTTTTTCAGCCTTAAAAAACATGCTTATTCAGTTCTCAAGCTCGCTTAGCTACCTTAAGCTCAACTTAGTGGAATTTAGATATTTTTTTAACCAAAACCAAAGTTATTTCTCTTGTCTCCCTAACCCCCGCCAAGGGAGCATAAAGTTAAGTGACTCTAGACTCTAAGTTTAATCAAGTCTAGAAACATAAATCGCTTTTATGCCAGTAAACCTGCACTTTACCATGTGCATTAGGTAACATCAGGATAACAAGTGAAGTTGCGATTTAGAGAATTCCTCTTGTGACTCTTACCACAAGCTCTAAACGGACTTCGCAATTGCTTTAAAAGTAAATTCTTCATGCTCTTCTCTATAGAAAAAATTACTTGCTCACCGATAGATTAAAAAATTACTTCCACCTATAGATCACAACAAAAAGTTTCTACCTTTAAATCCAAAAGGAAAAATGATTGATTTGGTTAAGATTTAAACTCTTTAAAAATCTTGGCTTAGAGTTTACAACTCTAAGATTTTGAGGCACACGCAAGATCTAGGAACAAGAGGTAACTTCTCTTCTTCCCGTTTAAAGAGGCTACATTCAATAAAAAACCTGCCGATTTTGGCGACTTTTGCTCCTTCAAAAGCCGTTTCTTAGATTAGGGCAATCTATCTAATCATCCCTAAACTTCTTTAATCTCTAAACTTCACGCCTGATTAAATTACCTTTGCTATCAACAAAGTTAACTTAAAAATTTGTTATTGAATGAGATCTCAGTTGTCTTGGGGTAAAGGAGGTAGTCCTATTAATTAGATCTCTACTAATCTAAGCTTCCTATGTCCTGACATAGGGAAAACAATACTAAAAAAATGAAAAATAAATGAAACGAGGGAAAACCTCAAAAAGATAAGAACGCCAAGGATAGCGTTTAAATTCATGTTTGCCGTTAAACTTAAGAAGGTGATTTAACTATAAGTTTATTAATCAGTAATTAGTAATTAACAAAAGCTCACTTGAGAAAAGCAATAAGTTTTTTAAATGCTTTAATTTTTTAAAGTTTTAATAAACAACCTATTTGCCTTTTGCTTTTGTCCTTATAGCTAAAAGGTTGGGACAGGGATAGTAAGCAAAAATGACTGCTTACCTATATATCTTGCCTTAAAGTTTATCCGTACAATTGCGACGTGATAATTATTTAGAAAGGGAATTCTAAATTGTTTAAAGA
>NZ_NRJF01000023.1 GCF_003585965.1 Psittacicella gerlachiana | reverse complement strand
ATGTAAAATTTTATAAAAATATACTGTACAAAAAAATGTTACTTTTATGAATTTGTTTTGATCCTAAACTTTTTATTTTCGATGATGCAAAAATTAGCCTCCACACGCAGTGGAGGCTAAATTCTTAAGCATAGAACTTACGTAGGCGTCCAAGATATGGATACCAATTTGTAGTTTCGACAATTTCAAGACTTTGAGCTTGAGCTTGTGCCAACTCATTACAAAGCTGGGCAAAGAAGCTAGCTTTGCTTTGGTGATGATAGAGTACGGCAGCTGGGAAGCTAACCTCTTGTTGGTTGGCTTTGACCCAAGCCAAGTATTTATCTTTTGCTGGTAAAAAGTAGAGATAAGGTAAAGATCTTAACTCTAGATCGAGATTGCTAATTTCTTCTAGTAAACGATAATCAGCAACCAACATTACTTTTATTTGCATAAATTGACGATACAGAGCCTTAAATAAGATGTTTAGCTCTTCTAAACTCAAAGCTTTAGTTTTATTGTTTAACTTACTTAATTGATGGAGAAGAACCTTAGCAATTAAGTGACAACGTTGCTTAAAGCTTTGGGCGTTGATCTCTTTATCTTTAAAACTCCAGTAAGGGAAAAGATTAATGGTTTGGTAGATTTGTTCTAGACTAGGTTCTTTTCCTTGGAGATAGAGTTGATAAAGTTCACGTAAATTTATGCTAGTACTTGTTGTAGTTAACTTAGATTCCTTAGGTTGTACTTGCTCAGGAGTGACTACCTGACTCGCTTTTTGGAAATTAAGAAGAGCGAGTTCTACTTGCATAGCATCTTTGCTTGTCGGCTCTTGTTCCCATCCTAAAGTAGGAGCTAAGGTTTGTGGACAAGTAAAGGCATATTCTTCATAGGTATAATTTGGCTCTTGAATAAAGTCGTCTTGTTCTCGAGCAATCCGAGCAAAGTCTACGCTCTCAAGCATTTGCGCAAGTTCTTGTTCCTCATCATCGAGCGAGACTATAGGGGTATTTACCGCTGGACTCGGAGAGGTTTCTTCTTGTTGGAGATCTTGCATATTAAATACTTCATTGAGGGTACTAAAGTAAGCTTTAGTTTCATTGTAGTATTTAGCTTGCAGATCTTCATAAGCCCAAGTACTTAGCGTTTGTTGGATTAACGCTTGTTCTTCATTAAAGCGATTAGCATCTATCCCACAAGCATGGAAGTTGAGTTTATACACAAAGTCCGGAGCTTGGCTTTGTAAATATAGATAAGCTTGTTGTAACTTATCTTTAAAGGCTTGTAGTTGAGAATGCGAAGTTGTCTTAAAGAACTGCTCGCCTTTGAGCTGATGATAGATTAATGCTTGCTCGAGTAATCCTGGATCTTTATAGTTAACTGGAGCTACTCCTGTCCAAGTTAAATGCTCTGCATTTTGGGTTTGGAGTTGATGTCCCAAGAGTTTATGAGCAACAAACTCATGTAAGGCTTGTTGATTTAGCGTTGCTGAGTAAAACGGAGCCTTAGTTATAGTTACCCGCCAATGGGTTAAAGACTCAAAAGGCAAGGTAACTAAAGAACTCACTGCTCGTGGCAGATTTTGGTACTTGTGTACCCAATCATATTGACGCAGTAAAGCATTAAAGAGTTTTTGTTGCAGAATTTGGGCATGTGCCTTAAAGGTGGCAATAATCTCTTGGCTTTGCTCACCATGGTAGCCACTTTCTTCACTAGTTGCATAGAGTAAATGCAGTGGACGAGCTGGTAAGTAGAGAGCTTGAGGTACTTGGTTAAGTCCTTCAAGGTACACAAGATTTCTTGCTACTTCACGTTCAGCAAAAGTCTGACTTAAGAATAGTTGATAAAGTTTTTCTCCTGCTTGCGAGAAGTAGAAATGAGCAAGATTTAAGTCTTGGGCTTGGATTAACTCAATTAACTGAGCATAGTCACTAGCAACCTGTTTATTTAAAGTCTTGTAGTAGTCAAGATTTAAGAACTGACGATTAAATTGCCACAATTGCTGGAACTGTGCAATATGGGTCGGGGTTAAACTCTTCACATAAGCTGGGTTAGGAAGAACTACTTCAGGATTATCGGCAAGAGGCATATATAGAGGTAAGCTATATCTTACGCTTGCTTCTTTGATTCCTGAGTTAAAGATAAAATTAATTTTATCTATTTCTAACCACAGGTTATTGTAGAGTCCAAGATTAGTATAGTCGCGAACAAAATAGAGTTCTTGTTTGGCAAGAGGGTTATCTTGGACATTGAGATTTCCCAGTTGATAGTATCTTAAAACTTGCTGGTGTAAATTACTAGAGAGAACTTGATGCAGTTGGTAACTCGAGCTATTTTGATAATAGTGGCGAGTACCAACTTTTCTTGGCTCTTGCAATAATTGATTTTCGCTTTGCCATGCCTCTCCCTGATCTTTAACAAACTTATTAAAGTCCTCAAACATGAGGTCAAAGATTTTTGGGAGTGGTGGCTGTGGTTTATCAGTTTCTAACTCAAAAGAGAAATCAAAAGAGTTACGAGAGGTATACTTTTGGAGCTGATCTTTTTGACAAGCATCTACGGTAAAGAGGTAACGATTACCGGTTAAATACCCTTTAAAGAGCAAGTACTTAGGATCCATGGTTAAGGTTAAGGATCTTGCTGACATTTGCTTCACGCTTGTATGTGGATAATCATAGTTTAAAGGGTAATAAACATTTTTAAAGTAACCTTCAAGTTCTGCAATAGTTTGAGCTTTTAAAGGCTCAATTTTATTTTGTTCATTGAGCAGATAGAACTGCGAGCCGATGCTTTGAGCGAGAATTTTACTTCCCTCTTGAGGCTTAGCCGCTAACTCACTTAGCGTGTTAAAAGTATAAGCATAAGCTTGGTGTACTAACTCAGGAGTAGTCATTTCTAGTTTGAGCCAAGCAGCTTGCTGTTGATCTTTGAGAGCAAACTCTACAGCCTTATCTAGCTGTTGTTGCATTTGCTCTAAGTTGAATACTGGAGTGGCTAAGAGCTGTGGTAATACCCCAAAGTAAAGGTAAGCACGGAAGTAGTTAGCAAATCCTGGCGCAA
Organism: Psittacicella gerlachiana; assembly: GCF_003585965.1. Lineage (GTDB taxonomy): Bacteria > Pseudomonadota > Gammaproteobacteria > Enterobacterales > Psittacicellaceae > Psittacicella > Psittacicella gerlachiana. Next base: position 31,435 of record NZ_NRJF01000023.1, on the reverse strand, counting down.
GACGTTGCTTCTCGAGTAAACCAGCGGTTTCTGGTGAGGTAGCTAATACCTGTGCCAGTTGTTGCGAGGTTAACCCAGATTGTTGCCACAGATTTAACAGCGGAGCGCTGAGTTTACCTAGTTCTAGTTCTCCAGTAAGAGTTGCGACCTTGGTGTGTTCGTGATCTTGCTCACTAAAAATATGGAAACGACTAAAGAGACCATCAACAAGAGCATCGCTGGCTCTATATCCTTGTTGTGGATAGAGAATCCCGAGGCTATCCGCAAAAACTCTACTTGGATGTTGGCTTAAGCAACGTAAAGCTAAGGCTGTTTCCCCTTTAATATTGAGGAGTTTTATTAACTGTTCTTTCCAAGTAGTAAGATATAGTCTTGTTCCTTGTCCTGGGGTAAAGAGAGTTTGAGTTAAAGCCTGCTCTAACTGGTACTTACTTGCAGTAAGTATTTGTTGTTGCTCTTGACTCATCCATGGGAGGATAGTTTGCCAGAGATAAGCTTGTTGGCTTTGAGCAAACTGCTCTAAACTAGGCATCTCTAAAGTTGCATATTGGAGATCACAAAAAGCCATTTGCGTGGCAAAAGGTAACTCTTGTTTAATTACCTCTTGCATGCTTAGAAGCGGGTAGCTGGTACTTGGAGCTAAGCGTAAGCCCGGACTTAAGTAAGCACTAAAGGTGTCTACTTGGTTCACTACCAGTTGTGCTTGAGTCTGTAAAGCTTGTGGATTATGGGGAGCAACTAAAGTTTTACTTGCTAGTTGGGCTTGTTGTTGCACCTGTTGTTGGGCTTGCCAGTTAGCTTGCCACAGAGTTATTCCATCTAGTTGAGCAATATAAGCAATAGCCAGTTCTACTTCTTCAACAGTCAGAGCTTGGACGAGTTCAGCAAGGTTACTAGGAGTACCTTGATGCTCTAAATCCTTTAACCAAGCTAAAGACCTAGGTAAGTTGATAGTTTTAGCCCTTGGGGCTAAAGGAGCACTCATGCGAGCAGCGTGAATAAACTCTGCTAGTTGGGCTGGAGTTAAACTTTGGAGATGCTCGTGCATCTGCTCTGGGGTTAACTCTAGACCTAAGCGAGCAAACATTTGAGCAAATGAAGTTTTATAACGCTCGAGATCACGTGGACTTAGTTCATAAGCCTGTTGCACTACCGGTTCAAGACTTTTGAGGAATAACGCTAAGTTAATTTGATCTAATCCCGTTTGCACAAAAGGCAAGTTCTCGGCTCCAAGGAGCTGGTAAATAAACCACAGTTCTAAAGTATCGGTAGCTACCGGATAAGCTAACAGCTGTTGCTGACTTTGCCAGTTAGTAAGAGCCTGCTCATAGTCTTGAGCTGTGAGATGTACTTGCCATTTTTGGAGTTTAACTTCGAGATCTGCCTCTAGAGGCGAAGCCTTGGTTTTTAGGGGTAGAGGAACAAGAATTAGTTGAGCATCTCTTTGCTGATAGCTCTGCTGACGCTCACTTAAGCTAGGGATCACAAAAGCTTTACGAATTTGTTCACTGACAAAGGTGAGCTTATCATTGAGTTCTTGTCCTAGAGTAGTAAAGTACCCATCTACTGCTTCTTTACTCGCTAAGAACACACTATTAGTTAGAGTTAAATCTAGATGTAAACGTTCATAGAACTCAGCAAAGTGGGGATAGTTATTAAACAGATCCGAAGCATTACGCATTAAAGGAGCTTCGCTGTAGTTAAACGGATCAAGATTGTTTCTAAATTGGAGCTGATTTATAAACGGATCAGCATCATAAGTGTAGACCTGCGGATCTAGAGTCGCACTGGCAATATTTTGCCATCTTGTCGTTGGCAAGTTGTAGCTTGTGAGTAACTCTTGCGGTGATTTATAGTTCGCAAAAGGTTCTGGCTGTAGTTGTGCCTGTTTACGAGCTTGAGCATTTTTTGCTTGATAGCTACTTTCTTGGGCTAACTTTACTTCTTGAGCAAATACATCAAGATATAGTGGCGTTAAACTATAGTCAAAATCAGCTCCTAAAGGAGAAGCTTCTGCCTCGGCAATGGGATAAGCAAGGTTATCTAAAGTTAAACGTAAGTAGTAACTTGGGGGCTCGGTATTAGTACCCGCATTAAAGCTCGCAAAACTATGGTTCGCCAACAGAGCAAGATAAGCACTACGGTTATATAAAGACTTCATGAGTAAATTATCATAGCTCTTACGTTTAGGAAGAGTTTTGCTAATTTCACACATTTGTAAGTATAAAGTCTTGGCAAAATAGAGAGCTGTATCCGGATGTTGGAGATAAGGATAGCTCACGCGAGGTAATTGCTCGACCGAAACTTGATAGAAAACTGCACCTAAGAAGCGGTAACTTGCAAAAGTTTGCCCTTGAGTTTTGCCCCCAAGAAACTCCTCTTTGGCTTTACGGAAATGCCAGAGGTGCTGAGGGAACATTTGTAACCAAGTCGATAAAGGATACTCTAATGCTAGCTCAAAACCTTGAGAGCTTTGCTGATTTAAGAGTTTTTCAGCCACTGGCGACAAGAGTTTTTGTACCGGATATCCCTTGCTTAGATCAGTATTGCAGTTTGCTTGTTCTACAACTCTAGAGTTTGTTTGTTCTGTAGCACTGCTGTTTGCTTGCTCTTGAACACTACTATTTGCTTGCTTATCTTGTTCTTCCTCGGTTGGAAGCAGTGAGCCTAGAGCTTGAGCATTAGCCACACTAAACGGAGATAATGCGGTATAGAAGTCTTTGCGAAGTTGAGCATTAACTAATAGAGTGCGATAGATAATCTGCTCAAAAGCTAAGGCTAAAGGATCTTCTAAATATCTTGGAGCATTTAATGGAGTTACGCGCAGATCCTGATGGATCACCTCATAACGAGCTAGGGTAAGACGCTGGTTAGCACTCACCGTTAAAGCTACAGGAGCTTGAGGATTCACAAAATGCCAAGGGTTAGTTAAACCAAAGTGATTGTACTCGGCAAACAGACGTGAGGTGGTAGCAAAGGTATAACTATTGAGTAAATAGAAGTCCTTATCTAAAGCACTTGGAGTACTTAGACTCGTGTCATAGCTACTTGCAAGCATGGGAGAAATAGTAAACTCTTTACTTCGACGATCATCAAAATCATGATCTTCACCGAGCTGATTGATATCTGCAAGTTTACCAAATTGATTCGCCCAGCTTACATAGTGGTGATATTGGTTTTCGCGTCTTAACCAATCTGCATGAGCAAAGGTTTGGCGTTGCTCTAAAGCTTGCTCGAGTAATTGAGCAATTTGTTTGCTCTTCGGAGCTTTACCGGCTGCTTTTTTATTAAAAGTTGCTAGCTTTTGCAGTTTGGTTGCAAGGCTTTGGCTCTCATTTGCTTGCCAAATTTTTGCACTTTGGCTTGCTAGTTGACCATAGGTTTGTGCCATTACCCCTTGGGTAAGATAAGTGCTAGCTAAGTAAGAGTGAGGAAATACCTCTTGCAAAATCAATGCTGGTTTTTGCTTTTTGCTAGTTGCTTTGCTTTGCTTTTTGTTGCTTGCTTGATTGTTTCTTGTTTGTTCCTGTTCAAGAGCTGCTAACTCGAGGAAGTAGAGGTAACTCCCTAAGGCTTTAAAGCCTGCTGGTTCACGTTCCTTGGTTGCTCCTACATAAGGAGCAAGCTGGTGGAGATGCTCTTGAATCTCTGCTGGTAAGGCAAGACTTGGACTTAAAGTACTCGTTTGCTGAGGAGTCGGATATTGTAACCCCACCGCTACTTTGCGTTGTGGATAGTAGGTAGTAAATTTCTCTAGCGAAGTTAGCGAGAGCGGAACTATTTGCTCTTGGAAATATTTAACTACCAGTTCATTACCTCCTTGTTTAAAGGGGTAAATTAAATCAAAATTGGCAAGTTGCTGGTTATAGTCTTTTAAGTAGAGGGAAGCTTTTGGCCCTAAACTCGCAAAGTAGTTGAGTGCTTGCATATCCTCAACATTGTAAGCATTGCCATAATAAAAGTGCATAATCCGGCGGAAGTAAGAACGATCTACATCGAGTACCGGATAAGGATAAACTATCTCTGAAGACTGAGCTGGCGTCGCCGGTAGATAACCTAAATATTGAGGTTGGAGTTGATTAGGTTCAAGGCTCAGTACTGCAGGGAAGTTTTGATAAAGATTAGCATAAGCTAAGCGATATACGTTGAGATTGTATAGGGACTTATCTAATTGAGCAAAAGGAATGGTTTTGCGTACGGCCGCCGCTAGTAAACTTTGGCGACCTATAAGTTTATACTGAAAAACTTTTTCAGGGAAAAGCGGGGTCTCTACATAGTTAAGTTCGGTATTTTGACGATAGCCGTCAAGAGCTAGTTCACTGAGAAACGGTAAACTATGAAACTTCCAGTTAGCAATGCCACGGTAAGTATAGGCTTGAGCAAAGTCATAAAGCTCAACTTGAGCGTGGAGTTGACTTGCGAGTTCAAGTAGCGAATTACTTCCATGAAAGGCAAAAACTGGTAAGCGATATGGCAGATTGGTTTGCATATAGCTGTCTCAGAAAATTAATGATTAATAGTTGTTTAGGTTAGAGAAACCTAATTTCTAAACCTACCCTATATTTTAGCAATAATCAGCTCTTTTTGTGCAGTTAAAGCACAAAAAATAGAGCTACCTAAGGTAACTCTATAAAAGTAAAAGAAAATTCTTGACAAGTTTGTCCATTTTTGCGGGCATGTTGTACTAATAAGCCTACCGAAGTTGAGGTTTGTGGTTGCTGACAGAGTTCGGTGGCCCAAGCTAAACGTTGACGTTCGTTTTCCTTTTCAGGTTGAAGCTGAGCTTTAGCTTGAGCTTGAGGAATTTGTGCCTGCCATAGTTGTACTTGGGAACGTTCGTGCTCTTGTTGCTGGGTAAGATCAGCAGTACTGAGCCAATCTGCCATGGAAGCTGCATAAAAGTTTGGATCTTCAGGGTTAAGCTTAAAGCCTTGGTTCGTGAGCTGATCTAAAGCCTCCCAACTTAAAGTTTGCAGAGCTTGGTTACCGGTAAAAGTTCGAATTTTGCCTACGGGTAAAGGGTAGAGATGATCAACTTCACAAAATACTTCTGAGGTTTGAGTAGAGGTTGAATCTAAGTTACCAAAGGTGATAGGAATAAACTGTTGCCCATAAGCGGTAACTGTATCTTGTTGCCAACCAAGAAAGCGTTGACGATGAATATGCCCATAAACCATGAGATTAGCTTGACTTACCTGTCCAAGGTAAGAAGTATAGTTAAGTTCGATATCTGCGAGATCGAGTTTAGTTGCCTGTCCCCAAGTAGCATCTATTTCTGCTTGGCGTTGCAAAATTTGTTCTTGTTCTTGACGTTTAGCTTTAGATTTTTGAGAAATCTTTTTGGCAATCGCCTTAACCACAAAAGTCGGAATTAATTTTTCTACTACTTGCATCAGAGTAGAACGAATAAAGCGACGATATTTTTGGTAAGCTTGATCTCCAAGGCATAAATTATCTCCATGACAGAGACATAAGCGTAAACTTGCCAGAGGTTTGCTCGCTTGGGGATTGAGCTTATAGAAATCTGAAGCTAAGCTGAGGCGAGTTTGTAACTCTTGGCGTAGCTCCTGATTGGTTTGATAATGAGGTTCGCTGGCATCGATTTTACTAAACTCAAGATTGAGTAAACTATAGCTCGCTTGGGCTCCTTGTGCATTGGCACTAAAGTCAACAAGAGTGTTCTCGGGTAAATAAGTTGCTCCAAAAGACTGAGCAAATTTTTTCTTGAGGAGAAAATCTCGATTGCCTCCCATAAAGAAAATTTCTACCCCTTGCTGCTGTAAAGCTAAAAGTTGTTTTTGGTAAGGAATAAACCATTCAGGGACAAAGTCTCCGATCCCAAGAGCTAAAAAGTCTCCGAGAATGTATAAACGTAAGTGACGTTGATGTTGAGGACTAGACTCACGAGCAAATGTAGCTAACTCTTGGCAAAAGTTACTAAACTTAGCTAAGAGTTCTTCAGCTTGCGGAGCTAGATGTAAGTCACTAATAAAAAAATTATAGACGCTAAGGTTAGCTTGGTCACTGCTTACCTGCGTAGTAAAAGGAAGTTTGTTCGTCATAATAAACACCAAAATCGAGCTAATTTCTATTTTAGCATATAAAAAAACCAGAATCTTACGGATAAGATTCTGGTAGGCTCGGTTAGTATAAAAGTAAATTTACACTACACTTATGTATTATAGAGGATGACTCTATATGAAAGGATTCGAAAAAAATTATGTCATGGTAAAGATTTTTAAGAAAAAACTTTACGACTGAGGTTATATTTTATAGTTGTTGCTTAATTAGTTTTTTATTTATGTAGCTAGTTTTTTACTAGTTAGTTTTTATTTTCTATTGAATTTTCTATTGATTTTCTAGGGAAAAAATCATGCCTCTATGTATTTTCGGTTGGCTCGCCTCTTAAACCTCGAGGGTTTAACCTAGTTGTTTTAATGTTAGATTTAGCACTAGATTTAATGTTAATCTTGCTACGGGGTTTAGGAGGCGAGCTAACTAAGATAATACCTTTAAGATTACATAAGTAAGGTTGTATCGCTTTCAAGGGTAGACAGTATGTGTAACCGAATCTCTCGATTGGAAGAACTCAAGGAGGTTCCAAATACCTCAAAAGCGATACAAGAGGTTTGTTAAAGTCAGCTTTAATAAAAGTTGCTCTGTAGTTAAAGTTAGCTTTAACAAATTAGTAATACTAGGCTATGAACAACCTAATAATATAAAAATGACTTAGAACATGGCTAAATCCCTAAGAGGAGGTTCTTTACGGGATATTATTAAGGATAAATTAAGGCTAACTCTAAGTCATAAAGTTGTGCATCAGAAAGCCAAATAAGAAAAAATCTACAAAGGTTAACCAAGTTAACCTTTTTAGATTACAAGTACTCTAACAAGTGTTTTGTCAGAGCAAACAGAGACATTTATATATGAGAGATGTATGTTATTTATATTATAAGCTTTAAAAATTAAGGAATTTAAAAAAATTTTACCTAAAAGTTCCAAACTGTGATCTAGATCACACTTTTTTTGCATTCGTTGCTTCTAAACTTACAAATGAGTTGCTAACTTGAATAAAAATATGTCATTTGTTGATTTTTGTTAATAAACAAAAAGTTTAAGCAATGATTTTGAACAAAATTTTATCAAAATGAAAAAGGTAAAATGAAAAAGCAGAGAAATTTATCTCTTAGATAAGAATTGCACGAGGGAATAGTGACTTACTGGAGTAATGAGTAGAGTTTTTAGGGTTAGAGTTTAACTAGGAGTAGTGAGGATTTAATAATAAGTTAACTATGATTGGGGAGAGTTTAATTCTGAGTTCTGAGTGGGAATGAGTTGGGTAGTGTTTGTTGGTGGTGAGGATGAGCTGGATGTAAAGATAATTTACTCTTGGAGTAACATTCTTGTTTTGCTTTGTAATTAGGTATTTTTTAGAGTTTTAAGAGGAAAAAAGCGGTATAATATAACCGCTTAGAGAGCGAAGATTATTTCTCTCTAACTCAGATACAATTTTTTATTTATGTCACAGAAAATTAGGTAAATTTTACCTAATTTTTTGTTACCAGCAAGGAAACTCATTTTTTATGCATTTGCGTATTAAACTTCATCCTGAGATAGTAACTAAGTCTGACTCAGTACGTAAACGTTTTATTAAAATTCTCTCATCGAATATTCGTCAAAGCTTAAAAACCTATAAGCTAGATTGTTCACTCCAACCAAATTGGGACAATATTCTTGTTCGTGCTAAATGCGATCCCGCATTATATCCGGTATTTGTCCAAATTCTCCGTCAAATTCCAGGTATTCAAAAAATCCTCAAAATTAAAATCGTGCCTTTTACGGATATGCATCAACTCTTTGAGGAAGTGCTAGAATTAAATCGTGAACGCTTGGCTCATAAAAGCTTTTGTGTACGTGTAAAACGTAAAGGGAAGCATGAAGTAAGATCTATAGATATAGAACGTTATGTGGGAGGCGGTTTACGTCAACACATTGAAGGAACTAAGGTTCAGCTCACCAATCCTCAAGAAACTGTACGCATTGAAATTGAAAATGATCAAGCTTACTTAATTGAACATGTGTTTAGTGGGCTTGGAGGTTTCCCTATTGGAACTCAAGATGCCGTTCTTTCGATGATTTCTGGGGGCTATGACTCTGCAGTATCTTCATGGCAAATGCTACGTCGTGGTTGTAAACTCCATTATGTGTTCTTTAATCTTGGCGGACAAGAACACGAGTATTATGTTAAACGCATTGCTCGTAAAATTTGGCAAGGCTATGGAGCTTCGCATAATGTGAAATTTGTCACTGTAGACTTTTATGACATTATGCTTAATATCGCTAACTCCGTAAGTGATGGTTATACTGGGGTATGCTTAAAACGTATGTTCTATCGTGTCGCTAATGCAGTCGCTCGTCGTTTACATATTGATGGTCTAGTTACTGGAGAAGCTTTAGGGCAAGTTAGTTCACAAACTTTAAAAAACCTTGCGGTAATTGAACAGGTAAGTAAGATTCCCGTGTTACGTCCGCTTATAGCTATGGATAAAGAAGAAATTATTCATCTAGCTAAAGAAATTCAAACTGCAGAAATTTCGGCACGAGTACAAGAGTTTTGTGGGATTATGGGGAAAAAACCAACCATAGCCGCTGATGAGCAAGTTTTAGCTCAAGAAGAAGCAAAACTGGATATTGAAGCTTTAGTCGAGCAAGCTCTGAGCACAGCGAAGGTAGAAAACCTCCGTGATATTGCTCAACAAGATTTAGCTCATATAGAATCAACGCAATTAACCTTTGTTAAGCACTTAAATCCTGAAACTGACGTAGTTATTGATGTCCGTGATGCTGAGACTTTTGAGCAAGCCCAAAATCCATGGCCTGTAGAGGCTTTAAATATTCCATTCTTTAATCTTGCTAGCAAATTTGCGGATTTAGATGCAAGTAAACGTTATGTGCTTTACTGTACTAAAGGGCTCTTAAGTCGCATTCAAGCGGTAAACTTAATTGAAAACGGCTATAAAAATGTAGCGGTATTATCCAAAGAATTTTCTTTTGCCGAGCCGACGCAACAAGGGGCAGAGAACGATGATCAAATTACGTCTTTAACTAAGTAGGTAATTTATGCGTTTATATCGAACTTATCATTCGCAAGTTTTAGAGGTAGACTTGCCTTATACCCTCGAACTGGAAGAGGCTTCATTTCAGCATTTGTGTAAGGTATTACGTTTAGGTGTAGGGCAAGAAATTCATGTGGTTGACGGCTCGGGAGGACATTATGTAGGGCAACTGGTTAATGTCGAAAAAAAACGTGCCCAAGTCGAACTGACAGCGTATGTCCAAGCTGATAATGAGTCACCACTAGATTTGCACTTGATTCAGGGCATCTCTCGTGGTGATCGCATGGATTTAACTATTCAAAAAGCAGTTGAATTAGGAGTGAGCGAAATTACTCCCGTGTTTACCGAACGCTGTGGAGTAAGCTTAAGTGGCGAGCGCTTAGAAAAGAAAATGGCGCATTGGCAAGCAATTATTGTTTCAGCTTGCTTACAGAGTTATCGTGATACTATTCCTCGTCTTAATCCTGCAATTGACTTAAAAGATTATTTTAAGCTCGTCGCAAGCCAAGAAAACTCAGCAAAACAACTTTATGTAAATCTTAATCCTTTTGCAGGTCAGCGTCTACGTACCATTCCTCAAGATACTTATGAGAAGGTACATCTGCTCATAGGTTCAGAAGGTGGTTTATCCGACGCTGAGATTGCTCAAGCGGCTGAAGTTGGCTTTAGTGATTTTAATCTAGGTCCACGAGTTTTACGTACCGAAACCACAGGTCTAACAGCGTTAGCGATTTTACAAGCCTTGTTAGGCGATCTTTAATTTAGGTATTTTATGCAAAATATTTTAAATAAGTACTTTGTTTTTCATTATGATGCCAAAACTTTTGGCATGAAAAAAGCCAAGCACTATTTAATTTTAGATTCTGCTCCAAGTGTAATTAAAGGTAAGCATACTAACCTTAAAGACTTTGTTGGAGCAAATACTTTTGATTATCATAGTTTCTTTGATAATCGTTCTACCTATACGGGCTTACGTTTAGGAGAAAAAGCACAACAAGAGTTTAGTTTAAATCTCGATCCGCAGTTAGCTCAACAAGCGGGTACGGACTTAAACCATATTCCGGTATATATCGGAGGACAGTCTCCGGATATTGGACTCTTAGTTTATGATCAAGCAACGCAAAATACATATTATTTAGAGCAAAAGCATACTGAACTCTTTTTAACTTCAATTGGTAAATTTGTTAAAGAACATGAACAAGATTTACAAGAGATAGACAAAGCTGCTCAAGCTTTACGTCAAACTATTGAGTTACGTAAAGAGATAAAACCACAAACTAATAATTTTGTGGATCTCAAAAAGCTCAAGCTCGAAGAAGCGTCTTATCATGCTTATTACCAAGGAGTAAAAGAGCGTTTAGAACAGCTCCACGGTCAGTTACGTACTTCTTGGCAACAAGAGCCGGCTCAAGTGGTAAAAAACCTTACTCCCTTTGTAGAAATGGGGATTGAGGGACTGCGTGAGCATCACGTCCTTGATAATTTAATTTTTGCGTATGAAGAAAAGTATCCTTTAGTTAATCTCGAGGACTATCTTGATGAGATTGAGCAAAAGCTCAAGGTTAAAGCTAAATCAAGAAAAAGTTCGACTCGCAAAACTAGCAAAGAAATTTCAACTCCAAGTGGAGAGGCACAGGCTCTAACTTCAATGCAAGCTTTGCCTAAGAGCATTAACTCTAAACAAGGTTATACCCTCTATACTGAATCACCAATAGCTCTTGCCGAAAGAGATAAGTTTAAGCAAGAAATCGAGCAATGGCGTCTTGAGCAGGAGCAAAGTCAGGGCGAACGCAAGAAAAAGAATGGCTATGAGTTTGTTGGCGAAATCGACAAATACTTTACTCCAAGTAGTCATGAAATCGTGGGAGGTACCACTCCTGCTGCTTGGGATGAAAAAGTTGGAGAGTTCTTTAGTTTAGAACTACCTTATATCGCTAAAACCTATCCTTACTATGCTTTCTTAACCCTTGAAAGACGTTTAGGGTTACTGATTATCCGTGGTGAAGAACGAGCTCAAGTTGAAGAAGATACCATTAGTAAGAGCATGCCTTTAGGGATGCTCGATGGCAATGCTTTTTTCCTTGAACCTCTAGATGTTAATGATCCCCCTGTGCCGGATAGTTTCCATGAGCAATTGTTTGAATATTTTGAGGAGCGAGAGGCGTACGTAGAAGAGGTTAAAGAAAAAAATTATCTCAAACTAGCTCAAAAGGGTGAGTATCCTCAGACTTTAGAAGATCTTGCTTTAGAGGTTTTTGAGTTAAACTACAAGCAACTTTATGCTCAAGCCTTTGGTGATATGCAACTCAAACGTGGGAGTTATCTCTCGCCTGTAGGTGGGTATGAAGCAGGGATGGTATTAACCGCTGATATTCTCAGTGTCCTTGAACCAATTAATCAGTTTATGGGCTTTAGACTTTTAAGTCGTCCTTTACATGAGTTAGGAGCTAAGGTTCTTAAACAAAGTACTGATGATCTTGAAGTAGAGGAACTAGTAGCTCGAGCTCAAGATATTATTATTCAACTGCTCCATGCGATTGATGAAATTCTTGCGGTATTTATGAGCGGGCAAGAAGCCGAGCAAGCGAGGCAACTGATAGAGCGAGAAATCGATTGCCTCGAAGACCGCGAATTGGCAACGCCAATAAATTGTGAGAGATATGTTGAGAGCTTTAAACAAGTCCCAAGCTTAACTGCGTTAGACTACTTAAGTGCGATTAATCACAATCTTGTCCAAGAAGATAACTTGTTTGTTAAAGTGGCTAAGCAATTATCTGAAGCCAAAGATATAGATCTTTGCTTACCTGGGATAATTAGACAAACTTTTGTTGAATACATAGGTTTAGCTGAGATCTATTATTTTTCGGAGTTAAGTTTTATTGAGCGGATTTTCCCGAGTAACACACCGGAAAGCGTAATCGCTCGCTATAAACATAACTTTAAAGAACTAGATCACGCCCTAGCCAAAATCTTTGCTCGTAAACTAAACTTTAAGCGTCAACTGGTAGACAACTTAGGGGCAGATACCTTTACTGCGAAGCAGGGCTTTAATGCTAATGCTTTAGAGATGGCTACCGGAAAAAGCTATGAAGAGAAGGTCGGAGTTTCTTTAGCTCGCTTCCTTGCTGAACTCAAAGATTATCCCGAATCAGAATTTGCTTGGGATGTCTTAGTTGAACATAGTGTGTTCCATGAAATTTACAATGACCTCTTACAAAACTCTGAGCAGGCAAATGAACTCGGCTTTAACTATATTTTTGGGGTAGAGGATCAGATTCTCTATAAGTACCATGAATTTACTTTCTTTACTGAGTTCTTAACCGTGCAATTTGCTCTTGGGCATATTACTTTAGAGGAATACTACCTCAAACGTTTACGAGGAATAGAATTAGCTCATGTCATCCTCAGAGTTACGAGCGAAGTAAGAAATCAAATTGAAGCGGGCGACCTACCAAGACTAAGTGAGGTCTTAGTCCCAGAATCTGCATTAGAGGTGGCTAATCCATTTAGTGAGCAACTAATTGATAACTTAGCGCAAGATTATTTAGATCAAGTGGCAAGTCCTCTTGTGGCAAAAGTAGTACATAGCTTTAAGCAGGCGGGAATTTTTGGACTCACGGTAGCTCAAGCTTTAGCGAAATTACGTGGTGAGCAAGAGGTTGTAACTAGTACTCTTACGAGAACTCAAACTGAGGAAATAGCAAGAGATGACCTTGGCGTGCCTCTAAGCAAAAACATGCCTAGAGTTCAAGTTCGAGAGCTTGAGGCAACTGGGGAAGTAGCTAAGACCCAAACTCGCGGACGCTATAGTAAGCAAATTATTGATCTGAACTTTATTAAGAAAAACTATAAGAGTTTACTTAAACTTAAAGCTCAAGTAGAGTTTGCCAATACTTTAGCTTATAGCAGTCTCTTTAAGTATAGTGATAGTGCAGTACGTCCGAATGAAGCGACCATTTTCTTACAAGAAGAGAAACTAGGTTTACCACTAGTAGCAAGTCACTATAACCTCCAAAGTCTGATTAACTTTGTCGACTTAAAACGTTTAGAGTTTAAGTTATATGTGGGCTTAGATGTAATCTTCTATCGTGGGCAGTCACGTACGAGCGAAGGTAAAATCCAACGAGCTGATAGTAACTTCTCTTATACCCGCATTAAACCTAAACTACTAGTAATTCCGCCTTATGAGCGAGCTCTCTTTGATAATGACCTAGGTTATTTAGAGCAAAGCTATACCCAAAATCCTGATGGGCAAATTATGAGTATGATGCATAATCTCAAATATAATTTTGCTAATTGGGTCGTGGGAGATGCGGGGATGAGAAATCGTCTCTATCACTTTAGTGATCGCGAAGAACTTTTACGCCTGCCGGTAAACCCTGAGTTTGAGCTTAAGCCAAGAATGAGTTTACCTCGAACTGAAGATCCAAGACGTTGGCCACAAATAGTTTACAATTGTGGTAACCTTGAACAAGCTTACTCGATTCTTGGGCATCATTTTTTACCAACTCAACCTGAGTATGCAAAACTACCTAAAGCTCTGCGTGGTATTGAAAGAACGAGCTTGAAATATCGTGTCCGTAAGAGCCATGAGTTACCAAGTTTTAAACAAACTCTAGCAGGAGCAATCGCTCGTTTTGCCCAAAACCAAGGCTTAAAGGCACAGACAACGCAAATTCCAGGAGAGCAAGAGATTGCTAAACTCATGGGAGCTTTTGCTGAAGTGGTTTATCCTGAGTTACGTAAACTAGGAACCAAAGTAAGTGCCCCTGATTTTACAGCCTCTATGCAAATTTATGAAGAAATTCTCAAAAAATACGAGAGTGAGTTCAAAGCTGCTTATGGGGATATGGGTAATCTTGCCTATAGTATGACCTTTAATATGGAGCGAGCGGTAATTAATGAGTATGAGCGTAGCCCAATTATTGATAATCTGCGTGAAGTAACCCAAAATATTACCACTTACCGTAAATGGTTACAAAAAGAGCAAATTGATCTCCTTGAATTAGTCCGTAATCTTTTTGCGGTTACGCAAGAACGAGGGATTGATCGTAATATCCTTAGAGCAACTTTAAATCGAGCGGGGGCAAGATTAAAAGGACTGGCTGAGCAAATAAAAATGCTCGGTGGAGCCGCTACCTACAAAGCGGTAGCGCAAGAAGAGGATCTTGCGAGTAAAACTCAAGACCTGATTAACAATGTCGTTAATAAAGGTAAACAAAAACACGAGCAGGTTCAAGAGCAACTTCCACAAAATCTCAGTGCCCATGAACGTAGTTTACAAGAGCAGATTACTCAACGTCTCTTAGCCGAGTTAGAAGCTTTAAATAACCAGGTAGAAGAACTTTTAACTTTAAATGAACGTTATCTTGCTGATGGGATTATGGCAAGCTCAAAACCCCAAGAGCTGGTCTCGGAAGCTGACAAGCAGGATCAAGAATTTGCTCGTGAACTAGTGGGTGATAAAGCTAAGGATTTGATTGAGCTTTGTCTTAACAGTCTTGAGCGTCTATACCTACGCGCTCGCATGATTAGCAAAGAGTATCAACGCTTAAAAAATGATCCACAAGCTCAAGCAAAAATTGTAAAAACTGTAGAGCAAGATCTGTGGAAACTTGAAGTAGAATGGTGTCGTTTAGTTGCTCGTCTCTTAAGTGCAGGGGCAGATAAAAAACTCCTCCGTGAAACTTCAGACAAAGCAATAGCCGCAGGTTTACGTCCAATTGTTGTAGCTCAAGTTGATGAAGTGGTAAATGATAAAGCTAAAGAAAAAGACTTTATTACTGCCGTAGAGTTAATTGAGGCTTATCAACAAAAATCTCGTAAGGGCAAACGTAAAGGGAAAAAAGCTCAAGAGCAAGATAAGCTTGAGGCTTTAAATCTTAACTTTGAGAACTTTAAGGCAGCGGGAGTTCCAAGTAGCAAACCTGAACCGGTATACGATGAGTCTGCTTATGCCTCAACTCCGGAGTTCAAGTTAAAACGTCGTGAACAAGTGAAGATGACTTATCGTCAAAGACTTGAAGATGACTTTTTCCCACAAACTGCTGATCGTGTCTTTAAACGCGTGTTTAATGAGACCTTTAATGAACTCGATGAGTGCTTAAAGACCTTTGTAATGCGTGAACTCAGTGTGAAATACTATGATATAGAGTTTAAGGAAGAGGATTTCGAGAATTTAAGTGTGGCACAAATTCGTGAGCAATTTAAAGATCCTGAGGTGTATAACCGCATTATTGCTCGTTTCCCTGGCATTGCTAATCCGGTAATGGTCGAACTCTTTAGTGCTCAAGTGGTACGTCAACACTTTAAGTTCCGTCGCATTATTCGTTTTAATCGCTTACGCAAATTTATTACTGATCCGCAATTAGCTACCGATCGTGTCGGACGTTATGTAAATGAGCTTTATGAAGATCTCATAGAATCTTATCGCGTGTTATATCTCCGTGGCTCTACCCCAGCGGGAGCGATAAACGGGATGAGAGTACTCAATGAGAAGTTCGATGAGCTTTATAATAAAGAGATGGGGATTATAGAACTCAATCGAGATCAACCAACCCTAGCAAAAATAGCGAACTATTACGGAGAAGGTGAGCGTAAAGTACGAGCTGCTCATTTTGAGCAAATGCAAAATGAGTTTGTACTTCATAAGCAAGGGCATATTACTTTAGAGATGACGCCAAAAAGTGTCAACTACTTAAAAGTAAGACTAGCTCAAGGATTACAAAAATATAATTATAGTAATCTCGAACTCAAGTTAGCCTTAGATTACTTTGTAGAGCAGTATAAACTGCTTAATGTAGCAGCTCTTAAATATGTCTTTATCGTTACCAAACGTGGTAAGCAAGTAAATGATTTAATGGGGCGTTCGGAATTAAATCTCAATACTATCTTTGCGTTAAGCAAGTTTACGGGGTTAATTAACCGTCGCATTAATGAACGTCAAGAGTTACAAAGTAAACGTTTTTATCAGTTTATTAATCGCTTTACGACTGTAACCGAAGTCGAAGTTAAGGAAAGCAAACCTCTCTATATTGCTCCTCCGGTAGTAATTGCGACCGAAACTAAAATTGAACCTGTTCCCGCAACTCAAGAGGGCAAACTTGAACATCTCGCAAAAATCAAACCTGAGCAATATGAACTTGTCGTGCAAGTGTTCAATAACATTACTCAAGGGGTAGAGGCTATAGATCTTGAAGATCTGCTTACTTTATTAGTGGCTCTGCCAGATCTCGAACGCAAAACCAAAGTAAAACTTATGGCTTGGGTAATTGCGGTAACGACCAATATTGAGTTATCTTTAGTAGAACAAGTACTTAGTCACCCTAAGTTCCTTGAGTACTATACGCATTTCTTTGCTTTAGATCAGGCATTAAGAAAACATGCAAAATTACTTGCTCAAGTTGAGAACTTTATTCCGGTAAATGAAAAAGGCGTAAGGAGAAAACGACCTAAAGCCTTAAAACTACCTATGGTAAGTTCACAACAAGCGTTACAAAATCCTTTAGGAACCCCTGTGACTAAGTTTAGTCCGCAAGAATTTGCTTTATTACCAAAAAATCTTCGTACTAATGCCTTTGCTCTCTTTATTCTCAAAAATGATCTTGAGTATAAAGAGCATAAACGTACTCTGCAACAGCAATTATTGCAGAACTTTACGAAGTATTTTGGAAGTCAAGCGAAGAAAGAGTTCTTATTGTTCTTAGATTTTTCTCTGCATGTGCAACAAAACTATTGGAGAAGTAAAGCTTTTGGTAAACTCGCTCCTTGGGTATTACTAAAAGAAAAACTGGGCTATGATAGTTTTAATCAAAACCGTGACTTTGTAAGCGTACCGCAAAATTGTTCATTGCTGTATAAATCACCTTACTATTGGAATGGTCATGATTTAACTAATCTAGTCTTAGCTCCAAATGGTTTTGCTAAACTCCAAGCAAACTATTTAGGAATGCAAACCTACTTAAATAGTAATAAAGCAGAATTAGAAAATCTTGGTTATCGTTTTGCAAGATTTTTTGATACTCAACAAAGAAAGGACAAGGAGTAATCCTTGGTCAATAGATATAGTCCTCCGAACTTAAATAAAAAGTTCGGAGGTTTTTTTATTTGAGCAATTTATTTATTAGGTATGAGTTCTTATAAGAAAGAGAGAGTTTAATAAGAAAGAGTTAGGAAAGTTGGTTAATTTGTTGTTCGGTAGGGGGTCAAGCTTATTTTAGGAGGTAAGATAGAGTTGACTGTAATAAGTTTTTTGCTGTGGATTTTAAATTTTAGATACACAAAAACCCAAAAGAACCATCCGAAGATGGCTCTTTTGGGTTTGCATATAGAAGTATGCCTGAGATAACCTGATTAGAATTTAACCCCAGCGTATACTGAGTAAGTATATTGACCACGAGCTTCACTGCTTGCAAAGTCTTTTGATAATGAAGCTGCTTGTACACGTACACCAAAGTCGAAGTTGTCACCATATAGTGAACCTACTTGTAAAGCACCGTACACACCACCAGTGTGTTTGCTTAAGTCATTAGAAGTACGAGTTTGTTGATAACCTAAAGATAAACCTGCATATGGAGTAAACTTAGTTTCAGTTTCCCATAAGTATTTAGTTTGAGCACCTACACCAAAGTTGTAGTAGTTTACTGAACTTTGACGACCGTAGTTAAAGAAACCTTCAGCACCTGCATACCAACCGTAGTTACTTAAAAGACGGTAGTTGTAGTCACCTTTGATCCCGTAAGATTGTACGTTGTTACCTAAAACACGTTGACCACCGATTACACCATCAACTGTGAAGTACTGTTGGCTTAATGGAGTTGCATTTGCAAATGTAGGTACTAATAAACTAGCTGAAGTTATAGCTACTGCTAATAGTTTTTTCATAATTATGTTCCTTAATTTGTTTTGTTTTTGGATTGTGTTATATATGTTTTTAGTTAAAAAGCTTTTGGTGTTGTGTTGTAGAATGTTTAATTAAAGTAACTTGTGAAGTTAGTTTAATTAAGCATTCTCTTTTTATTTTTGATCTTATCCTTGCTCGTTGGAATTTGCAAAGTTTAATTGAGTAAACACTCGCTTATTATAGACCCTGAAATAACAAATGTAAAGACTTTTTTAATTTTTCTTAAAAAAAGTGAATTAAACTAGCATTTAAAAGATCAGTAATTGTGCTTAAAAAAGAACTTTAAATGCTAGCTCAAATAGGGCATTCACTTAAGTATAAGAATATAGCTAGGTTTTCCTCTTCACGAGGTTCATATGAAAATAAAATGTTGTTACTTAGTTGCTCAGATGAGGTTGAGAAGTTAAAGCAGTATAAAAATTTTAACCTCTTCCTCAGTTGTGCATTGTTTTGCTAATAGCTTTATAAGGATAATTTAAGAAAAATCTATAATTTTATTGCTTACTCTTTCAGAAATAGTACAAAAAAACTTGAAGAAATTAAGTGAGAGTTAGGAAGGCAAAGGAAGAAAAAAACTAAAATTATGGAGACAAGAGCTTTTGCATTTAAGACTCAATAACTGTTCTGTTTTGAGTTTGAATAACAAGGCGAGCAAGTTTACAGTCAAATTAAGTCCTAGTTAGAAACTAACTAGGACTTAATCATTATTGAATTACATATTTACCAAAAACAGGTAATTTTAAGTAGTCAGCAAGACTTGGAAGTCGATAAGTAAAACCTAATTTATTATCTTGAGCTTGCGTAAATACTTGTTCGGGAATTAAATCTTCTAATGCCCAGGTATTGAGACTATTAATTTGCTCATCAGTTAGACCTGTAAGAAATACTCTATCTATAGCGGTAGCGAGATCACATAGACTACTAGCATCTGCATAAGCATTAGTTAGTTGTTTCAGTTGAGCTACATGAGGACGAGCTTGTTCACAAGTACTCACTAAAAACTTAAAGCCGACAAAGCCTGGGAACAGAAGGGTTTGATGATCTTCGATAATTGGAGCTTGGTTGGCATTGATATTAGTAAAGACTAGTTTATAGATAGATTCAACCTGAGTTTTGGCTAAATAACGTTGAGGCTTAGGATTTTGGAGATTTACATAAGAACTATTTAAAGCAGAGTCAATTGCTTGATAATAGAGATCTCCTTGTCCTGCGACCTTAGCAAATTGTTCAACTTGGTTAGAGGTAAGTTGGTTGCGATCACTTTTATCAAAAAAGTAATATACACAGGCAACGATAATAATAAAGAGTAAGACAAAGACACGAAGATTGGTTGATTTGAATCTTGCCATAACAAGTCTCCTTAAGACCTGCATCTAAAAAATAAATAAAGTAGAGTCGTGAATTATTTCTATTTTAGTACAAATATTTTTGAAATTGTAGGATTTATTTAACTTTTTTCACGTCCTTGCTTTAAAAATTGACGCATAAGTTCCATGCGACGTTTTTTGGCCTCTCGGGCTTCACGGTCTTTTTGTCGTTGTAATTCTTTTTTGCGAGCTAAGCGTTTACGTTCCTTTTGTACTTCAGGAGAACGAGCATTACGCGTTGGACGTCGAGGGTACTTAGCTTGCGGGTTTTCGAGCCATTGATGATAAAGGCGTTCAAGTGTTGGAAAAGAGAGCTGATGCCGAGTACACAAGCGTAAGAGCAAAGCTCCACGAGCAAAAGTTAGGTTTTGTTCTTGCATTTGTTCAAAATCATCAACTAGCTCTCGATACACTCGAATTGGACGACGTCCACGACGAGAGAGATTTTCTTGCATTTCTTCAAGACAAGCATTGATATTGCGTTGGTTACGTAACATAGCTTGCACTCGATAAGTCATGGTTTTATTTGAAGAACACTTTAAATTTAATCCTTTTTCCTCATTGAGCTTAGAGACAAAGTTATTTAAGCCTCGATGCATTTCGCTGAGGTTAAGATATCTTTTATAGTTGTATTCATTAATGGTTACGGGAGAACCATAGGTATCGAGATGCTTTTGTTCCATGGTTTGAATATAAGCACCTATGTATTGTAATTCTAATTTTAAAAGTAATTGTGCAAGTTTATTGGTCATAAGATAGAAAAAAGTAGTGAATGAACTAATAGTAGAACCTTAAAATTTAGTGACTTCATAAAATATTTATAGTGCTGAAGTCTTAAGTATATTGTAGCACCTTTTTGCAAGATAAAAATATATATTTATGATTTTAAGGGATAAATAAATAGATTCTCTTGAAAAAATAAATTACAAATAGAGCATGCGAGTAGTTAAATTAAGGGCAGAGAAATTAGAGAAAGGAAAAAGCGACCTAAATCGCAAAAGCGAGGAACAAAAGTAGAGGAGTAAAATAAGAAAGCAAAAGCAAAGGAGAATGAAAAAATAAAACTATATGAGCAAAGTACTTTTACTAAAAAAACAGAGTTAAGAACAAGTAAAGCTATAAGAGCTAGCCTACTTTAAAGACAAATTAGATTTTTTATTATCGAAATAAGAGTTTTAGAGTTTATTTTTGTCAAATCTAAGAGTTCAAGCTCTAAAGTAAAAATTATGCTGAGATTATTTTCTTGGGTTTAAGAAGACCCCTAAAGTTACTCAGGTATATAAGGCATTGCTTAGAGCTTATAGAGCGAATATTTCGTAAAGATTTGAAAAGTATTTTTATCTAAAGAATCTAATTTAAATTTATTTGTTGCTAATCCTTTAAATTAGAAAAAATGCTCATATATATTAGACAAAGTTAATTAGCTTTATTATCATTAACTTTGTATTTGCATATATAAATTAGATAGTTCTAGAATTATATTTTTTAATATTCTTTTTTAAAAATATAACTTTAGCAATTTAGATATTATAAAATTATTCGATATAATATGAGATAATTTAGGAAAGAAAGTTTTTCTGCGTATTTTACTACGACATATTGTCTCAAGAATATCTTAAAATTGTCTATACCCCTAAGAGAGTGGTTATTTGCCAAGAGTTAAAACTTCGGGTTTTAACAAGTCAATAATAGCGAATAATTATTAACCCCCTCCACATTAGACGTTTGCTTTTTACTTTTCTATATTAATCTCTTAAATTATTGATATTTTAGATTGAATGTAGAAAATGCTGTGGGGGGGGGGGGTATCATTATTATAGTCTCTAAGTAGGGGGAGTGATTTGAAATAAATCACTCCCTTTTAGCTGTGGAAAAATTTTTTGTCATTTTATTTTTATCTCAAAATGAAACTGTAAGTCAAGCTTTAAGGATAAATTTACATAGAGCTAAGTTGGTTTCTAGACCCTAGGTAAAGGTCAAGTTGATTTACCGCAGAATATAAATTGACCTGCAATACCCTCAGTGCTAGAGTCTAGATTAGAGACAAAATATTATTCATATTTAAGACTCCACTTTAAATTAGGGTGAGACATTTAAAAAATTATAGTTTATTAAAGATGAGTAAATTAACTAAATTTGTTAAATCACCAAGATTGTTTTTTAAAGATGCCCTAATTAATTTGGTTAATAAGAATTCCCATAACCCAAGTTCTGCTACTAATACTAGCAGTACGGGGAAAAAACCTGCCCTAACTCTAGATTTAAATCATGTAAATCCGTTTTTGGATATAGAGTTAGCGATTCACACCGGTGAGAATATGACCCATGGTCCTTCTCATCTTAGTATGTGGATTCCTTATTTTTTACAAGCCAAAGTAGATTTTGTAGTTATCGTGCGTTTCCCTGAAATTTATAAATGGGTGCTACAAAACTATCCATACGTTAATGTAATCTACGCTAAAACTCCTCAGGATATTGAAAATACTCTTTCTGGTTTACCCTATTTAAAAGCCATCTTTTATCTCTCAAATACCGGAAATTTAATTCATAGTATTCGTTTTAATCAGTATCAACATATTTTCCTTGGTCATGGTGATAGTGATAAAACAGCAAGTGCCCATAAGTTTTTTCGGGTCTATGATCAAATTTGGGTTGCGGGGCAAGCTCATATAGATAGATTTAAAAATGCTGGTTTTTCTGTAGCTAATATTGAGTTTATTAAAGTAGGACGTCCCACTTTAAATAAAGTAATTGAAGCTACAGTAAAACCTTGGCAACAAAGAAATATGCGTCTACTCTATCTTCCAACTTGGGAAGGGGTATATGAAGAAGGAAATTATTCTTCAATCATGTTTGCCAAAGAGATTTTAATGCATATCAATAAAACTTACCAAATACCAGTAAGTGCTAAGTTTCATCCAGTTACCGGCTCACGTAATAAATTATTAGCGAAAATCGAAGATAAAGTAAGTGAAGCTTTAGAGCACCAGGGGATTAACTTTACTATTGCTGACAAGCTTACCCCTGTAGCTGATCTGTTAGTTAATGCTAATATCTTTATTTGCGATATTTCAGCGGTAGTTTCTGAATGTATAGCTGCTAATGGACCAATTTTTGTCTACATTCCTCAAGACAAAGAAATCAAAGTTGCTAAAAGTGATATGGATTATGACTACTATGCTTACACTTTTAGTAGTCTTGAAGAGTTATATCAACAGCTTGAGCAAGTGTTAAATGGTAATGACTATAAAGCAGAGCAAAGAGCTCAAGCTCGTGAATATTTAATTGGCTGTCAGCAAACGATTAATCATGAATTTGTTGCTCAATTACAACAGATTTCAATGCATAACCAAGAGGTTGAGCAAATATAGGATACTAAATTATTAGGAAAGAGTATGAGTAAAAATATAGGTGTAATCCTTGCTGGTGGTGTTGGCAGTAGGATGAAATTAAATTATCCTAAACAATTTTCAAAGATTGCCGGAAAAACTGCTTTAGAGCACACCATCGATATTTTCCAAGAGCATGAACAAATCGATGAGATAGTGATCGTAGCTGAACCTAATCATTACACCAAAATTACAGAGATTATTCAGCAAAATAATTACACCAAAGTAAATCGTATTGTCTACGGTGGTAAAGAAAGAACAGATTCTACCCTATCAGCGATTAAATCATTAGAAAAAGAAGATGGTGAGAGTAAAGTAATTATTCATGACGCTGTACGTCCTTTACTTGCCGCTGAAGTAATTAGCAATTGTATTCAGGCTTTAGATACTTACAATGCTGTAGACGTATGTATTCCTGCAACCGATACAATTGTTAAAGTAGATCCGCAAACCCAAACCATTATTGAAATTCCTAAACGTAGTGAATACTACCAAGGGCAAACGCCACAAGCATTTAAGTTAAAAACTATAGTGCAAGCTTATGAAATTTACAAGAACACCCCTGGAATGGTAGCAACTTGTGATTGTGGTATTGTCATGAAAACTCTACCACAAGAAAAAGTGTACGTAGTTTTAGGCTCGGAGACTAATATTAAATTAACCCGTCCGGTAGATTTATTTATTGCCGATAAGCTTTTCCAAAGTAGAAGTCAGTTTTCGTTAAAAAATATAGCTGATCTGGCTTATTTACAAAACTTAAAAGATGCGGTGATTGTTGTGGTTGGAGGAAGCTATGGAATTGGTAGTGACATAGTTAATCTTGCCCAAAAACTTAATTTGGGGATTAAAACCTATGCTTTAAGTCGTTCTTCGGGTGTAGATGTTGCCGATCATCAAGCCTTAAGTGAAGCTTTTGCTCAAATTTATGCTCAAGAGGGCAGAATTGATTGTGTGGTAAATACAGCTGCGACTTTAGTGCATAAGCCTCTCGCTCATATGGATGCCCAAGAGGTAGCCCAAAGTATTAATGTGAATTTTACGGGGGTAGTAAATGTAGCAACTGTTGCTTACCCTTACTTAAAAGAATCTGCAGGAAGTTTACTCAATTATACTTCGAGTTCTTATACCCGTGGTCGTGCTTTTTATTCGATTTATTCAGCAACTAAAGCTGCAATTGTGAACTTTACCCAAGCGATTGCTGATGAATGGGCACAAGATCAAATTAGTATTAACTGTATAAATCCTGAACGCACCAAAACCCCGATGCGAGTACAAGCGTTTGGGATCGAACCTGAAGGAAGTTTACTTAACCCAGAAAGTGTTGCCTTAGCTTCGCTTTTTGTGCTTGCAAGTAAAGAATCAGGGAATATTGTCGATGTAGTACGTGCAGACGAAGAGTATATAAGTAAAGCTTTAGCACAACTCGGTTAAATCGCAATTATGTTATACCTGTACTTAGATACCAAAATTGTTGGAGCTGCCAAACAAATTGTTAGTTACTTTGAGCAAGGAATTTTTAGTTCCTCGGTAGAAGTGCTAGTTAAACGCTATAAACACAAAAGTAGTGAGCGTATTGCAAAGGTGTTTACTAAAGGAAAGGTAAAATTTCGTTTTGTCACTTACGCTGATCTCGATAGCTTGACACAAGGGGTAATCTTTTATCCATTTAATGCACAATCTAATTGTCGAGCCGTAGCTAACCGTAATTTGTTACATGTGTTTATTACCCATGGAGAAAGTAATAAAGTAGCTTCAATTAAACCCATAATTCGAATTTATGATTATGTGATTACTGCAGGTCAGGCAGGTATTGATAGATTTTTACAAGCCAAAATTTTTACGCCCGCAGATGTAGAAGCCCAAAGAATTTTAACCTTTGGCGACACCTTTGTCGGGAGAACTGGTTTAAAGGAGCAAGCAGTAGAGGCTGTATGCTTCTATGCTCCGACTTGGGAGGGGGGGATTGAAAGTGAAAACTATACCAGTTTAGCCTATCCTCAAGTGGTAGCGACAAATTTATTGGCTGCTTGTCGTTTGTATCAAGTCAAAAAAATCGTCCTTAAACCTCATCCTAATTCAGGGCAAAGAAAGAAAAAAATCCTTACTGATTTCTTATATTACTTTGCTCCTTTAGCTCAAGATCAAGGTATTGCTCTTGAGGTTTATGCACGTAGCTTAACTTTTTCTTGGTGGCAACTATGGCGTTTAGGACGTTATGGTGTGAAGTTTATTCATGACCTCTCTTGCTATCAAGCTCGTATAGGTTTTTGTGATCTTTCAGCAATGGAAACCCAATTTCTTAATGAAGAAATTCCCCATTATCTCTTTTTTAAAGCCCAAAACCTTGCGAGTTTACCCCCTGAAATTGATGTCCAACTCTATCAACAGCATTTGATCTTTTTAGAGCAAAATAAGGAATTAGCTAAGTTAGGAGAGCGAGAACTCGCTTACTTAAAGCAATTAAAAAATTATTTAATTGCACCTGATTTAGCAGAGATTCCTTTATCGCAAAGAGTTGAGTATCTCTTAGTTAAGTTACAACATTTAAAATCTTAGCCATGTGGAAATCAATTTTTAGCTTAGGTTTATTATTGAGTTATTCTTTGCATGGGCAAGCTTTAACTTCGGTGACCAATGAGCTTATAAGTCAAGAAAAAGTAGAGCAAGAGCAACAAGCCTCTCAAGAGCAAAGAGCTCAAGCTCAAGAGTTACCTGCTCTTGCAAACCGAGAGATAACTATAGCTCAAGACAATTGGTTACTAAAACATCAGTTAATATCCACCGGACCTCTTGCTGGTAATGTTACCCAAGCTTTTGTGATTTTGCCTGAGCAAGGTTTAGCCTATAGTCAAAGGGTATGTGGAGTTAAGCTCTCGTGTGTGAGTCGTTTTGCCTATACTGCTGATCAATATCAGCTTGTCGCCATGGATTCGAGTATTCCTAGTGCTTATCTTGGACACCAAGGTCTAACTTGGCAACCAACGTCAACAGGAGTAAAGCTTTGGGCTTCAGCTGGAACTCATTATAAAAACTACGGACGTTATATAGTGAGTTTTGATTATCAAGCGAATGCTCAACCTCAAGAACCGCAAGTCTATGAGTTGTTTAGTCCGAGTTTTAATGGGACTGGAAGTCCGACCCCGGCAATCTCAAGTGATAATCGTTATTTAATTGCTCGAGGCTATCAACGTCATAGTTATAAATCGATTATTCGGGTTTGGGATTTAAATCAAATAGATTTAACAAGCGAACATGATTTGAGCCAAAAATTTTTATATCAATTTGCTTTAGATCCTATTTCCCTAACGCAGGACTATCCTCTCCAAGGGATAGCTAGTGATGGTAATTTTATTTATGTGTTTCTTGGCTACTACTTGATTAACTCTCCTAAACTTTTACTAACTTATACTTTAGAGGGTAAGCTAATTGGACGAGAGTTTTTACAAGTAGGTCGAGAGATGGCCTTAAAACTTAGTACTCTGCACCACTGGGAAGCAGAGGGAATAAATGTGGTAGATGGACAATTATTAATTACTATAGTCACTGGAGATCCTGGCAAGAGAATTAGTCTTATTTATAGTCGTGATCTGCAAGCCCATTTAGCGGGATTAGCTGCTCGTCAAATGGAAACTAAAGTAGAGGCTGAACCTCCTCTAGATCACATTAATGAAGATAATAATCAATAATTTGTTAGCAAGAAATGATTAGGTTTCTTGCTAAATTTTTTCTTCTTGCGGTAAATAATTACCCGTATAATATAGAGGCTTAAACAGTTAAAATACAGATTTTTTAATTCTTAGCTAAGTATGCTGATAAGAATTTTAAATTAGGATGGATAATGAGACAAAAACATAGTTTATGGTTGCGTTTAGGGGTGATTAGTTGTTTACCTCTGTTTCTTGCTTCTTGTGCCATAACCCCTAAGTCAGGTCCAACTACTTCAGCAGTGATTGCGAGCGATGGTGAACAGAGTAGTGATAGCTTGCCGATTAGTGTAATTGAAGTAGATAATCAAGTTGTACAAGCTTTATTTAATGCTCAGCAACAGCAATCCTTTACGACCTTTACTACCAGTAAAGGGGTAGTAGGAACGATTGGAGCTGGAGATATTTTGCAAATTACTTTATGGGAAGCTTCGCCAGCATTACTTTTTCCTAATAGTAATGTGACTGCAAGTGGAGCTAATATGATTAGTCTCCCTGAGCAAATGGTAGATAAAAACGGCAATATTACTGTACCTTTTGTTGGTACTTTTAAGGTTGCACAACAAACTCCAGTGCAAGTACAAAACTACTTACGAGCTCGTCTTAAAGGCATGGCGAATCAACCACAAGTCTTAGTGCAAGTAAAAACCAATAACTCAGAGAATGTCACGGTTTTACGCCAAGGAAATAGTGTACGCTTACCTTTAACTGCACATGGAGAACGTATTCTTGATGCGGTAGCAGCTGTAGGTGGGGTAGATACCCAAGTACAAAATATTTCGGTGCAATTGACGCGTAATCATGAAGTAAAAACTATTTCTTTAGCTAGTCTAGTTACCAATCCTGAGCAAAATATTCCTCTGCAAGCTGGGGATGTGGTATATTTAATGACCAATCCTTTAAGTTTCACGGCAATGGGAGCGGTAGGGAAAAATCAAGAGGTATATTTCTCAGCTCAAGGTTTATCTTTAGCTCAGGCTCTAGGCAGAGTTGAGGGCTTAGATGACTCGCGAGCAGATCCTAAAGGGGTGTTTATCTTCCGTTATACCGAACTGGGAAGTTTACCAGCAAAAGAACAACAAACTTGGCTAGCTCAAGGTTATAACCTTAGCAATCAAGTGCCAACTATTTACCGGATTAATCTTAAAGATCCTCAAGCTTTCTTTTGGTTACAAAAATTCCCGATTAAAGATCAAGATGTAGTATATATTTCAAATGCACCATTTGCAGAATTTACAAAATTTGTTCGTAGTGTATATTATTTAGCAAGTCCTGCAATTAATACAGTACGTGCAATTGATAATTAACAGAGAGATAGTTTATGAGTAAAAACTGGCGCGAACAAGTTAAAATGCGTTTAAAAAAGCTCAGTCCTTTATTTTACTTGTTCGTAGTTGCCCCAACTTTAATCTCAATTCTTTACTTTGGTATTATTGCTTCTCGGGTTTATGTTTCTGAGTCTACCTTTGTGGTACGTTCAGCTAATAGTCAGTCGACCATGAGTGCTATGGGGAGTCTACTCTCAAGTGTAGGCGTAGGCAAGTCAGTTGATGATGCCTATAATGTGCAAACTTTTATCTCCTCACGAGCTGCTTTACAAGAATTAGAGCAAGATTTACCAGTAAAAGCTTATTATAGTCATCGTGGCGACTGGTTTAGTCGATTTAATCCGCTAGGGTTTAATGGGAGTAATGAAGCTTTTTATCAATATTTTCGTGAGCAAGTGAGCATGAATATAGATTCGGTTTCGGGAATTGCGACTCTAAGAGTTAAAGCATTTGTTGCCGAACACGGCTATGAAATCAATCGTAAACTCATTGCTTTAGCCGAAAATCGTATTAACGAACTTAATAATCGTGCTCATGGAGATGCAATTAAGTTTGCTCAAGAAAATGTAAACCGAGCACGAGATTATTCAATAAAAACTGCTCAAGAACTCATGGAGTTCCGCATAAAAAATGGACTCTTTGATGTAAATAGTCAAACTCAGGCGTTATTACAAGTAATTGAAAGCTTACAAGCTCAAGTAGTTACCATTCAAACGCAAATTGCGCAGTTAAAAGCGAGTGCACCACAAAGTCCACAAATTCGTACTTTAGAGATTAAACAAAAATCTCTTGAGGCAGAAATTGCCGAACAAATGAAAAAAGTTGTAGGTGATAATGAGTCTTTAGTTGGACAAAGTGTAGAATATCAACGCCTGAATCTTGAAAATACCATGGCGTTACAGCAATTAACAAGTGCAATTACCTCGTTACAAGCTGCTCAAGACGAAGCTAGTCGTAAGCAACTGTATTTAGAAGTAATTTCTCCAGCAAGTAAACCTGATTTAGCGGAATTACCTAATCGTCTCTATAATATTTTTGCTACCTTTATTATAGGGTTACTATTATATGGATTAATTAGTCTAATTTTAGCAAGTGTAAGGGAACATAAAAACTAATGCAATATGGTAATAAAACTACTTTAGGGCAGAGTTTTATTATTCAAGGTCGAGTATTAAAAGCGTTAATTTTACGTGAAATCATTACCCGTTATGGACGGAAAAATATTGGTTTTATGTGGCTCTTTGTCGAACCTCTACTCATGACCCTGCTCATTGCGGTGTTATGGGGAGAGTTTCGAGGAGCTCATATCTCAACCTTGAATATTGTCGCTTTTACCATTACCGGTTATCCCTTAATGATGATGTGGCGTAACGCTGCCAATCGAGCTGTAGGTTCAATCGATGCTAATATTAGTTTACTCTATCACCGCAATGTGCGAGTTTTAGATACGATCTTAGCACGAATGATTTTGGAGATCGCGGGAGCTACAATTGCTCAAATTGCGATTATGGTAATTTTTGTCTTTATTGGGATTATTCCTATGCCTGTAGATATTTTCTATATGCTCTTAGCATGGATTGCTATGGCATTTTTTGCTATAGGTTTGGGACTAGTGATTACCGCAATTGCTAATAAATTTGAAGCTTTTGGGAAAATTTGGAGTACTTTTAGTTTTCTTTTAATGCCTTTATCGGGGGTGTTCTTTTTTCTCAATACTATTCCTGAGCGTTATCGTCATTACCTTGAATGGTTACCTATGATCCATGGTACAGAAATGTTTCGTCATGGTTATTTCGGGACACAAGTAGTAACTCTGGAAGATCCTTACTATTTACTATTTTGTGATTTGGTACTATTAACCTTGGGGTTAATGCTAGTTCGCTTAATTAGTCGTAATGTTAATCCTTAGAAGAGGGAAAAAAATGAGTAGAGAAGTCGAGCAACCTGATCTTACGGTCACCCCTGAACCCATGCTCAAAGTTACTCATGTAAGTAAAAGCTATAAAACTCGTAGTGGGTGGAAACAAATTCTCAAAGATGTAAGTTTTACTTTAAAAAAAGGTGAAAAAATTGGGATCTTGGGACGTAATGGTACAGGGAAGTCAACCTTAATTCGTTTACTTTCAGGTGTAGAAGCTCCGACTACCGGCGAGATAGAGCAGACTATGAGTGTTTCTTGGCCCTTAGCTTTTAGTGGAGCTTTCCAAGGTAGCTTGACGGGGATGGATAATTTACGCTTTATTTGTCGCATCTATGGTAAAGATATCGAGTATGTAAAGAAATTTACTGAAGAATTTGCTGAACTTGGCGAATACTTATATGAACCGGTAAAATCCTATTCTTCAGGGATGAAAGCACGTTTAGCTTTTGCTCTTTCTCTGTCGATTGAATTTGATTGTTACTTAATTGACGAAGTAATTGCCGTAGGTGATTCTAACTTTGCCAAAAAATGTAAATATGAACTCTTTGAACGCCGTAAAGATCGTTCGTTAATTTTAGTCTCGCATAGTTCGTCAGCAATTAAGCAGTATTGTGATAATGCACTAGTTCTCGATAAAGGGGAACTTTTAGCTTTCCCAGATATAGATCAAGCTTATGCTTATTACAATGAAATTATGCAAGGCAAGAAAAAATAAATTTTACCTCTGAAAAAAAATCAGAGGTATTTTTTTGTCTTAGCTAAGATTTCTGTTACAATTGTAAATTCAACCTTATAGAAAATAATTAGATGATGGCAAAGAAGATAGTATTAGGACTAGTAAGCTTGACCGCTTGCCTCTATGCTTCGCATAGTTGGGCAAATACGAGTCAAAGCTTACAGCAAAGTCAAATTACCAAATTTAATCAAATTTATAAAAGTTACGGGCAAACTTGGCTCGCAACTTATAAGTCATTACTGCTCAAAAATATCTCTCCTGGGGTGGGAGCAAAGCCTCTTGCTAGTGCCAATCAGATGATAAATGATATTATTTTAAATTTTTATCAAAAGATTAATGCCAATAAGCGTCCAGTGTTAGTAAAGAATCGTTATACTTTTCCAGCTTTTAGTGATTTTGAGTATGTCAATAATGTTTGTCGCATTGCCATGAGTAATGCTAAGCAAATGGCACGCCTTGAAAAAAGTAACTTTGTAGCCAAGAAATTTTGTGAATATACTACTTTTTATCATGGACTGTTTGTCGCTGACTTTAATCGTGATAAAGTTCACTCTTTAAATGCGAGAGCAAGTAGAAAGTTTTTTAATAACCAACAATGGCGTAACCTCCAACGTGGGCAATATGGTTTTAAGTTTCAGTTGTTACAAAGTCGTGATTTACTCGCCACTCGTGTAGGCAAATATGTGAGCAAATAGAAAAAAGGAGATGCGGGTTTAAGGCATCTCCTAGGGTCTTAACTTGGTTTCGGCAGAAAGTTAAGATCTAAAAAAAATATGAATTTCGTTGTTTGTTATATTAGGAAAACAAAAATGTGAGGTTAAAAAACCTGTTAAGACAAGTTTTATTTTTTAAGGATATACAGACAGAAAATTTATAGATAAAATTTTCCGAAATTTTAAGAAGAACCAACTAAAAAAAGGACTAAAAAACATCTTTTTACTAAGTTATTCTTCATATAAAACCTTGTTACTT
>NZ_NRJF01000229.1 GCF_003585965.1 Psittacicella gerlachiana | reverse complement strand
AAGCTGAAATCGCTTCTTTTAATTCCGGATGCATTTGAAACATTTTAGTCATAAACAGTGATCTTAAGCCATGAAATGTAAAATCATATTTACTATTTAAAACTCCTGTTCGAAAATAATAAGTGCTGATTTCACTTGTAAAAGGACTGAATAAAGGAATTAAATCATCAACAATAAACACCATATGATCTTTCTTAGATTTCATACGGTTTGCTGGTATAGTCCACCAATTTCCTTCTCTTTCTTTTAAGCATAGATTATTTACTTCCTTCAAGCGACATGCTGAACATAAAGTTAAAATTAATGCTCGACAGTACTTATGATGAACTTTATTCATTTCTAAAGCAATACAATCATCAATTAGTAGAGCCAACTTATCTAACTCTATCATTTTTTGTTTTTGTGCTTTGCGAAGACTTGGGAAAAGATTTCCTATCGTAGGTAATTTAATATCGTGTACCATTTGTTCACGAACTGCAAAATTTACAGCAGCTATAAGTAAATGTATATAGATTTTTAATGGCAATGTGTTTGTCTTTAAGGGGGGAAGTCATTATGTTGTGTCTAATGAGGTGTGGCTTGAGTTTTTCAACTTCTATGTCAGCAAGACCTGTAATGTTTAAATGCTCGATATGAATTGTATATAAAGTTATAGTTGTTTTACGTAATGTGCTTTCTTTGTGTTTAATATATGCGAGGCAAATGTCTTTCAAGGTGTAAGTAATAAAACTTTCGTTGTTTCTTAAATGTTGTTTTAATCTGTAGGCTTCTAGACGTGCTTGCTCAAATCCCATAGAGTAGGTTTGACCTTGTACGTATTCACCTATTTTATAACGCTTTACTTTACTATCAATGCAAGAGACATAGAACCACGTACCTTTTCCTTCGTAAGTGTAAGATAGCCTTAATTGTAACCCTCCTCCATCACAGAGTGTTACGTGTTTTTTAGTTTTTAAAGCTTTCTTAATACCTTTTGATAATTTTGCTTTGGTTATTTTTCCATACATAAATTAAAAAATTCCTTATAGTCAGATAGTTTCAATACCTTAGAAAAAAGGTATATGAACAATAGATGTAAAAAGTTAAGCGTATCTAACTATTATAGGAATTTTTAAGAAAAGTTATTAAATAAGGTGGGATTAATTAGGTAAGAAAATATGGTAAGAATTATTGAAGTAAAGATTTTCTAGAAGGTGTAACTTATTGTAAATTAACGAGATCTTTAAAGAATAGACCAATCTTTTTCTGCTCGTCAATAGAAGGTAGATTTATTTTCATTACAGTAAGAGATTCAAAATTGAATCTAAATCTAACTCCTGCAGATGTTTCACTTGATCTTTGTTGTTCAAAATTATCGGTTTTTAACCAGTACCATAAGAAGTAATCATCTATAAGTTCTGTAGTCTTAAATACTACATATAAGGGAGAAATTATAGATACTTTACTATCACTATCTTTATAGGCTAAAGCTCCTGTTTGTACCCATCCAGGATTAAATGCAAATGAACATGGAGTAACGACGCCATAATTAGAAAGGTCTTTGCTAGCAATGACTCTCCCTTCAAATACTTCTAATTGAGGTATAAAACCATGTTTGCTAGAAATACTTTCTATTAATGAATATTTCAGTTCTTTGTTTCTTTCGTTGCTTCTTACTACGCAATCTTTAAGTTTTACATTTAACCATCGGTTATTAAAATTCGTAAATCTCAATTCAGGTATATTCATTTTTTGAATGCCTATTTTTCTAATCTATTTTTTAATTAATTATTAAGATAATACTTACTAGAAACTTATCTTATTATGAGTAATAAAACATTGCAATATAAAATACCGACTCTTAGATTTCCTAAATATAAGGAAGAATGGATAACAAATACTGTAGGAAATATTTTTACTCAAATAACAAGAGGTAAAGTTTTATCCACTAAAAGAATTCAATATAAAAAAGATACTAAATACCAATATCCTGTGTACTCATCACAAACATTGAATAACGGAATAATTGGTTATTACGATGAGTATTTATTTGAAAACTCCATAACTTGGACTACAGATGGAGCTGGTGCTGGAAATGTTAATTTCAGAGAAAATAGATTTTTTTGCACTAATGTTTGTGGGGTTTTAATTTCAGAAAATGGTTTTTGTAATTTAACAATAGCAGAAATTATAAATCAAGTTGCATATAAGTATGTAAGTCCAGTAGGCATTCCAAAATTAATGAATAATGTTATGTCTACTATATTAATTACGTATCCACCAACTATAGAAGAACAATTAAAGATTGGTCTAATCATTAAATATTATCTTCTTAAAATGCTCCTATATAATTTTGTTCCTCTAAAGATGGTACATTTATTTGCATCTGTACTAGAGATTCAAAATATAGTCTACTTCTTACACCACCGCTAGTTAGCACTATTCTTTGGTTTTCAAAGTTTTTAGTATGAATCCAATACCATAAAAAACTTCGACTCAATAAATCATTTGTTGTAAAACTAACATAATCAGGGGATACAATTGATATGCTCTCATTGAATTCTTTATATGCTATTGATCCTGAACTCAAAGCCATTGGATTATATGCAAAATAAGTAGGATGAACTACTATATATTTTGATAAATCCTTTCCGTACATTTTTCTATCAGAAAATAATTCACTTTGGGATATAAAACCAAACTTATTTGAAACACTCTCGATAAAATTGATTTTTAAATCTTTATTTCTTTCTGAATTTTTGATTAAAAAGACTTCTAATTTATTATTTTCCCACTTATCATTGAAATCTTTAAATCTAAGTTTTGGACTTTTCATAAATCATAAATAGGTAAAGCCATCTAGTTATTTTAGTAGCATTTATATTATTGTTATTTGGGACTATTTCAGGTCAAATATTTACTAGTTGTAATTAGTATTTTTAAATTTATATAAATTAAAATACAAATACTATTAATTATAACAAATTATGTTTTTTTTGATTGTACATATCATATACACGTATAATATGTATTTAAGATGTAAAATTTTATAAAAATATAACAAAAACATATCCTTATATATGCA
This sequence comes from Psittacicella gerlachiana, assembly GCF_003585965.1. GTDB lineage: Bacteria > Pseudomonadota > Gammaproteobacteria > Enterobacterales > Psittacicellaceae > Psittacicella > Psittacicella gerlachiana. The sequence goes on along the minus strand of NZ_NRJF01000229.1, from coordinate 1,593 downwards.
AAAACTTAGATTCAATAAATATAAAGAAGGGTACAGGAAATTAAAGTTACAGGATTTATTAATAAATCATTCAGTGAAGAATAAAAATTTGCAAGTTTTATTAGTAGAAAGCATCTCTAATAAGCATGGATTCATAAAGCAAGAAGAGCAATTTGAAGATAGAGTGATTGCAAGTAAAGATTTAACTAATTACACTGTAATAGATGATTGTACCTTCGCATATAACCCTTCGAGACTCAACGTAGGATCTATTGCTTATAAAGAAAGAGGAAAAGAAAGATCTGTAGTATCTCCATTATATGTATGTTTTAAAACTAATGAAAAATTAGAAGATTCTTACTTATGGTATTGGTTTCAGACTTCTCAATTTAATAGACAAAGAGAGCTATTTACCGAAGGTGGGGTTAGAGATTCTTTATCATTCACTAATTTAAAAGAATTACAGATATTATTACCTATAAATAAAGAGCAAATTAAGATAGGATCATCAATCGAAATTCTATTTTAAATAAGTGGCCAATCTTTTTCTGTTCGTCAATAGAAGGTAGATTAATTTTCATTGCAATAAGGGATTCAAAATTGAATCTAAATCTAACTCCTGTAGATGTTTCTGTTGACCTTTGTTGTTCAAAATTATCAGTTAAAAACCAATACCATAAAAAGTAATCATCGATAAGATCTGTAGTCTTAAATACTACATATAATGGGGAAATAATAGATATTTTGCTATTTTGACTTTTATAAGCTAAAGCACCTGTTTGTATCCATCCGGGATTAAATGCAAATGAACATGGAGTAACAACACTGTAATTAGAAAGATCTTTACTAGCAATAACTCTTCCTTCAAATGCTTCTGCTTGAGGTATAAATCCCTGTTTACTAATAATGCTTTCTACAAATGAATATTTTAATTCTTTGTTTCTTTTATTACTTCTTACTACGCAATCTTTAAGTTTTACATTTAACCATTGGGTATTAAAATTCGTAAATCTCAATTCAGGTATATTCATTTTTTGAATGCCTATTTTTATAATTTATTTCTAATTAATTATTTAAGATAATATTTATTAAAAACTTATCTTATTATGAGCGATAAAACATTACAATCTCAAATACCGACTCTTAGATTTCCTAAATATAAGGAAGAATGGATAACAAATACTGTAGGAAATATTTTTACTCAAATAACAAGAGGTAAAGTTTTATCCACAAAAAGAATTCAAGATAAAAAAGATACTAAATACCAATATCCTGTGTACTCATCACAAACATTGAATGACGGAATAATTGGTTATTACGATGAGTATTTATTTGAAAACTCCATAACTTGGACTACAGATGGAGCTGGTGCAGGAAATGTCAACTTCAGAGAAAATAGATTTTTTTGCACTAATGTTTGTGGGGTTTTAATTTCTGAAAATGGTCTTTGTAATTTAACAATAGCCGAAATTATAAATCAAGTTGCATATAAGTATGTAAGTCCAGTAGGTATTCCGAAATTAATGAATAATGTTATGTCTACTGTTGTAATTACTTATCCACCAACTATAGAAGAACAATTAAAGATTGGCCACTTCTTTAAAGATTTGGATC
>NZ_NRJF01000228.1 GCF_003585965.1 Psittacicella gerlachiana | reverse complement strand
AATATAAATAACAGGTTTATTATATATGTGTGGTTTTATTTATAACTCAGCAACGATGAAAAACGTAGAAGTTTTTCAACAAACATCATCTTCAATCACTCACCGTGGTCCTGATAACTATCAATTTGTAGCTGACCAATGTGGTACTTGGGGATTCCACCGCTTATCAATTATGGATTTATCAGCAGCGGGAAATCAGCCGTTCAAATTTAAAGAAGCTGAAGCTGTATGTAATGGTGAAATTTATAACTTCCACCAAATCCGTCACTTCTTAAAAGATAAATATACTGAATATACTTTTACTTCAGATTCTGATTGTGAAGTGTTATTACCATTATTCTTTGCTCTAGGTGCAGACTGCATGGTAAAAATGCTTGACGGTGAATTTGCTCTTGTAATTAACGATGCTGCTTCAGGAACTTTACTTGCAGCTCGTGATCCTATGGGAATTCGTCCTCTTTTCTACGGTTATGACAAAGAAACTGGAAAAATTGCTTTTGCTTCAGAAGCTAAAGGTTTAATTCCATTCTGTGAAAAAGTAACTCCATTCCCTCCTGGTCACTACTATTTAAACGGCGAATTCGTTTGTTATAACGACTTATCAACACCTCGTCAAATTGTAACTGATGATTTTGAAACTGTAACCACAAAAATCCGTGAAAAATTAGAAGCAGCAGTTGATAAACGTTTAGAAGCAGATGCTCCAATTGGTTACCTTCTTTCAGGTGGTTTAGATTCATCTTTAGTTTGTGCTATTGCTACTAAAAAATTAGGTAAGAAAATCAAAACTTTTGCGGTAGGTATGGATACAGATCCAATTGATTTAAAATACGCAAAAGAAGTTGCTGATTACCTAGGTACTGAGCACTATGAAATTATTATGACTAAAGATCAAGTGCTTTCAGTATTAGATAAATTAATTTGGCACTTAGAAACTTGGGATATTACTACTATTCGTGCTTCAGTAGGAATGTACCTAATCTGTAAATGGATTCACGAAAACACAGATCTTAAAGTACTTCTTACAGGTGAAGTTTCTGATGAGCTATTTGGTTATAAATATACTGACTTTGCTCCATCTCCAGCAGCTTTCCAAGCTGAAGCAGCAAAACGTGTAAAAGAACTTTACATGTATGATGTATTACGTGCAGACCGTTGTTTAGCAGCTCACTCTTTAGAAGCTCGTGTTCCTTTTGCTGATACAGATTTTGTGCAATATGTAATGAGCGTTAACCCTGCATTAAAAATGAACACTTATAACAAAGGTAAATACTTACTACGTAAAGCATTTGCGGGTACTGATTACTTACCCGAATCTATTTTAATGCGTGAAAAAGCAGCTTTCTCTGATGCTGTAGGTCACTCAATGGTTGACCACTTAAAAGCTTATGCAGAAGAGAAATACACTGATGCAGACTTAGAAGCAGCTAAAGAAAAATATCCACACGGTACACCATTTACAAAAGAATCATTACTTTACCGTGATATCTTTGAAAAACACTATCCAGGTCAAGGTCACTTAATTAAAGACTTCTGGATGCCTAACAAAGAATGGGTTGGTAAAGAAGTAAACGATCCTTCAGCGCGTGTACTGAAAAACTACGGTGATTCTGGTAAATAATTTTAAAGACCTACTTGTTGTCAAGTAGGTCTTTGCTCATGCACAAATAAAAAATTAGATAAGATTTTAGTTAGTCCTCTTAGAGTATACTTATCATTTAAAAAATTCAGCACCAACATTCACAACCTTCTCTTTAGTGTTAAATCCTTACCACTAAAAAACTTATGTGCTTTATTATTTTATAGATATGTAAAAGATCCGCCTCTCAGCGGATCTTTTGCATATCTTATCTTGTTTATTAATAAACTATACTTTATTTACTAACATAATTAAGTAAAAGCTCTTTAGCTTTTACTTTAGCTTGCTCAATAGTTAATAATTGTTTCTCTCCTGAACGACGATCTTTAAATTCTACTTGACCATTGTTAAGGTTTTTCTCCCCTATAATAAATTGATAAGGTACACCAATTAAATCTATATCCGCTAAAGCTACTCCTAAACGCTCACCACGATCATCAAAGTACACTTCTTGCTTTACTGGTAATTCTGCATAGAATTGATCCGCAAACTCACGTACTACTTCAGATTTGTGATAATTTACCGGTACTAAACCTACTAAGAAAGGAGCTAAAGCATCTGGTAAAGTACAACCCCATTGATCATGATTTTGTTCAATCGCAGCTGCCACTACACGAGTCACCCCAATACCATAACATCCCATAATTGGATGAATGTTTTCACCATTTTCATCAGTTACAGTAAAGTTTAAAGCTTTAGAGTATTTATCACCTAACATAAAAATGTGACCGCACTCACAACCACGAGTTAAAGATAATACTCCTTTACCATCTGGAGATGGATCTCCCGCTTCTACATTACGTAAATCGTAACTTTGATATTCAGTAACATCACGATCCCAATTCACGCCAAATAAGTGATAGTCAGTTTCGTTTGCTCCCGTAACAAAATCAGAAACGGTTAAAGCTGTATCATCAACAATTAAAGGAATTGGACAGTTAACCACTCCTAAAGAACCTGGCTTAGCTCCAAATACTTCTTCGATTTCTCCAGGATTGCCCATAGTTAAAGGAGAAGCGATTAATGGATGATGTTCTGCTTTTACTTCATTTAAAGTGTGATCACCTCTTAATGCTAAAGCTACTAATGGTGCTTGTTCGGTTGCCCCTTTTACTACCACTAGTTTAACTGTTTGCTTAGCTTCGAAGCTACCTTTACCAAACTCAACTAAACTTTCAATTGTGGTTACACCAGGAGTGTGAACTTTTTCTAATTCTTTAGTTGGAGCTTGACGAGTTGTACTTGGTAAAGCTGGAGCCTTTTCAATATTAGCTGCATAATCAGAAGATTCGCAATAAGCAATTACATCTTCACCAGCTGGAGCTAACACTTGAAACTCTTTAGAGCCTTTACCCCCCATAGAACCGTTATCTGCTTCCACAGCACGGAAACTTAAACCACAAGCATTAAATACATTATTATAAGCTTGTTCCATATCTTTATAAGTTTGCTCTAAACTTTCCCAATTCATATGGAAAGAATAAGCATCCTTCATAATAAATTCACGAGTACGCAAAATTCCAAATCTTGGACGAGTTTCATCACGGAATTTAGTCTGAATTTGGTATAAGTTTAATGGTAATTGACGATATGAAGAAACTTCTTGTTTTACCGTATAAGTAAATACTTCTTCATGAGTCGGACCTAAAACAAAGTTAGCTTCTTTACGGTCTTTAAATTTTAATAAATTATCCCCGTAGCTATCATAGCGATCTGATTCAATCCACAGCTCAGCAGGAGTTACCATTGTTGCTAGTCCCTCTAAAGCTCCAGCTGCATCCATTTCACGACGTACAATTTCTTCTACTTTTTTAAGAATACGCTTCCCTGTTGGTAACCAAGTATATACTCCAGAAGCTAATTTTCGTACCATTCCCGCACGAATCATTAATTTGTGGGAGTCAATTACCGCTTCTGCAGGAGCTTCTTTTAAAGTAGCTAAAAAATAATTAGAAATTCTCATTGAGATAACCTTTTTAATTAATTTAATATAACAATTTTAAATACTTGAGATGCTCTAACATCTCCAAATTTATCTTCACAACAAACTTTAGTTACCCGTTGCGGGAACTGGTGCACCACTGTCAGGTGCTACTTGCTCAGTTGTAGGTTGTTCCGTATCTTCAGTTACATTAGATAAAGGAAAATCTCTTGTATCTATAAACTTAGAGTCTATAGTTTCTAAATAACGTGGAATCGTAAAAAAGCCATTAAAAATATAATTTTGTGGCGAACTATTACGAATAAACTGTGGTACTAAAAATAAAGAATCTAGACCATGAAGATTATAGTCTAGGGTAATAGTTATAGCTTGCCCAGGCAGTAAATAATTTGGAGCTTGAGCCACCGTTAAAGCTGGACTATAAGCATTTAAGTCATAGCTCGTAACATCTGTAAGCTTATAAGATTGATCAAAGATAATTGGTACTATTAAGAAAAATTGTGTTGAAGCTTCAGTAATATCATCTACATTGCTCTCAGTTGAAGAAGAGTCATCTACTTCACTATTATCTTGATCTTTATCAGTTGCACTATCTATAGCCCCTACACTATTAATTTTAAAATTTACTATCGCCTTAAGAAAAACTTTTTCTATAGGTTGGGTACCAATATTTTTTATAGCGTAACTCAGATGGAGTTTACCATCTTTATAAATATCCGCTAAAGTTACTATTGGCGTAATTTGAATATTTTTATAGAACTCATCTACTTGTTCTTGATTTAAATTTACATATTCATCAACAACATAATTTTCATCTAAATGAAGTCTAATATTATTTGTCAGGCGATTAGATTTATTTTCAGGAGCATCATTAGAAGTAACTACTTCTTTGTTACAACCAACAACAAGAAAACCTAAAACTAATGCCCAAATCAAAGATTTAAAGCGTCTCATCTCTTTGTTTATTTGTAAAATCTGAAAAACTTAAATTATGTCTATAGGTATATAGTAATAATTTAGACATGCTACATAGTATAGCATAAAAGCTTATTTATACTAAGAAGTACTGCCTATTATCTAGAGATATATTAACACTTTTCTCTTTTTAAAGTTTTTCTTCTAAAACCGTTTGAAAACTTGGTATAATTAAACTTGTCTTAAAATAAGTTATAAGTATAGATTAACTTTAATTATGCAGAATTTTTTTAGGCTCAAGTTTTGGCCAAGCAGACTTGAGAAAGAATAGGAGGCATCTTGTCAGATACGATAATT
>NZ_NRJF01000227.1 GCF_003585965.1 Psittacicella gerlachiana | reverse complement strand
ACTAGCTTTTACATTATATATTATATTATTAACAAATACCCATCATATAGCATATCTAGAGCTACTAAAAATAAAAAATAAGCAAAAATTCTTTTTACTTTTTTTGCTGGTAGTACTGATTGTAATTTAACACCTTGATGGGCAAAGATTACCGAAGGAATTAAAATAGCAAGGAAAGCTATAATAGAGAAATAACCTATAGTGTAAGGTACTCCCGTATCGACTTTAATTCCAGAAATAAAATAGGTTAGAAAGCCTGAGATTGCTAAAAAGACTCCACAAAAAGAAGAGGTGCCAAGAGCTCGTTTGATTGGAAATTTACAAGCGTGGAATAAAGGTCCTAAAAATGATCCTCCTGAAATTCCTGCTGTAGAAGAGATACCACCAATTGCTGCTCCGGCAAGAAAGCCTTTAACTGGAGGTAATTGAGCTTGAGGATCTTCTTCACCTCGATTTTTCTTGATTAGCATATTTAAAGCAGAATAAACTACAACTAAACCGAAGAATATTTTTAAATAGCCTGGATTGATTCTTGTAACAAAAGCTCCGACAAGAATGGAACAAACCACCATTGGTGGAACAATTATCAAGGCTGCTCTAAAATTAATATTACCTAATTTATATTGCTTTAAAGAAGCGGTGATGGTATTAAAAATAATTACCCCAAAACTAGTTTGGATACAGATAGGTAAGAGATCTTGGGGAGAGATGGTAAAAATACTCGGTAATAAGTAATTTAAAACAGGAACTATTACTAGTCCTCCTCCAAGTCCTAATAAACCTGAACTAAGTCCTGCAAATACTCCAGCGAGTAAACAGGAAAGAATAAAGATAATAATTTGTTGATCCATAAATATTAGAACCTTGGTTTTCTTTTAAAGACAAAACGGGCAAACTCTTTTAAAACTTTGCGATAAACTTCTTCTTTGAAGTAAACTGGATTTCTAATTGGATACCAATAGGTTACCCAACTATGAGCAACAAATTCTTTAGCAAAAGAGTAATCAATTTCAGCATTTTCATCGATTAGCTGTACAATAAACCACTTTTGTTTGGCTCCAGTATAATCATTAAAATGAAATGGAAACTTGTATGTTAACCACTTTTTACTTTCAGCTATAATCTTAATTTGATGAGGTTTTATTCCTGTTTCCTCTTCAAGTTCTCGATACATAGCTTGTTCTGGAGTTTCATTAGCCTCAATTCCTCCTTGAGGAAATTGCCATTGAGGGTACTTAGCAAGTTTACCTAACCAAAGTTTTCCTTCTTTATTTATAACTATAATCCCTACGCCAAGGCGTAAGTTTTCATTATTTTTTTTAAGGCTCATGAATAATTTTCCTAGAGTTATGACATTTTAAAGGCGTTAGTTTTTTTCACTACTCTTAGTTGCCCCTAACATAGTCATAGATAAAAAATACCCTGTTATTATATTACAAAGCAAAAGAATCTGCATGAAAAAGCCGTAGTGCTTTGACTACGGCTTTATATAAATCCATTAAGCAAAAGTTTTAGTAATAATTGCTTCTTGTGATTCTACTTTCTCTTTTGCATCTTGAGTTTCAAAAGTAACAACTTCAAATGCTTGTTCTGCAAGGAGTTTTCTTACTAACAGGTTATTTAAATGGTGTCCTGATTTGTATGCTGTATAACTACCAATTAAATTGTGTCCGCAAAGGAATAGATCTCCAATAGCGTCAAGCATTTTATGTCTTACAAATTCATTGTTATAACGTAAACCTTCTTCATTTACGATACGATTTTCATCTAAAACAATTGCATTTGCTAAGCTACCACCACGGCATAAACCATTTTGTTGGAGATATTCAATATCTTTTAAGAAGCCAAAAGTACGGCAACGTGATAGTTGTTCTACAAAGTTGTTAGTGGTTAAATCCATATTGAAATGGCTAAGTTCTTTAGAAAATACAGGGTGATCAAAATTAATTGTAAAGTCTAAATTAAATTTGTTACCTTCAATAGGAGATAATTCAGCGAATTTATCACCTTCTTCAACACGAACTTTTTTGGTAATACGGAAAAATTGTTTAGGCATTTCTTGAAGAACTAAACCTGCATCTTGGAAAAGGATCACAAATGCAGCTGAAGAGCCATCCATTACAGGTACTTCAGAAGAGTTTAATTCTACATAAAGATTATCGATCCCAAAAGAAGAGATGGCTGCCATTAAGTGTTCAATGGTTTGCACTCTAACGCCTTCATCAGATACTAATCCAGTACATAAAGTAGTTTCTCTAACTAAATGAGGATCTGCTTTAATTTCTACAACTGGGTTTAGATCTACTCTACGAAAAACTATTCCTGTATTAACAGGAGCTGGTAATAATCTTAGCATTACATTGTTTCCTGAATGTAATCCGATACCAGATACTTCAATAGTTTGTTTTATTGTTCTTTGAAAAATGGTCATATTAATTTTTTTATCCTTTGTCAATTATTGTTGTGTTTTTGTGTGTTGTTTGTAAGTTTAAAAATTATTTAAGTTAAATAATTTTTAATAAGTTTTTTAAAGGAAAACTGTATCTAAAAT
>NZ_NRJF01000226.1 GCF_003585965.1 Psittacicella gerlachiana | reverse complement strand
CATCATATTTACTCATTGATTTTAAAAATTCTAAAGAACTTGTATAAACTTCAGATACTCTTATATTTTTATCAAAAGAAGCTATATCTTGAGAAAGAATATAGTAATTCAAATCTAAAATATCGGAATTATTTAAATTATCTACTCCATAATTAAATAAACAGCTTAGATCCTCAAAAAAATGTCCGAAACTAGCACTTGGAGTACCAAATGTAAGAGTTATTACCTCTCCTACCTTAGGTATCTCACATGCGGTTAAACCACTATTTTCTCCATTATTACTCGATAATAATTGTTGTAATTTGATTAGTTTTTTTTCTGTACTGACAAAGTAAATACGTTGTTTAGAATCATTTATAGGTTTTGAGTTACGATAAACCTCTACTAGATCGGAAAAATATACATTCATATAACAACCTTAAAAAAATACATTACTAATATTTTAATATAAGAACTCTTTATAAAACTTAGATTCTAATGAATTTTTATGTAAGATAATTTTCTAACTTATAGTCTTTACCTAAACTTAAATAATCTCTACAAGAATAAAAAATTACTCCCTTAAAGATTAATTTTTCATATAACAAAAGCCTCAAGAAAAATCTTGAAGCTTTTATTTTTTTAATTAGTTGTGTAAATTTCTATTTAAAGTTTCAGTAGTTAAATTATTTACAGCTTCACGTATTGCTAAAGTTAACACACGTTGCATTTGTGTAGAGTCATAACTAACATAACCACCTGAACCTAATACTCTTGTGCCTGTAATATCAATTTGTGTCGTACCTGTAGTTGATAACACCACCGCACCATTACGAGTATCAATTAAATTAATCACTACTGTTGCATAAGCAATTTCTGATTTACTTTTACCAGCTAAACCATAAAGTACTTGACGAGTTTCAGAACGTCTTCCAAATTCAGTAATTGCTGCTGAAACTAAGTAACGAGCCCCTTCTGCTTTAAATTGATAACCATTTAATTCGCTTTCATAGTTCGCAAATTGAATTAACGAACGATTCATTACTTGATAATAACCAGATTGAGTCATGGTTTGCACTAAAGTATCTAAGCCTTGTTGAGCTAAAGAGCTATTCGCAAAAACACCACTGTTATAATCTGATTTATTTTCAAAGCGTGCAATAGCTACTGATAAAGGTTTGGTATTAGTTTGATTTTGTTTAATCACCACCCCTTGCTCTTCTTGCTTTACAACACTCACTGTATTAGAAATACATGAACTTAAAAAGACCGAACTAGTAACTACTAATAGTAATGAAATAATTCTTTTCATTTTAGATTCCTTAATTAATTAGGGATATTTCTTAAAAGAAGTTCAACAAACTCTTTTCCTTGAGGATAAAATTTTATTTCTCTTTCTAAATAAAATCTTGCTTGAGCGTAATCTCTATTCTTTAATAAAAAGTAAGCATAGGTCATATTTACTCCAGGTTGAGGATTACTCGCATCAGCAGAAATTTTTAAAGAAGAAATTAAACTATTGGTATAGGAGTGATCTCCATCTTCTTTCTCTAAAAGTTCTGATAAAGTTGCTCCAAGAAAAATAGTATTGGTTGCTCCTGTAGGTAAGAAATAAGTAGAAGTACTTAAAGTCTGATAATAATCAAGCTTTTTGTTGGTAGAACAAGAGGACACACCAAGTGCTACTAAAATTATAAGAACTAGACGTAATTTCATTTTACTTCAACACTCCTAGCCTACTTAAATAATTCTTGTACTCTTGTACTTGCTGTTGAACTTCTAGAGGGAATTCTTCTATTCCCCAAAAACTTGGACTAGACATTTTATGGTAACTTACAAGTTGAGAAAGTCGAGAGTCATTACCGCAGTTGAGCATTCCTGAAAGTTTAAATTGATATCCCTCTTGCTCATTACGAAGATCTTCCTCTTTGATATTTGTTCTTTGCAGACAAAAGAGGCGTACATTATTAATCCCTGCAGGACCTACATCAAGAGCAAATAAAGATGAAGTTGGCAAAGCATAATAATTATCTAACCATGGATTTGCTGAGAAGACTTTAACTAATTTGGCATTTGGAGAATCATCATTTCTAATTGCATTAATCATGGTTACAATTAGCTTAGCAAAAGTAACTAACAAGGAGTCATTTGGATTAAGAATGTTATCAGTTAAAGCTATGGCATGCTGTAAAGAGAAGTCTAAAAACGAAAAATTTCCATACGTAACTAAGCTTCCACTTAAATCAACGTTTATTCGATTTCCTAGGATCAGATTATTATCTAACATCCCTCTTTGCGCCTCAACAAAAAGTACCGCTTGCACTCCTAAATTTTTTAAAAGACTATCAACATTTAGGGATTTTACATCAGCACCTGCATATAAACCTTGAGATTTAAAAAACTCATTAGAAATTACGGGCGGAATTACATAATAACCTAAAGCACTCAGTTGTTTAGCAAATAACGCTTGGATTCCTAAGGCAACTCCATCATCGACTTGAGTTCCTAAAATCGGAGCTACAACGATGCTATTAACTTTAACTAAGTCTACCTTTAATGCTCTAATCATCGCTGGATAAATCACATCTTTATGCTCAGCTAAAGCTTGCGCTACCTCTTCACGAGAAAACATATTCGCAGCTGGTAAAGCCAAAGAATTAGAGACTAGACTTATCCCTAAGATCCAAGATAATACCCATCTTTTAATCATAATTCTTTATTTAATCATACATCTATACTTATAAATGTTAAATGAGTCGATTTTTTCGACTCATTTAACACCTCTAATA
>NZ_NRJF01000225.1 GCF_003585965.1 Psittacicella gerlachiana | reverse complement strand
TAAGTTACCCTGCACACGGAAAGCATCTTTTCTCCAGAAAGTATAACCTACCCCTACAACTGCACCTGCATAGAAGTTACGAGTAGTTACACCACTTGCTTTAGTATTTTCACGAGTTAAAGCACTAGAGAAATAGGTTGAGAGTTTACCAAAAGAATAGCTTCCTGAATAAGCTAGAGCAAAAACTTTATTGGCTGCGGTTTTATCATAAGACTTATTATGTGAAGCTTGGAAGTAAGCTACATGGCTATATTTACCAAGATCTCCATAATAACCTACCTCAACTGCTTGTTCATCTAAAGCGCTGGTAGGATTGCTTACTTTATATTTATTTTTTGCTACTCCTAAGCTTCCTACTGCATATAAAGTGCCGCCATCATTGGCAAAGTTATAGTAGTAACCAACACCATAAGCATTGTAATTGCCTGAGTTATTTTGATCGTAAGCGAGAGCGAACGAGTGTTTACCATTAAAAGTTTTTGAAGAGAACTTAAATGATTTATCAGTAACAAAACCACCTAAAGTGTTTGAGTTCCAAGCTGCATCATATACCCCTAGTACAGCCGGATAACCACCAGACCAAGATTCACCTGCAAGGAAACTGATGTTTTTTCCTACAGTTACAGAACCATAATCACTATGAGATAAAGTTAGATATAAACGGTCATTGTGGAGGAACTTTCTTTCGGTGATACTTTTATTTTCAGTGGTAGTATGACTACCATTGCTTTGTAGAGTACGAGTATAAGCATATCTCCAACTTTTGATATATCTAAAACGAGCAAAAGCACGTACGCTTACTTTATCATCTAACTTTTTAGTGTATAAAACTTGAGTACGGAACTGGAAATAATCAGTTTTGGTTAAACTGTTTGTTCCTGAAGCATTAAAGCCTCCAGCTTGTTCATTTAAAAGGCGATAGTAGAAAGCATAACCATAAACACGGAGGTTAGTATTATCGTCAGAGTAAAGGGTATAAGCTTGTGCCGAGTTAGCGGTAAATAGCGTTGCTGCCGCTAAAGTAAGAGCGAGGAGCGTCTTTTTCATATGTAAAAAATCCTTAAATCAAAACTTAATCTTAAATCTATTTTTTCTTTACGGCTGAGCGTAATTAAATTTATCTTACAAGAAAAAAAAGACGCTTGTAAAGAGTAAAATAAAAAAAGCTAT
>NZ_NRJF01000224.1 GCF_003585965.1 Psittacicella gerlachiana | reverse complement strand
CTTTTACTTATTGTTAATTCAAAATTCATGGTGTTGGTATATCATTGATAACTTTAAGCACTTTAAAAGTTTAAAAATTAACAAGATCAAAAGTTGCTTAGGAAAAACTTTATATCTTCCTGAAATAAATACCAATCCTTATCTTCGCAATCCTCGTGCAGAACTATTATCTTCATTATTTACTTTCGACGAATTAAAATCACTTAATGGAGATTTTATTTATAGTCAAGCGATTATTGTTTTTACCAATTTTAAATTGATTCAAAACGATAGAATTAAGGATAAAATGACCATGCTTGTTGATCGCAATGGTCAGATTATTACCATAGGAAAAACCCATAAGTTAGAGAAATTTATTACTTCTATAGATCCCTCTTATGCAGAGATAAATCTTCAAACTCATAAGCCTAATGAAGTTTTAGAAATTTACAAAGTTTTTTATCGAAAGAAACTTATTATCATAGATCTAAACCAAGATACTTTAACCCCAGGATTTATTACTCCTAATCTCAAAAGTGTAGCGAATATTCAATTTGCTCAATGTCCTGATTTCTTACGAATCAAACATGCCATGAGAGAGTGTTTTAAGAGTGGTATAACCTCAGTAAGATTGTACAATGACAACAATTTTGCTCATTCGAGTTTATCTTGGCTACAACAAATAGAAAAACTCAGAAGAAAAATACCTCATCTTATTTTAGGAGTTAGTGCAAAAAATATTGATGATATAGATTTCTTTGGTAATGAACAACAAAAATCTTTTAATATTTCTTTTAAGCAATCTCTAGATTTCTTTATTGATTTAGAAAAAACCGGACACGCCACTTATACTATTGATCAATACTCTAATTTATCTACTCTAAGTCTATTTTTACGTAGTCATTATCAAAGTAATCAATTTATAGCAACTAAGCTTAGCGTAAATCAACCTAAACCAATTCTTTCAAGTCAATCGACCTCAACAAGTCAATTACAAAAAGAACTTAGTTTTATGATTAACTTAGAAAGTTTAAGTTTCTATAAGCTACGACTAGAAAATGAAAGTGTCAAAGAAGAAAATAAATTACAAGTAATTAATCGTCTTGAAAGCGAACTTGCAATAGTACGTGGAAAATTAAGTCAAAATCATATTCTCAAAAAATACTTTAATCAGGATCTAGATCAAATACAGGTAAGAAATCACCTCTTAAAATTTAATTTCTTAAAAGGTATTTTGATCAATCACATTGGTAAAGAAAGAGAAAAAATCTCAAAACTAAACTTTAAGTTAAAAAGCGAACATTGGAGTTATACAGCTCAAGATTATATAAGCTCTAAATTTGCAAATTATCTTAAACACCCTCTCTATAATCATCTATTTGAGGCAAAATCTCGTAGCTTTACTTTAGTTGCTGATTTCAAATTTTTTGATCCTTTGGCAAGCAAAGAATGGTTAAACTACTGTAATTTAGCTATAAATGCTCGTAAAGAACATCTTCCTTATCTAAAAGAATGGATGTATGTAGCTTTAGATACCAGTCATCTTCAAGATTTTAAATTATTTAAAAAGGATAAATTATTTTTTAATCTTGAGCATTTAACTGGTAATGATTTTAACCCCACTTCTTTAAACCCAAGTCTCGTTCGTCAGGTTTTAACTTTAGAAGAAGAATTTCTAAACGAGTTTTCTTATAACCTATTAGTTATAGATAACTTAGATAATAATCATCTCGAGAACCGAGTAGCAATTTTGCGTAAATATTGTAACGATTTTAACTTTTATAAAGCTTTTTATAACCAAAAACTTCGTTCACCTAATAAAAGTATTTTTAATATTTTGAACAAAATAAGAGAACCTAAATATAAGTTATTTAGCTATTTAAATGAAAAAGTTGCTAAAGCGATAAATTGCCATGGGTTTATTGGGAGCTTAAAACAAGGTAGTATTGCAAATTTTGTTATTCTCAATAATGAATGTACAGCTATAAAATCAACTTGGGTTAATGGCTTGTGTGTTTATAGATAAATTAATTTTTCCTGAGAGAATTTGATAGTCACGACTAATTTAG
>NZ_NRJF01000223.1 GCF_003585965.1 Psittacicella gerlachiana | reverse complement strand
ATTTAAAATATAAATTGCAACTTCCTCTTTGCCATTAGTTGCCAGAAAAATACTTTTTAATAGTACTTCTAAATACTGACTAACACGATAATCGGCACTTATAACAATACTTCTGGCCATTTTACCCTACTTATATTAGTCCAATTTAACTTATAACTACATAGTTATCTGATATTAATAAGCCATTATTCTCAAAGAAACTTTCCATATATTGGAATACTACTCTTGGTTGCTCAGCATGTAACCAGTGAGTTGCACCCTCAACACAGTAAAGTTTTGCTCTTGGGAACTGACGAGGTATAGCTTGACGGCGCTCTTCGTCGACATAAGCTGAATCACCGCCATAAATAAAGGCAGCCGGTCCCGAGTACACTCCTTCAGCCCAGATTCCTATATGATTATATTCCTTTTCTAATACAGGTGCATTAAAAATAAATTTATGCGGTTCTTCATTAGTAAAACTTTTTAATAAAAAGTTAATCATTCCTTGATTATCTAAATTAGCACTTAATATCTCACGACATTGATCTCTTTCTATGCAATTATTTGCAATAACTTGATTAATTGCATAGAAAACCTCATCGTGGCCTCTTTTACCATAAATAACCGGAGCCATGTCTAATACCACAAGAGCTCGACATTTAGCACTATAGTCAAAGGCAATACGCATTGCCACCTTGCCCCCCATAGAGTGCCCTACAGGAATTATTTCCGTTATTCCATAGTATTCCACAACTTTCATCACATCATTTGCCATTTCAGGGTATTCCATTTGATTGCGATAAAAGCTGTTTCCATGATTTACTAAATCTACGCGCAAAACATTAAAGCGATTTGCAAAATGACGTCCAATCATCCCTAGATTATTTAAATCTCCCATTAATCCATGAATGAGAACTAGAGTTGGACGATCTTTTAAAGATTCATCGTAAGTATACTGATGGTTTAATAAATCAGGATTACGTTCAATAGTCATTTTTTAATCCTTATGGTTTACACTTAAATCTTATAACTCATTATTGCGCTTTAAATATAATTTTCCTACATTATCTGTAGTTTCAATTACATCATATTTAACATAATCATAGCGAGGAACATAATCATACTCCTCCATTATAATCTCATTTAAACCAATATGAATCATATTTTTTTCGGTAAAAATATGCTCTTTTAGATCTGAAGATACTAAATTAGAGTCTAAGAGTAAATTTGCTAGCTCCTGATCGTAAGAATAAAATTCAAAACCTGTAGGAACTTTTATTAAAGGTCTTTCTACTTCAAGATACTCATTACTTGCATAATCTCTTGCTTGCCAAAGTTTAGCAAAATCTTTTTCGTAATCTTCAAAAATTGTCGCTCTTAAATCAACATTGGTAAAAGATCTTAAACGTTTAATAAAATGTAACCTATCTATGGCTTTGTGATGCCAATTTTGCTCTAATTGTTCTTGACTATAAAATAGTCGAGACACAGCTGAACCACCGTCAACCTTACCATGAGCCATCTTAGAACAAAAGGCAACAGGAACAGGTTCATCTCTCGCTAAACCTAAAGAATCTTGAGCTACCACCTGATGATAAAGTTCATTTTTATCTTCTAAGTAATGCAGATTATCTTCGTATTTATCTAAATTATACTTAAAGTACTTATCAATACTTACAAAACTTTCGTCAACCCCAAATAATGCAGAAGTTAACTCATAAGCTTGATGCGGATAATCTATAGTATACAAAAAGTCATTTAGAGGACTATTAAACTGTTCACTTACAAGACGTTTATATAAATCAAGATTTTGAGGTTCTTTTTCGAGTTCAGCTACAACTTCACTAATTCTTTTATTCTCAGCTTTTGAAACTCGAGCATCTAGAACTTGAATAATCGATTGTTTAGTTGTATCTAGGAGCTGATCTTTTTTAACTTTTTTAGCTTTGCGACTAACCAAGTCTCCTAGATTATCTTCTAGTCTCTTGGTAACTCCTATCAACTCTTTGCTCGTTAAGTTTTCTACAAACTCTTGGGTAAAAGCTCCGAAATTATCATCTGCAAAAAGATCTGAGTCTTTCTCTGCTAACTCTAAGAAACTAGGTTTATCTTGCTCTTGCGGTTTAACCTTATTTTGAGACTTGCTACTTTGTTGCTTACCATCTAAAAAGTCAAGATTAAAAAACTCACTTTCAAGCTCTAGCTGGTTAGAATCGTCCAGTGGATCATCATCTAAAAGGATCAATCTATCTCCATCTAATAAAAGATTATCCCCTAGTTCCTCAATGCCAAACTCTTGTAAGAACGTACGCACATCTATATCTTCAAAATCTGAAGAATCATCTAGAAAGAAGCTATCTAAAGAACTAAATGACTTATTTACTTGTCCACTTTTCTTCAATCCTTGTTTTGCCGTCGATTGTAATTTTTTTTCTTTAACTTTTACCGGCTTAGCACTAAACTTGCTTTTCGGATCTTCAGTAACCGTTGATTTATTTGTTTTCTTTTTCGCCATAATAACCTTAGCAACTTAAAACATAATTTGTAATTAACGCTTTTAAGTTAAAAGTCCACTGTTCTCCTTGTTTTTCCAAGAAGTTTTGCTCTATTAAATAGTTTTTAAAGCTACTTGCACCTATCTTAGTAAGATCATATTTATCAAAGATCAGGTTATCAACCGATCTTGTATTTAAAATTAGCTCTTCAATTGAACCTTTAACTAAAGCTATCTGCTTAATAACTCCAATTACTTGATAAGTTGCTAAAACCTCATCTAAAGACTCAAAACCTAAAACATTTTCTTGTGCTAAAGAAAGATCTTCTATAACCTCTTCTTCCCAACTTAGTTTGAAGCTATTGGCATCGAGACTAAGTTGTTCTAGATTCAATAAATGATCATCTTCTCTTTCTTTAGCTAGGTAAGATCCATACCCTAGGGTTGGAGTAACTAATGTAGCATTAGGACTTCTCGTACAAGTATAACTTAAAGGCTCAACATACCAATTTAAATCCACGCCATAACTAAATCTACTTGGAGTAACTTCTTCATCCTCTTGCTCTAGGTATTTATTTAAAGTTTCAAATAATCCTGGAACTTGGTTAAATAGTTTATAAGCTATACCTTGCTCTAAAGATGATAACTCCTGATAAGAGCAAGCAAGTTTACTACTTAAAATATCTTCTTCGGTTGCAATTCTTTTACTTCTTCGCTCTAAATCCATAGCTACATAATTTTCTTCATCAAAATCATGATTTAAAGCAAAAACTTTAGATACTACATAATTTGGAATCGAAGTTTGTAAACTTTCCTTTTCTAAATTAAGAGAATTTTTCTCAAGATAAATAATACTAAACTTATCACTTTCTTGATCTTTTACTAAGTAGTAAGCATTGCTATCATAAACATTTGGTAAATGATTAAAAAAGTCTACTTGCATTTGGAGGTGATAAATAGAATTTATGTCTATTTCTGCAAGATATTTTTGATTTTGCCCTACTAACCAAGAAGTAAGATCTCTACCATGAAGATTTAATTTTAAGTTTAAAGAAGCTAGCTTCTCTTTACTTGTTAGTTCATTTCCGGTGAATTCCAACAACTGCGGATCAAACTTATAAGTTAAAGCTTGAGGTAGTCTTTCAAGGTCGTTTCTAATTAATATCGCTCTTTTAACAATATTACGTAAACTTGCATATAACTTATCATAAGGCAGTTCTGTTGTTTGAGCTAAATTTACTGGTAAATAGTAACCTATTCTACTGCCCATAAATTTAGAACTTAAGATTGCATTCTCTCTATTTCTAAAAATATAACTTTCAGGGCTTTGAAGCGTAAATAAAGGATTACGTAGCTGAGATAAACGAACTTTTAAATCTACAAATTGTGATTCATGAGAATTAATTAAAGAATCAAAAAGTGCATTTGGTACAGGTTGATTATCTTTTAAATTAAAAAATTCAATTTCAGGTAAATTATTATTGGAATAAATCTTTAACATTTCATCATAAGCATTTATCCCACTAACAAGAATTTCTGAAGCTGTTAAATTATATAGTTCACGGTTAAGATCTTTATTATATTCGTATTTAATAAACTCTTCTTTATTCTTCTGATAAAGAGCTTCGTTAACACTTGAAGAATTAAAATAAGTTTTAATTAAATCACGATTACGTTCACCCGTAAAATTATAAAAATCTTGAGCATAAGTAGTGTAAATATCTTTTAATTCATCAATATTTGTATAACTAAGCTCTAGAGGATTTGTATAATCGTGCAGATGATTACTATGCCAATCTACTGCTCCAAATGAATTTAAACCTAAACGTTTATAAATATATAAACTATCAAATAACTCTTTATTTTTCTGCTCTTGAGAGACAAATTCTAAATCATTGACAATTTTTGGTTTTGATAGTTCTCTATTTTCATCCGAATTTACTGCATAAATAGCTTGAGCAAAACCTTCAACTGCTTCAGCATAAATATAATTTAGATTTGCATGAATCGAAAAGGAATCAATTGAATATTTGCTTAAAACCTCTTCTAAACCACTGATTTCACGAGGCATTAAATAAATTCTATTGGTTGTAAAAATCTCATTTAAAACTCGGGACTCATCAGGAGAATAGCCAAAGTCAAAATCTAAATTCGCTCGTAGATAAAAATTAAAACGATTTACATCATGCCCTGGCATAGGAATAAAGTAAGATCTATATTCTTTAGTTTCACTAAAACTTGGCGTATTAATTTCATAAGCTAAACTACGTCCAAATAATAAATCTCCTGAATTATTTGCACTATACTCAGTTAAGTAATTATAAGCTTGATTAAAATCTGAATCTAAAAGAGCATAAGTATTTACTAAAAAATCATTCATTTGATGTTTAAAGTCACTTGCTCTATAGGTTCTTAAGCTACGAAGAATCTCTTCACTAAACCAGTAATTTAAAACCTCAAATATAGGTCGCATTTGTTGCCAAGGACTTAAAGCATAATCTTGACGATAAGCAAAAGCTGAAGCTAAGACACTAATGTTATATTGGAATAAATTTGGCTTAGAATATCTAATAATTCCACCCTGCTCAAAGTTTTCGTAAGGAGTGTTATAAACGTGCTCTTTTAAAATTTCATAAGCTGTAGCTTCAGGAACAGCTTCTCCGTTTGCATAATTTAAATCTAAATTTCCTACAATAAATCCAATTAAATCTAGACGATGATAATCTGAAGCAAAAAGAGAATTAGGGCTATAGAAATTAGATAAATTTGCTTGAAACTTTAAAGGTCCTAAGTCATTGACATAATAAAAAGACGTTAAAGAGTTAAAATCTAAAGAAAAAATATCGTTCTTTAAATATTTACGATAGTCTATAGGAGCAAACTGTAAGGATTCAAATCCCGCTTGACTCTCTTTAAATAAGAGTTCTTCCTGAGTTGCTACTAACTCAGCTAAAGTAGAGATACTAAAATGATCATCTTGATAAAAGTACTTTTTATTTAGCTGTTCTTTTAGATAAACGGTAAAACTATTATTTTCTAAAAGACTTGCAACCAGCTCTTGATCCAAATAACCACTAAACTTTTGCTCTAAATCAGAAATTTCTACTTGAAGTTTCGCTATTTTCTTTAATAAACTTGGTAAAAGAGTATTTTGCACTAGTAACTCATTTTGATGAGTTTCTAATTGTTCTCTTAAGAGTTTAGCGGGTAATTGTAAACTTTTCTCTAAAAAATCTAATAAGGCTTGATGAGGTTCATGAGCGAGAGGAGTTAAATAATTAGCATGTAAACGCACATAAGCATCAGGAAGAATTTGGGATCCAACTAAATCAAAATTCTCCTGTTCTACTGAAGACCCTTGAGACCCTCTAATTCCCAAGTTAGTAATATTTTTATTAAAAATTTGAGATTTTGCCGTAATTAAAGATTCGGACCATTTATTACGTAGTGAATCACTAGCAATAAAGCCTCCCTCTAAACGGGCAAATACTCTTGTACGGACATTTTCAGAATCATGTAAACTTACGGAACTTATTAAACGTTTTAAATTGCGTTTTACAAGCAGATCGTAATTATTGTGAACCATATTTCCTCAACAAATGAAAAAGATAAAGTAAAAGGGATGGCTTCAACCACCCCCTTTTATTTTGCCGTAATGTATCGAAGAGATATTTATACTCTCGCTTTTAATTCTACAGTTAAGTTAAATACAGCTTTCTCTGCAGTAGAATCTTCATCCTTACAATAGTAACCATTACGTTCAAATTGATAAGAGTCTCCAACTTTAGCATTATCTAAAGAAGGTTCAATAAACCCATTAAATACCACTAAACTATTTGGATTTAAGATTTCATGGATATCATGAGAACCTGGAGTTTTGCTGGTAAAGAGGTGATCATAATGACGGAACTCAGCTGCTTTAGCTACTTTAGCATTTACCCAGTGGATAACACCTTTTACTTTACGCCCTTCTGGTTTTTTCCCTAAAGTATCAGGATCATAAGTAGCATAAACAACAGTCACATTACCGTTGCTATCTGTTTCGTAACTTTCAGCTTTAATCACATAAGAGCCACGTAAACGAACTTCACCCCCATGTAATAAACGTTTGAAACCTTTGTCTTCGGTAGTGATAGCAAAGTCTTCACGTTCAATATATAACTCAGGACCAAACTCTACTTCACGATGACCATAGTCTTCGTTTTGTGGATGATTCGAAATGGTTAAATTCTCTGAACCTTGATAATTGGTAATTACTAATTTAATTGGATTTAACACCGCCATAGCACGAGGAGCTTTTTCATTTAAATCATCACGAATACAAGATTCTAAAGCTTGGTACTCTACAAGATTATCTTGTTTTGAAACCCCGATACGACGACAGAACTCACGTAATGAAGCTGGAGTATAACCACGACGTCTTAAACCAGCAACTGTTGGCATACGTGGATCATCCCAACCATTTACGATTTTCTCTTCCACTAATTGAGTTAATTTACGTTTTGAAGTTAACACATATTCAAGATTTAAACGTGCGAACTCATATTGATGTGGGGTTGCATCTATAGTGATATTTTCAAGTACCCAATCATATAAACGACGATTATCTTGGAACTCTAAAGTACAAATCGAATGGGTAATACCTTCAAGAGCATCGGAAATACAATGTGTAAAGTCATACATAGGATAAATACACCATTTATCCCCTGTTTGGTGATGACTTGCAAATTTAATACGATATAACACTGGATCACGCATTACCATAAATGGTGAAGCCATATCGATTTTAGCTCTTAAGCTTGCTGTACCTTCGGCAAACTCACCATTTCTCATTTTTTCAAAGAGAGCTAAATTCTCTTCAATAGAGCGATCTCTAAAAGGTGAGTTCTTACCTGGGTTAGTTAAATCTCCACGGTATTCACGAATTTGTTCTGGACTTAACTCATCTACATAAGCTAATCCTTTCTTAATTAATTCAATCGCATAACCATATAAAGCGTCGAAATAATCAGAAGCATAACGAACTTTGCCATCCCAAGTAAAACCTAACCAACGTACGTCTTTTTCAATAGACTCAACAAAGTCAACTTTTTCTTTTACTGGGTTAGTATCATCAAATCTTAAGTTACATTTACCTTGGAAATCTTCTTTAATTCCAAAGTTTAAACAAATAGATTTAACGTGTCCTATATGTAAATAACCATTAGGTTCTGGTGGGAAACGAGTATAAGTTGTGCTATATTTTCCAGAAGCTAAATCTTCTTCAATTATATTGTAAATAAAATTAGTAGGACGCTCTACCGACATAAAAACCTTTTTACCTTTTATTTTTAATACCAATTAAATTTATGATATTGTAATAAAAAAATAGTTTGAATTTTTCAAACTGTTCAACAATCTTTTCTGCTCTTATTATAGCACTAAAAAGCTATATTTTTATCAAACTAGTGCTATCTCATTAGTTTACCATAAGTTAAACTTTTACAAAAATAGATCTCGTATCCTTAAAACTTACACTAAAACTTTTCATATCTTCTTTTTTGTGTGTTATATTT
>NZ_NRJF01000222.1 GCF_003585965.1 Psittacicella gerlachiana | reverse complement strand
AACCAAAACAGGTTGTAACTTAACAGAGTAGAAAACAAAATTTATTATATCTTTTTGTATTTATTTTATGAATTTTAATTCTTTACAAGACTTTGTTCATTATCTTGAAGAAAAACAGCTTTTAAAAAGAATAAATCTCGAAGTAGATCCTTATCTAGAAATGACCGAGATTTCCGAGCGTGTCTTAAAAAATAAAGGACCAGCTCTGCTTTTTGAAAATGTAAAAGGTAGCAAAGTACCCGTATTGACCAATTTATTTGGTACTGAAGAACGTATATCTTTAGCCATGGGGCTCGAATCTACGGATCAGTTAGAACAATTTGGTGAACTTTTATCAAAATTAAAAGAACCTGAACCCCCTGAAGGATTTAAAGATGCTATTGCAAAGTTAGGTCTTTATAAAAACATTCTCCATATGCGTATAAAAGAAAAAAGCAAAGGAGAATGTCAAGAAATAGTATACGATACCGAGCAAGTTGATTTAGATAAACTTCCGATTATGACTTGTTGGCCCGAGGATGCAGCTCCTCTTGTAACTTGGGGACTTGTTGTAACTAAAGGACCTAATAAAAAGCGTCAAAATCTCGGTATTTACCGTATGCAAAAATTAGGTAAAAATAAACTAATTATGCGTTGGCTTTCTCATCGTGGTGGGGCATTAGATTTCCAAGATTGGAAACAAACTCATCCAGGAGAAAAGTTTCCAGTTTCGGTAATCTTAGGAGCCGATCCTGCGACAATTATCTCAGCTGTTACCCCTATTCCGGATACCTTATCTGAATATGCCTTTGCGGGATTATTAAGACAAGCACCTACACAAGTGGTTCAGTGTTTAACTAATGAGTTACAAGTGCCAACTAATGCAGAGATTATCTTAGAAGGATATATAGATCCTAAAGAGATGGCGGTAGAAGGTCCATTTGGTGATCATACAGGTTATTATAACGAAACGGAAAAATTTCCAGTTTTTACAGTTAGTAAAATTACTACTAAAAAGAACCCAATTTATCATTCAACCTATACAGGAAGACCACCTGATGAACCTGCGATCTTAGCGGTTGCTCTTAACCATGTATTCACTCCAATTTTAAGAAAACAGTTTCCTGAGATTGTAGATTTTTATCTTCCTCCGGAAGGATGCTCTTATCGTATGGCAGTAGTAACTATTAAAAAAGAATATCCAGGACATGCTAAAAGAGTTATGTTTGGAGTTTGGTCATTCTTAAGACAATTTATGTATACTAAATTTGTCATTGTCTGTGATCATGACATTAATGCTCGTAGTTGGGATGATGTAATTTGGGCAATAACTACGCGTACAGATCCTGAAAGAGATTTTACAATTATTAATAATACCCCAATTGATTATTTAGATTTTGCTTCTCCAATATCGGGTTTAGGTTCTAAACTTGGAATAGATGCTACTTCTAAGTGGGAAGGTGAAACGCAAAGAGAATGGGGACGTGCTATAGTACAAGATCCAAAAGTAAAAGCTAAAATTGATCAAATTTGGGATCAACTAGATTTATAGAATAAAAAATAGAGAGAAGGTTTATTTCTTCTCTCTATTTTTTATGTCTTGAATTTATTATTTAGTTCTAGGTCTTACGATTCCACGTTTAACGTCAGATCTTCTTAAAAACTCTACAAATAAGCTTACACAAGTAGTATTTGCTGCTAATTGCTGTAATTCATTTAAAGCTTCATCAAGAGTTCTGCCTTGACGATAGATAATACGGTACGCTAATTTTAACTGTCCGATTTGGAAGTCAGTAAATCCTCGACGTGTAAGTCCAGTTGTGTTTAAGCCAATTGCAAAAGCATGGTTACCTTGAGCTAAAACATATGGAGGAACATCTTGACTCACTCCAGAGCAACCACCTACCATCACATGTGAACCTATATTCACAAATTGGTGGATAGCTGTACATCCGCCAATAACTACAAAATTATCAATGGTTACGTGACCACCTAAAGTTGTATTATTTGCAAGAATATTGTGATTACCAATAGTACAATCATGAGCAACATGAGTATTAACCATTAACAGGTTATCGTCCCCGATTACAGTTTTACTAATTCCTTGAACTGTACCACGGTGGATTGTACAAGATTCACGAATAGAGTTTCTGTCCCCAATAATTACTTCAGTGTCTTCGCCTTTGTATTTTAAATCTTGATTTACTTCACCAATAGTCACAAAAGAGTAAATTTTATTTTCTTTACCGATTGTCGTTTTACCTTTTACAACTACATGTGAAATTAATTCTGTACCTTCACCAATAGAAACACTATCTTCAACAATACAAAAAGGACCAATTTTTACATTATCAGCAATATTCGCTTTTTCAGAAACTATTGCTGTTGGATGAATTATTGCTAAAGGAGAAATACCCATAATTAAAGTCCTCTACGAGCACACATTAAATCTGCTTCACACACAAGATTACCATCTACATAAACTTTACCCGTAAATTGAGCAATACCACGACGCTCTTTAAGGAAGTTTACTTCAATTACCATAGTATCACCAGGTAATACTGGACGTTTAAATCTAGCATTATCTACAGCTGCAAAATAATATAGTTCATCTGGAGGTAGTTCTCTAGTTTTAAATGCTAAAACTCCAGTTGCCTGTGCCATAGCTTCAAGAATTAGTACACCTGGGAAAACTGGTTTGTGTGGGAAATGACCTGTGAAACATGGTTCATTATAGGTTACATTTTTAATAGCACGAAGCCATTTACCTTCTTCCCAATCTAGAACACGATCTACTAATAAAAAAGGATAGCGATGAGGTAATAGAGACATTATCTCATCAATTTCAATTACACGTTCCGGATTAACTTTTAAATCTGACATCTATATAAACCTATTTATCTTGTTTTAATAAATCTGTAAGTTCAGTAACTTTTTTCTCAAGCTCTTTTAATCTTGTTGCTTGATCTTTTAAATTATCATAACGTAGCATTACTGTACTTCTTAACCATTTTCTATTGTCTTCTACTGGGATTCCTGAAGAATAAACCTTACCACTCTCAGTTAAGCTATGTGGAACCATTGCCATCCCTGTTACAGACACTTGATCAGCAATATTTATGTGACCATTAAAAACAGAAGCACCGCCTATTATACAATATTTTCCAAAAGTTACAGAACCTGCAACAATTGTTCCACCTGCCATAGCCGTTCCCATACCAACTTTACAGTTATGCCCTAAGTGAATGTGGTTATCAATTATAACATCATTCTCTACCACCGTATTGTGAAGAGCACCACGGTCAATACTTGTTAATGAACCAATTTCCGTTCTTTCTCCAATAACTGTAGTACCAACCTGTGGAATTTTAATCCATCTACCACGTTCATTTGCATAACCAAAACCGTCAGCACCAAGTACTGTTAAACTATGAACTACAACATAATCAGCTAGCTCAACCCCGTGGTAAAGGACTACATGAGGATGAAGACGAACATTATTTCCAATCTTACAATTATCCCCTACTGAAGTGTGATTCTCTATAATTGAATTATCGCCAACTGTAACATTTTCTCCTAAAACTGCATATGCTCCAATATGAACATTTGCTCCAAGGCGACAACTTTCAGGAATTACCGCTGTAGGATGAATTCCAGGTTTTACTTTTGGCGTAGTGTCGAGAACTTGAGAAACCTTAGCAAAAGCAACATAAGGATCTTTTACAATAATTTTTGTAATCTTTTGATTATTTATTTCTTGTGCTAATTTTTCCGTTACTAAAATAGCGTCAGTACAACCAGCATTTACATATTTAAGATAATTTTTATCTTTAATAAAACCAATAGAATTGGCAATATGATTTTCGTTATCTAAAGGATGGCAAGTGGTTATTGCTTTATGAGGGTTATCACAATTAACTAATTCACCATTAGTTAACTGTGATATTTCAAATAATGTAATACTATTCATCTTAATAATCAAGCCCTGAATTAAAGGTTAAACCATACAGGCTTACTGTGCGTTGGTGTATTGCTATATTAAAACTATTGTTGAACTAATTTTAATAGCTGTGGTGTAACATCTACTGCGTTTGCGTAATAAATAGAAGCACGAGCATCAATAACAATTGAGATTTTTTGTTCTTGTGCATATTTAGCGACAATATCTCTTACTGCTTTGTCAACTTTATCAAGCTCTACATTTTGATAATCGTTCATTTCTTTTTGTAATTGTTGAACTTGATTTTGGTAATCATTATATTTTTCGCTAAACGCTTGTGCTTTTTGATTAAAAGCAGTTTCACGAGTTTTTAATTGAGCACCTGATAATTTACCTGATTGTAAATCAGCATCTAGTTGTTGCTTCATTTTTTCTAACTCGTTATTTTCAGCATGTAACTGTTGACCTAAAGCTTCTAAATCATCGTTACGCTTTTGGAACTTATCGTTAAATGCTTTTGCACTTTCGGTGAATACTTTAGAAGATTGTACTAATTGATCATAATTAACCACCGCAACTGTTACTGTTTGGGCTGCAGGAGCTGCATAAGCGGTAGTAGACATTACTGCACCAAAAGATGATAAACCTAATACAAGTGAAGTTAAAAGAAATTTTTTAATTTGCATAAATAAAATCCTGATTACTATCTTTTTAAAAATCAGAGAAGAATTAGCAGTGAACACTGCTAATTCTTATTAAATATTCTCATTAATATGTTGTTCCGAAGTTAATACCAAATACTTCTTTATCATCATATTTTTTCGATACTACTGGTGTACCTAGGTAGAAAGATAATAAACCTAAAGGTGATTGCCAGTCTAGATTAATCCCTGCTGTTACACGGAAGTTTGGTTTACTCCAATCTTCATAACCACTAAAGATACTTTGATCTAAAGAAGCTGTGTATTTTTTCCATTGCGTACTCCAAACAGCAGCAGTATCTACGAAGAATGATGTTCTCACAGTTTTAGCAGCTTCACCTCTAAATAATGGGAAGTATAGATCCACTCCACCGTAAACAATTGAGTCACCACCTACAGTTTCATAAGTATTTACACGATTGAAATTAGAAGCACTTAAACTTGAACAACTTGAGCCACCACTACAGTTAATTGAAGCAGGACCAACAGAACTATCACTCAGACCACGTAAAGTTCCAGCTCCACCAGCGGTATATAACGCTGAAATAGGTAAATATTTACCATCCATAGCTCGAGCATGAGCTGCAGCTACACGAGTTCCAAATACCCATCTACCATCATTAGTAATTGGAGTAAAAGTTTTTAAACTCGCTTGTAAGGTGTAGTATTTATCTGTTGATGCTAAGGCAGTAATACCAGTACCTATAGTAAAGTCATAACCTTTAGTTGGGAAGAGATATCTATCATATGTATTTAAGTTATATGAAAGGTTAAAAGTAACATCTCTAGTTCTAACTGTCCATTTACCGTCTTCAACATTTTGCCCTATAGATTGTAAATAAAGCATACGGTAATATTCTGGATAGAGGTTATAGTACTTGTTATTTTCGTAAGTCACGCTACCTGAAACTGTACCATAACGTGAAACAGGAACTGTTGTACCTAAGGTTATACCATAAACAGTTTGTTGATAGTTATAACCGTAATAATTTCTATATTTTTCAGTATTGATTTTTGAAAAATAAACGGAAGTATTTAAACTTAAACCGTAAGTTGTAACATAAGGTTCAGTAAAATCAATTGAAGCATATGTACGTCCAGAAGATCTCTCAGCGGTTAAGCCTACACTTCTTCCAGTTCCCAAGAAATTATTTTGTTGTAATTTTAAAGTATAAGTAATACCTTGAGTACTACCATAACCTAAACCTATTTGGAAACTACCATTTGCAGTTTCAGTTACATCATAATGTAAATTTAATAAGTCAGGTGCTCCCTCAATTACTTCAGTATGATAAGAAGCATCAGAGAAATTTCCACTTCTTAATAAAGTAGTTACATCATCATTAACAAGATTTAAATTATAAATTGAGTTCTCTTGTTGTAATAAGGTACGACGCAGAACCGCATCTTTGGTTAAATGGTTACCATTAAAGATAATCGCATTAACTGTGTATCTTGCCCCTTTATCTACAGCAATAACCACTTCAACTCTGTGATTAGCATCGTCAAATTTTAGTACAGGTTCAATTTTAGGATTTGCATAACCTAAACCAGCTAAATAGTCTTTGATTGCTTGAATCGTTGCATCTACAGTTGATTTATTATAATTTTGCTCAACGGCTACTTTATTTAATTTAGCAAACTCTTCATCTAGAGCGGTGTTACGCGTAAAGAAATTAACCTTTGAAACTTGATATAACTCACCTTCATCTACATTTACAGTAAAGGTTACATCTTGAGGTCTTTCAGTACTTAAGTTTTCTTCTTTTGTACTTACAACTTTAAATTTAGCATAACCTCGATCTTTATAGTAATTTGAGATATTATCTAAAAGTAACTGTTTGTTTTGGCTAGTAAAATTTGAATTGTGATAGAAGTTATACCAACTTGTATCAGGTCGAATTGTAGAATTACTTAATATCTCTTTCTCACTAAAAGTTGTATTACCAACTATATTTAAAGTTTTAAGGTATGCTTTTTTCTTTTCGTCAACTATAACTTCAACTTTTACTGTTCCATCATCTAAAGTTGTAATACGAGTAGAAACCGCAACGTGAGCGTAACCTTGACTTTGATAGAAGCGCTCAACTTCTTCATTTAGTTGCGTTAAGGTGTCTTCATTTAAAATCGCACCTTGACGTATATTATTTTGCTCGTAAGTTTTACGAATTTGATCTGTAGGAATTAAAGAATTACCTTTAAAATTAACAGAAGCAATGGTTTGCTTTAATTTTAAGTCAATAACAAGATTATTACCATCTTTGTTAACTACAACATTATTAAAGTTACCTGTAGCATATAATTTTCGAATAATTTGTGCAATCTCATTATCATTAATTACAGAGCCTTGCTTTAAATTTAAAAGGTTAATAATGTCTTGACTTTGAGTTTGATTCACTCCTTTAACTTCTACGTTATTTAATTGAAATGGAGTGATTGCTAAAGCTGGAATGCTTAGCGCTAGCATTAACTTTGTTAATAAAAACTTTTTCATGAAGGGAAATTTCTCTTTAACTTCTCTTTTTTGAACAGAAGAGGGGATGTAATATTTTTTATATGTATTTATATATG
>NZ_NRJF01000221.1 GCF_003585965.1 Psittacicella gerlachiana | reverse complement strand
CCTTAAAACAAACTATTTTTCTCGTTAGATTAAAAGAATAAATAACTTTTACTAAGACCTCTAAGGTTAATAAAAGTCTTAATTAATTGAAATCTTAATTAAAGTCTATTTTGTTTCAATAAGAAAAGGATTGCTTAGTTCACTAAATCTATGAGCTTCTGCTTTAGTATTAGCAAGAAGTAAGTATAAAGTAAACCCTAAATAAAGAGTAAACCCTAAAGTAATATTTGAACCTATATATACAAATGACAAAATAATACTAGCAAGAAACAACCATAATGCTACCCAACCAGATTGCCCTAAATCATGCAATCTTCTTACCGCAGCCGTAATCATAACCAGCAAAGCAAAAATCCCATACAAAAATATCACGATCAAATAAACCAAGATACTACTAAAAGCGGTATCATAGTCAAAACTAGAACTACCAGCTAATAAGAACATGATGAGATAAAAAACTATGCTGATCGTAAGCGGAATCAACAGATTAAAAACCAAAAGAGCATAGAAAAAACTTAAACGATTTTCACGGTAATTGATCTTAAATATAAGATTTAGATGTAGTTTTACATTTGCCATAAAAGGAAGAGTTTGTAATGCCATAATTTAATCCTTTGCAAATAAGTATTGCTCTTATAATTGAGATAAAAAGTAACCAAGCTCTTAAAAATTTTTTAATCTTCACAAATTTAAAAATTATTTATTGCCTCTAAAAAAATTATAGCATTACAAATAATTAGAAACTGTTAATTCCAAATATTTTCTCTTCTGCTCTGATAACCATACTAAATAGTTCACTAAGTAATTTTTTCTATAACTAATATTTTTCTCTGCTGAAGATTTTTCAATTTAACTTCATACCTAATTAATTTGCACTTTTTCTATACTCCATTGATTATCAAAACCTAAAGAAAACTCACTTTTTTTCCTCTTCATTCTTCATTTATCTTTCATGGTCATTCTTTAATATACCTTTTATCCTCTTTGTAATTTCTCTTCTCCCTAACTTACAATATAAGAGTTTCCTTCTATAACTTTACCTCAGCTCATCCGTAATAATTGAGTTATTTACTCAAGAAAGCTTAGTTTTAAACGCTTGTCAAGAAGACTCAAAGTTCTTCATTTTTCTTGCCTGCTCTCCTAAAAATTTATGATAAAATGACCAAAGTTATATCTTTTGGAGTATCTCTTGATGATTTATAAATCACTTTCTTTAGCTTGCTTATGTGCTTTAAGTATTTTGCCAAGCTTTGCCTCTACAGCTAATGAGCTCGAACAAAAATTAGATCATTTACTACAAGAAAACTCCAATTTCTTGCCTACTGCCAAAAATTGGTATACCTTTGTCAAAGAAGACTACAGCGGCAGCAAAGTCTATACCTTTGAGATTATGGATACTGCTCGTGCTTATCTAGCAGTAATTAATAAAAACTATAGCTTAACTCCTGAAAGCTATGAGAGTAAAGATATTAATAATCTCATGGAGATAATTAAAACTTGTGATCAATATCAAGAGGTAGCAAAACAAAGTTCCAATTTTAATAAATACACTACCGATTGTTTCTTCTTTCAAACCATTTTTGCCACCAGTGCTTATAATTATGAGGCTCTACAAACTCTAGCTCTCGAAGCTTTACAAGATGAGTATCAAGAATTACAAGCTCCAAGTGCTGAACAAAGAAAAATCTACCAAGCTTTACTTAATTACCAAAATATAAAAACTTCCTTTACTAAGTATTACCTTAAACCTGAAGATTATGGACAACATAACCTTCCGCTCTACTTTAAAAAAGTTTTTAATCTCCAATTAAGTTTAGAAAGATAAGTACTTCTATGAAATTCTTTTTCCTTAGTGTAGTTGCTATTTTAACTCTCACAAGCTCTGCCTCGAGTCAAGATCTTAGCCGTCTTTCGGTAAAACAGCTAGAAAACAACTACCACCAACTGTTACAAGAAAATCCTGATTTTGTACCTAAAGTAAAAACCTTTTTACTCGACTTTTCTGAATTTGCTGGTCAGCAATCTATGAGTAGTACTCGCTTTGTACAACTAGTGAGTTCTACTTTTTTAGCCGAACTCAATCAAGATTTTACTCTCACCAACAATTACTACCAAGCAAAGAAAATCGAGCAATTTGCTCAACTTGGTGATACTTGTATGGCTTTATTCCAAAAGAATGCTCCCCTATTAAAGCACGATGATTCTTGTAGCTTTATCTCGGCAATATATCTCATTGCCAATCATGATCGAGATACCCTACAGACCATGGCTTTATTTGGCAAGATGCAAGAGTTTGCTGGCAAACAAACTAAAGAAGCTTTAAGTAAATCGGAACAAGAGCTCTTAGCTTTTAGTGCAGATCCGCAAAAACTTAAACTTGACTTTAATTTACGCCTCCCAACCAATAATTATCTGCTCCAAGCCCAAACTAAAGAGTTAATCTACAAGTTGTATCAAGTGCATTTAGTTGCAGAGTAAGCTCTTAAAGTTTTAATCAATACTTAACCTTTCAGTAAGTACTTAAAATTTATAACCCCACCATAATTCTTGTGCAAGAGAACAAATTTATCGCCCCTAGGTCTACCTAGGGGCGAACTAAAATCAAGTTCATGCTTCAGACATGATAAAATAAATTATAGGAAAATCTATATAAAATGACCGTAATTTCTCGGCTTAACTTTATCGTTCTCCTAAAAAAACACAACTAAAAAGCTCACTCAAGTCAACTCTATTAACTTTAGCAAATCATTGAACATGATTTATTTTCTTCAAGGATCTCTCTATGCGTAAACTTCTGCTTTGCTCCCTGCTTGGTCTGCTTTCCTTACCAAGCTTTGCTCAAAATACTCATGAAACTACCATACGTAATTTAGTCAGAGCTAATCCACAATATCTTGAGCTTGCAACTCAATTTACCTTGGTTGATTTTGTTAAAACCTATAAAAACAAAAGTCTAAGTTTTGCTGAGTTCCAACAATTACTCGTGCAAAAGTTTTATCAACCTTTTAATCTCAACTATCAACTTACAAGCAATAGTTATACCTCTGCCTCTGTAGAAGCTTTCTTAAATATTTACCATACGTGTGCTCAAGTTCGTCAGCAATTAACGACCCAAGAAATTATCCAATTAGATCGTAAATATCAACTTATTTGTTCCAAAACCGACCTTATTTACACTATTAGTGGTCGTACCGATGCC
Organism: Psittacicella gerlachiana; assembly: GCF_003585965.1. Taxonomy (GTDB): domain Bacteria; phylum Pseudomonadota; class Gammaproteobacteria; order Enterobacterales; family Psittacicellaceae; genus Psittacicella; species Psittacicella gerlachiana. The sequence goes on along the minus strand of NZ_NRJF01000221.1, from coordinate 4,832 downwards.
GATGTCTATGCTTATAGTCTTATGGCTTTAAATGACAAAGTAACTCCAGCCCAAGTTAAAGCTTTAGGATTTAGTTTACCAACTTATGCTACTTACCAAAGTCGTAATATTTTCGAACATATCGCAAATAATTTACAAATTACGATTACAGAATAATTTGTTCTCTAAGTAATAAATTAGAAATTTTGATTGGCTAATAAACCACATGATATATACACAGAAAAAATAAAAAAAATCAGACAATGCTAATAAAGCTTGCTCTACTAAATTCTATATAATTCTACGGTGATAAAAAGCATAAGTACAATAAAGAATTATCCTCATATTAACGCAGACACGCTTAAAAGCTCCTAGTTAAACAACTAGGAGCTTTAATGGTGACAATCACATAGAGTTTAGTTCTTAGTGCTGATGACCACAACCACAATGATGTTCAGTAAAGTCTAATACTTTACGCCCTTGGATTTTACCATCATGCATATCTTGGAATACTTGTTTTACATCATCAACCGAACAAGTTTCTACTACCGGCACAACTAAACCACGACGACCAAATTCGAAAGCTTCAGCTAGGTCTTCACGAGTTCCTACTAGTGAACCTACAACTTCAATACCATCGAAAACAATACGTGGGATAGATAAATCCATAGTATCAGGTGGTAAACCAATACATACTACACGACCGCCTGGACGTACACATTCAATAGCTTGGTTAAAGGCAACTTTAGATACTGCAGTTACTAGTACCCCATGTGCCCCACCATTGGTAATTTCTAAAACACGTTTAACCGCATCTTCAGTTTTACCATTTACTACGTACTCTGCACCAACTTCTTTTGCGAGAGCTAATTTATCGTCATTAATATCTACAGCAATCACACGAGCTCCGATAGCTTTAGCACCATATTGTACGCCGAGGTTACCTAAACCACCAGCTCCAAATACAACTAACCATTGCCCTGCTTTTACATTAGATACTTTTACGCCCTTGTAGGTTGTAACCCCTGCACAAGTAATCGAAGATGCTTGTACTGGATCTAAACCATCAGGAACTTTTACCGCATAATTAGCTTCTACTACACAGTATTCAGCCATGGCACCGTCCACAGAATAACCTGCATTTTTTACGGAACGACAGAAGGTTTCACGTCCTGTTGTACAGTATTCACAAGTACCACAACCACTGAAGAACCAAGCAATGGAAACACGATCACCTACTTTAAGGTTGTGTACTCCCTCACCTAATTCAACCACTTTACCTATACCTTCGTGACCTAAAACAACACCTGGTTTCTTACCATAATCACCAGCGGCAACGTGTAAATCCGTATGGCACACACCACAGTATTCCACTTTTACTAAGGCTTCACCAATGCCTGGAGTAGGGACTGCTTTCTCTACTACTTCTACATCATTACCCGCTTGGTTTACTACAGCAGCTTTCATCATTTTAGTCATGTTTTTTACTCCTTTAGTAAGTAAAACTCACTTACAAAATATTTGAACTATGGGTTTGGTAAAGAACATGTGACGCCTATGTACCTCAGTACAGTCTAAGTCACTGACTCCTAAAAAATCCAAGTTGCATGCGAGACTTAAATTTTTTTAGTAGTCATCTATTATGAGCATATTGTAAACCTATTTGCTTGCTCGCCCAAGTACAACAAAATTTTAAGTGCCAAAATATTTAAAGTTTTAACAACTCAAACTTTTACTTTAATTTTTAATAACTTAGGTTGAGATTAACTTAAAGTTTATCTATACCTATTTTATCTTTTGCAAAATAATGTAATTATTTTTTAAAGATTTGCAAAGAAAAAGCTTTGATTTGCTAAACAAATTGTGAAACTTTAAAAAACTTTGTGCAATACATGAGTAAACAAGTCAAATATTAGTTTAACAAGACATTAGTTTAATGTCTATATTCGTTTAATGTTTACATTGCTCTCGGGGGAAATTAGATTCAATGATCTAATTTTTTATTTGTTCTCTAGGAAACAAATAAAACTGGCCATCTTTATGTTGATGCTTTTATAAATTTACAGCACTAAATTTATAAAAGCATAACCATCGATTTTGACTTAGATACCATGTGAATTGGAACTTAAATTAAACTACAAATTGAAACTAAAATAAAACTATAAATTGAAATTTAAGCTAGCTAACAAAGAATATAACTTCTTAGAGATCGTGCCAAATTGTAACTTTAAGGCATAAAAAAGTGGTTTATACTCATCCAAATTGGATAACTATAAACCAGTGTCTTAATTTTGTTTAAATAAATTATTTACCTTTACGTAAATCATTAAAGATAATTCCTAGTTTTGTTGCAGCAACAACAAATACTCCAGCTACTGCTACTGCAGTTACCACCGCTACAGCTACTGAAAGTAAAAAACCTAAAATTGCCGAAGCAAGTAACACTAAACCTACAGAAACCGCAGTTGCTACTAGCACTACTACCGTTGCTAATAAAGCTACACTTAAACGATTTAAAAAAGTTGCAGGGCGTTCTTGCACTTGAGCTCCAACTAATTCTTTTGACATAGAAACCTCCACTTCTAACTTTATTTCTGCATTTTAAATTAACATTTAAACTCAGAACTGTTAGAATTTTTTTAATACTAAACTTAAGAAAGAGAGAATAGGGAAGCTTTGCTTTTAAGCTCGTTCCCTATTCTATCTCATAAATAAATAAGAATTCTTTCTCTTATTATATTAACAGGTTTTGTATGATATTGCTTAGAATATTTACTCCTGTTAATCAATCTCTTATCAAACTAAAGTTAAACTCTAGTAACACAAAAATAGACAAGGAAAGTAATATTATTCTTTATGAGGTTTTATTGCAACTTTTAGTACGCCGTCACGTTGATTTGCGAATAAATCGTAAGCTTCAACTATATCTTCTAAAGCATAAGTATGAGTTACTAATGGTTTAAGATCTACTGCACCTGAGTTCACTACATTTAGTAAACGACGCATTCTTTCTTTACCACCAGGACATAATGCCGTACGAATTGTGTGATCCCCTAAACCAGCAGCAAAGTATTTTAACGGAATAGTTAAATCGTTAGAATATACGCCTAAGCTAGATAGAGTACCGCCTGGTTTTAAGATCGCTAAAGCTTGTTCAAAGGTTCTTTGTGAACCTAAAGCTTCAATTGCAGAATCTACCCCACGACCTGCAGTTAACTTCATAATTTCGTCAACTACATCACAATTACGGAAGTTAAGCGTTACAGTCGCTCCTAAAGATTTAGCAATCGCTAGACGTTCATCATTTCCATCAATTGCAATAATTACACTTGCCCCTCTTAATTTAGCCCCCGCAGTTGCACATAAACCTATAGGACCTTGTGCAAATACTGCAACTATATCACCAATTTTAATGTTTGCATTTTCCGCACCCACAAAACCAGTTGACATAATATCAGGACACATTAAAACTTCTTCATCAGTTAAGCCGTCAGGAATTGGTGCTAAGTTAGCTTGTGCATCAGGAACTAATACATATTCTGCTTGCGTTCCATCAATAATGTTACCAAAACGCCAACCTGCTGTTGCTTTATAACCGTGACATGAACAAGTGCCATCTTCGTTTAATAAATAAGAACCATCTTGAGATGGGAAACCGTCTTGACAAGGATATGAAGTAAAGCTAGGACAAATTGCTCCAGCAATTACACGCTGTCCTTCATGATAGCCTTTTACATTTGAGCCTAATTTTTCAATTATCCCCACTGGCTCATGACCAACAGTTAATCCTTTAGCAACTGGATATTCACCTTTAAGAATATGTACGTCTGTACCGCAAATTGTAGTTGTCGTAATACGAATTAACGCATCATTTGGACCTACATCAGGAATTTTTTTATCAACAACTTCAATGCGATCTTTTTCAATGAATACCGCTGCTTTCATCATTTGGGTCATATTTTAGTCTCACTTTTAAAAACTTAATGCAAAGCTTTGCAATTAAGCTATTATCTCAATTTGTATAAAGAAATCTCTTTATACCCACTTTATTCTGGGAGTAAGACCTTTTAAGAAAGATTTAGCCTCGGCTAAGATCGTAAAAATAATTTGCTGAAATAAAACAAACTCAACTAAGCAAAAGACACTGGTTTAAAAAGAACAACCTAGTTAAGTTTTCTAAACAATCTTTTTGCAGAAACCTCAGTTTCATTTGCTTTTTTATTTCTTGGTTCTAGTTTACTTGGTTTTAGCTAAATTTTGCAAGACCTAAAAAACCAAAGCATTTCTCGGTATTTTTCTTACAATTCTTCCTTTTTACAAGATAAAATATTAATCAACCCCTTGATAAATAAACACAAACTACCTTAAGCACCAAGTGTAACTGATCGCCAACGATCAAAAATCCTGAAAAATCCTCGGAAAAACTTTTGTATTTTGCGAAATTGATCACGGTTTTTCCTGAAAAAATCACAAAATTTTTTGGCTACTAATTTTTCAATGAAATTTACATAAAACTACGAATCTACCGTTATTTCAACAAGCAAAATACTTAAAATAGGTACTATCTTCAAACAATTAACCCTTACTTTTTATAAGGATTTATCGATTAAATGAGCAAGTAATTCCCCAATTATTTTTAATTTTTTCTCTGCAGATTGCATTGGTATAGATCGCAAAGTAATACTTTATCCATTTATCTTAAAAAATATGCTTAAAGCCGTGGAAATAAATCCACGGCTTCAAGTAAACAGAATCAATATAGTCGGAAAGAATAAAAAACATAAAATGATCAAACTATAAATGACTAATGGTTTCACAAGTAAATTATCAATTCTAAATTAAAAAATTTTAAA
>NZ_NRJF01000220.1 GCF_003585965.1 Psittacicella gerlachiana | reverse complement strand
GATTTAAATTTTATTGATGTTAGTAATATTACTAATATGACTTCCTTATTCTCTTTTCAAGAGTTGAAATTTAATATTAGTAATTGGGATGTTTCTAAAGTAACCAGTACTAGTTATATGTTTGCTTTAGCCGATAATTTTAATTGTGATTTGAGTAATTGGAATGTTTCAAATGTGATAGATATGACGGCAATGTTTGCTGGGGCAATAAATTTTAATAGTGATATAAGTTGTTGGAATGTCTCTAATGTTAAAGATATGATGGCAATGTTTACTTTAGCTATAAATTTTAATAGTGATCTAAGTAAATGGGATATTTCAAATGTAAGCACAATGAACGAAATGTTTGCTGGAGCTGAAAATTTTAATGGTGATTTAAGTAATTGGGATGTTTCAAATGTAATAGATATGACATCTATGTTTGCACAAGCTGAATTATTTTATAGCGATTTAAGTAAATGGGATGTGTCTAGCGTAAAAAGCATGGAATCTATGTTCCAAGAAGCAAAAAACTTTAATAGTGATTTAAGTAAGTGGGATGTATCTAATGTTACAAACATGAAATCTATGTTTAACAAAGCTTCTTGGTTTAATAGTGATTTAAGTAACTGGGATGTTTCTCAAGTTACAGATATGTCTAATATGTTCAATGAAGCAACTTTATTTAATAGTGACTTAAGCAATTGGGATGTTTCTCAAGTTACAGATATGTCTCATATGTTCAATAAAAATCTTTTATTTAACAGTGATTTAAGTAACTGGAATGTTTCTAATGTAACTAATATGAAGTCCATGTTTAAGCTGGCTAAATGTTTTTGTAGTGATTTAAGTAAGTGGGAGGTTTCTAAAGTTGTTGACATGTCAGACATGTTTAACCAAGCTTTTTTATTTAATAGTGATTTGAGTAAATGGGATGTTTCACAGGTTACTGACATGTCAAATATGTTTAGTAATGCAATTTTATTCCATAGTGATTTAAGTCAATGGAATGTTTCTAAAGTAAGAAATATGAAATCTATGTTCAATAAAGTGGCTTTATTTGATAGTGATTTGAGTAATTGGGATGTTTCTCAAGTAAAAGATATGTCTTTTATGTTCAATGAAGTACCTTTGTTTAAAAGTGATTTAAGTAGATGGAATGTTTCTAAGGTTACAAATATGCATGGTATGTTTCAGCTAGCTAGCAGTTTTGAAAGTGACTTAAGTAATTGGGATGTTTCGCAAGTTACTGATATGGGATCTATGTTTAATGAAGCAGCCTTATTTAGTAGTGACTTGAGTAAGTGGAATGTCTCAAAAGTAAAAGATATGAGTCAAATGTTTAGATTAGCTGGATTATTTTATAGCGATTTAAGTAAGTGGGATGTATCTTCTGTTAAGTATATGAACAGCATGTTCAATCAAGCAAAATCATTTGTTAGTGATTTAAGTCGCTGGAATGTTGGAAATGTAATAAACATGCGTAGCATGTTTAGAAAAACAGACTTCTTTTATAGTGATCTAAGCAATTGGAATGTTTCAAAAGTTACTGATATGGCATTTATGTTTGATGGAGCGCTATTATTTAAAAGTAATTTAAGTAGATGGGATGTTTCAAAAGTTAAAGATATGTTAGCAATGTTTCAAAATGCTAAAAGTTTTAATGGTGATTTGAGTAAATGGAACGTTGCAAATGTAACAAATATGTCATATATGTTCAATATAGCTGAAAAATTTAATAGTGATTTGAGTTGTTGGAATGTTGCAAATGTAACAGATATGTCATACATGTTTTGTAGAGCTGAAAAATTTAATAGTGACTTGAGTAATTGGAATGTTGCAAATGTAACAAATATGGAGGGTATGTTTAAATCTGCGAAAAGATTTAATAGTAATTTAAGTA
>NZ_NRJF01000022.1 GCF_003585965.1 Psittacicella gerlachiana | reverse complement strand
ACGTAAACACGTTTTATTTAAAGAAGCTAAAATCAAATAATTTGATTTAGAAAAAGAGGAGGCTAATGCCTCCTCTTTTTCTTTAAATTCTCTATGTAAACGGGTGGAAAAATGTTTGGTTATTTCTTATATAAAAAGTTATGGTTTTGTCTTACCCCTTTGGTTAAATTTTATTTTAAGCGTCGAGGTAAAAAAGATCCAAATTATTTAACAAATTTGCAGCAAAGATTTAAAGGAGATTACCAAGAGAACTCTTCTTTAATTTCCCAATGCAAACAATATGGATCACTTCATATACATGCTGCGTCCTTAGGTGAAGTAAATTTAATCTTATCTTTTATTGAGCAGTATTTTTTACTACAACAAAATGGTTTATTGAAAGAAGACTTACTTTTTTCGCCAATTGTTATTACGACAAATACTCCCACAGGATTAAAAGCTGCTAAGCAATTTGTGAAAAAATTTTCCCAAGAGCAGATAACGGTTGTATATACCCCTTTGGAATATGAAAGAGCAATAAATAATTTTATTCATACCTTTCATCCGAAAGTATCATTATTTGTCGAAACAGAGCTTTGGCCTTTGTTCATTCGTAAGTTAAAAGAAACTAGCCAATTATATCTTATAAATGCAAGATTATCAGTAAAGAACTTTTCTAAATATCAAAAGGGCTTGCTTAATGATAGCATCATGAGCTTTAAAAAAGTAATAGCCCAAGATGCAACAAATGCTAGTATTTATCAAGCTCTTATAAGTAAGCAAAAGCTAGAAAATTTAAAACTCTCTTCACAAGAGATTCAATATGGAATTTCAGCTTCACTAGAGAAAAATCTTCTCTTTAAAGTTGAACCTAAATTGAGAAAATATCAACAATTAATTAACTCTACTTTAAGTCCAAAAGTTTTTATAGGTAATAACTTAAAGTTTAATAAGCATAGTTTTAATAAATGGTCACAAGTTACTAATTTACTGTATAAATTCTATAGACAACAAAATAAGGTAAATTTATTATTAGCTTCTACTTATCCTGATGAGGTTGAGATAACTTTACAAGCGATAAAAAGTATAAACAATGGGTTCAATCTCGTTGTTGCCCCTCGTCATCCTGAAAACTTTACAAAAATCTCGCAACTTTTAAAAGATAATAACTGGGTAGTTACGAGTTTATCTAGTATGCAAGAGCAATATAAGAGTTTAATGTCTCAATTATCAAGAGAAGTTGAGAAAGTGGATTTAAACTCATTGTCTTCTCTATCTCATAGTGAACTCTTATCTTTTTTAAAAGACAATAATCAGAATTTATTTAATAAATATTGGGATAAGCTTGAAGAGTTATTAGGATTTAATCACCCTAGAAGTGTGTTATTAATCGATACAATTGGAGATTTAGCAAGTTTTTATCAACTCATGGATTTAACTATTGTTGGGGGAACTTTTAATAAAGTAGGTGGGCATGATTTAATAGATCCTATTTCTCATCTCAATTCGATAATTATAGGTCCTAATTATAAAAATCAGTTAGGAGTTGTCGATAGTTTATCAGCTCTTAATTGTGTAAACGTAATTGAACCATATAGTAAAAATGATGCTCCAAGTGTTTATGTTACCAATTTACAAGCATATATAGTTACTTATATAAAAGAGTATCAAAGTTTAACTGCTAAAGAATTATATAGCTATATTGAAGAGCAATCTTCTTTAGCTGATTTTTCTGATCCTAGTAAATATAGATTTAAAGAGTTATTAGCATATAAGTATTTTTTAAATCAACAAAATGCTCTTCTCAATCATTTAAAAATTTTGGAAATGGTTTAAGATGAAAAAACAAGATGTGATAGCTTTATTACCTGCTAGTTTTGATCCAATTACTTTGGGGCATATGGATTTAATAAAGCGAGCTAGTAAAACTTGTAATAAGTTGATTATTCTTGTGATGAATAATTTTGGTAAGAAATATACTTTTAGTACTCAGCAACGTCTTGAGCTAGTCGAAATTGCTGTTAAAAAGTTAAAAATAGAAAATTGTGATATTGAGGTTAGAGCTTCTAACTCTTTTTTAGCAAAAGAATTTTATGATACTCAAGCCAATTTTATTGTTAGAGGAATAAGAAACTCTCAAGATTTTGACTATGAACATAGTGCAGAGGTAATTAATAGCAAAATATATAAAAAAGATTACCAAGAAGACAATTTTGAAACCTTGTATTTAATTGCTTCAGAGGAGTATACCTATATTTCATCAACATCGGTACGACAACTTTTAACAGATAGAGATAATTTTCTTAACTATGCTACTCTATGGCTAGATGCATCAGTAGCACAAAAGATAGTGGAGTTTTGTAATTTATGATTAAAAGATTAATTATTCCATTTGTGTTATATGTTTCGGTATGGGTATTATCCTTAATATTTTTTTCTGATACTAAAGGGTTAATAACTTCTTTACCTTTATATTTTGAAATAGTAGGGGGATATCTTCCTATTTCTTTCATTATCTATTTATTTTATTTGTATCATAAATCAAAGGAGTAATAAATTATGAGTCATTTAATGGTTGTTGCTCCAATATTTATATACTTTATTGCCTTGTTAAGCTTTAACTTATTTATTAAGTATCGAGATTTAAAATCTTTAAAAGGCAAAAAAGTTAGTTTTATTCAAAATTATTCGGTTTCTGATCGTCGGATGACGGCTTTAGCTTTAGCTATGGGAGCAGCCAGTACTTATGCCTCAGCTTCTTCGTTTATTGGTGGACCTGGTACGGCGTTTTACTATGGTTTAGGCTGGGTTGTAATTGCTTTAATTCAAGTACCGACCATGTGGTTTGTATTTACGGTATTAGGGGATAGAATTAATAAATTTGCCACTAAGTATAATTGTTCAACCGTTAATGAAGTTTTATTAGCAAGGTATAAAAGTCCGTTTCTTGTAAATCTAACGAGCTTAATTCTTGTAGTTTGTTTTATTGCTAGTATTGTAGTGCAATTTATAGGAGCTGCTCGTCTTCTTCAAGGAACCTTAGATATAGATTATAAAGTTGCTTTATTTAGCTTTGTGATTGTAATTGCAATCTATACTTTCTTTGGTAATTTTAAAACTTTAAGCTACTCAGATATTTTACAAGGGAGTATAATGTTCTTAGGAGCAATACTCTTAATTTACTTTACTTTGGATTATATCGGCGGACTAGAAAAAGCTACGGAAGTAATAAAGACTAATAATCCTGAGTTATTCGATCCTTTTAATGCAATTATAACTCCGCAATTATATTTTAGTTTCTGGATTTTAGTCTGTTTTGGGATTTTAGGATTACCACAAACAGTTATTAGAACTATGGCATCTCAGAGTAAAAAAGAGCGTTTTAAAGCAATAATCATTGCAACTATAGTTCTTTTTGTTATCTTAACCGCAATGCACTTAGCTGGTTTTTTAGCTAATGGGGTATTTGCAAGAGATGAAATTAGTAGTCCAGATTTAGTAATTCCAAAGTTAATTACCAAGGTTATGGATCCGCTATTAGCATCTATTTTCTTAATCGCACCTATGGCTGCGATTTTATCAACAATAGATAGCATGTTAATCCAGTGTACATCCACTTTAGTAAACGATATTTATCTTACGAATAAAAATCGTTATTTTCCAACACCTGAGCTTACTGAGAGTGAGTATGTAAAATCGCAAAGAAAGGTGAGATATATTGTTAGATCTACCACGCTAATAATAATTATTTTAGCGGTAATCTTTAGTATAAATCCTCCAAATATTCTTATTTGGTTAAATTTACTTTCATTTGGTGGTTTACAAGCTACATTCTTATGGCCAATACTTCTTGGTTTATTTGTAAAAAGTATCAATAAGTATGCTGCCATTACAAGCGTAGTTGTTGGTATGGGAAGTTATGCGATTTTAACCTTTACAAAATTTAATATTTTAGGTTTCCATCAAATAGTTCCTGCTCTACTGTTCTCATTGATAGCAGTATTTATTGTTCAAATTTTAACTATTAAATTACAAAAAAATTAATATGTCTTGGATTCAAATTACGGTTAAGTTACATTTAACTGATGATAAGTATGCTGAAAAAGTAGCTCAAGCTCTTGATTCATATGGAGCTATTTCTACTACATTTATGGATAATGAAGATGATCCTGTTTTTGAACCTGAATTAAACAAGATTGAATTATGGCCAAATACTAATGTTATTTCTTTATTTGAAAATGATGTAGATGCTGAGCAGATTATTGATAATCTAAAACAATATTTAGCGGTAACAGTATTGGATTATCAAATTGAAGTTTTAGAGGATCAAGATTGGGTTCGAGCATGGATGGATCAATTTCATCCGATGAAGTTTGGTGAAAAATTATGGATTTGTCCATCTAATCAAACAGTTGATGAAGCAGATGCTGTTGTCGTTGATTTAGATCCAGGTTTGGCTTTTGGTACAGGGACGCATCCAACCACAAGAATGTGTTTACAATATTTAGATGCTTTAGCTTTAACTGGTCAGTTACAAGATAAAGTTGTTATAGATTATGGTTGTGGTTCTGGTATCCTTGCTATAGCAGCAATTAAACTGGGAGCAAGAGAAGCTTATTGTGTCGATATAGACCCACAAGCTATTGAAGCTACTTTATCTAATGCAGCAAATAATGGAGTTAAAGATAAAATCAAAACTTATTTAGTTGATGATTTTGCAAAGCTAGATGTTAAAAGTGATATTACGCTTGCAAATATTTTAGCCGGTCCATTAGTTGAATTAGAACCAACTTTAGCAAATCTCACGAGATCACAAGGTCTAATCGCCTTATCAGGTATTTTAGATATAAAAGAAGCTGAAATAATTAACTCTTATCAAAAAGATTTTAATATTTTAGCTGTAGATCATGATGAAGAATGGATTCGAGTGACAGGTATTAAAAAATAGTAAATATAATCCCCTCTGACAAAATCAGAGGGGTATTATTTATTTTAAACGCTCGAATAGATTATTTTCGATTGCAAAATTTGTAAGATTAATATATTGATCTAAGCTTAGTTCTTCAGCACGCATATTTGGCGTAATATTAAATTGAGCTAAGCCTTGCCAGTCTTGATCAAGGATTAATTTGCCTAAAGAGTTACGTATGGTTTTTCTTCTTTGTCCAAAAGCTAATCCAGTTACGGTTTCAAAGTCTTTTACTCGCTTAACCGGATTTTTAATTACTTGATGAGGAATTAATTTAACTACAGCACTATCAACTTTCGGTGCAGGTTTGAAGCTATTTGGTGGTACATCTATAACAGGAATTACGTTACAAAAGTATTGAGTAATAAGACTTAAGCGTCCGTAATGTTTATTACCTTTTACGGCAGCTAAGCGTTCTACAACTTCTTTTTGTAACATAAAAGTCATTTCAGATACTATATCTGTATGATTTAGAAGATGAAGGATTAAAGGACTACTAATGTTATATGGTAAGTTTCCAAAAACTTTCATTTTCTGTTCAGGTTTAGTTAAAGTACTAAAATCTATACTTAGGACATCACTCTCAATGACTTCAAGTTTTTTAGATAAGAATGGATGATTTTTTAATCTTTCGATTAAATCTTTATCTACTTCAATTACTGTTAGGTGGTCAACTTTATCGGTTACAGGTTCTGTAAGAGCCCCAAGTCCTGGACCTATTTCAATTAAGTTGTCGTTATTTGTAGGATTTATCGCTAAGACAATTGCATGGATTATGTCTTGATCAATAAGAAAGTTTTGTCCAAATCTTTTTTTGGCTACATGTCCTAAATGACTTTTGTTTTGCATATGGTTATAAACTTGTTATTTATGTATGTAAAGATAAGGGAAGAA
>NZ_NRJF01000219.1 GCF_003585965.1 Psittacicella gerlachiana | reverse complement strand
ATTTTTCTTAGGATGTTGTATAATAAAACACACGTAATGAAAGTAAAATACGTACAAAATTACTTTTTACAAAAGATGTATATCTAATATTTTAATTTAAAAAAGTCGCATTAAATTATTAGAAATTATTTAAATAGTTCTTGAGAAAGATCTATTTGTTAAAAAGTATAAAAATAGAGTGTAAATGTTAAGTAGATGTAGCAACAGATCTACTTATGTAAGTGAGGGTAACTATGATTACTATAAAAAAAGGTTTGGATTTACCTCTAGCAGGTAATCCTGATCAAGTAATCCATAATGATGTTACGGTTAATGAAGTTGCTATTGTAGGTGCATCATTTAATAATTTAAAACCTACTTTAAAAGTACGTGAAGGTGACAAGGTAAGAAAGGGAGAGGTTGTCTTAACAGACAAGAAGTATCCTAGTATTGCATTTACTTCACCTGTAAATGGTACGGTAAAAGTAATTAATCGTGGTGAACGTCGTGTATTTCAGTCATTGGTTATTGAAGTAGATAAAGATAGTGATGATAAAGGAGTAGAATTTAAAAAGTATTCCCTAGATCAATTATCAGGTAAATCTTTAGAATTAAAAGAACAGCTACTTAATTCAGGGCTATGGATTGGTTTAAGAACCCGTCCTTTTAATAATTTAGCTGACCCAGAATTAACCCCTGAATCTTTATTTATTAATGCTCATGACACTAATCCAGGACATCCTGATGCAGATGTAGTTTTAAAAGATCAAGCTAAATTTTTTAATTTTGGATTAGAAGTACTAAAAGAAGTTTTTGCGGATGTAAAAAATAAATTTGTTGTAGGTGGTCCAAATTTTAATCTTGAAAAAGTTTCTGGATTTACTTATGAACAATTTAAAGGTGTACACCCTGCAGGTTTAGTAGGTACGCATATTCACTTTTTAGCACCGGTAACTTTAACTAAAATTGCTTACCATTTAAATTATCAAGATGTAATTGCCATAGGCAAATTATTTAGTCAAGGTTATTTAGATGGAACTAAAGTTATCGCATTAAGTGGACCGCAAGTAAGTGCTCCAACTTTATATCGTGTACCTTACGGTGCATCGGTATTAGATGTGACATTTAATAAGTTAAAGAGCGGAGAAAATCGTATTGTCTCAGGATCAGCTCTAGATGGTTTTAAAGCTAGTGATGTTTTTGCTTATGTAGGGCAATATGATCTGCAATTAACTGTACTTCTTGAGGGGACAAAACAAGAGTTTATCGGGTGGTTTGCACCGCAACCTAAGAAGTTCTCATTATCTCGCTTAAATTTCTTTGGTAAGAAAGACTTGCCATTAACAACTACAACTAATGGTTCTAGTCGTGGGATGGTTCCTATTGGCTTATATGAGAGAGTAATGCCTTTAGATATTTATCCAACCTTACTATTAAGAGATTTAATATCAGGTGATACGGATTCAGCACAAGACTTAGGGGTTCTAGAGCTTGCTGAAGAAGATATTGCTTTATGTTCTTTTGTCTGTCAAGGTAAATATGATTATGCGTTATATTTACGTCAAGCATTAAACAAAATAGAAAAAGAGGGATAGTGGAAATCTATGGGTTTAAAAAAATTATTTGATAAATTAGAACCTTCTTTTTCACCTGGTGGTAAGCATGAAAAATGGTACGCACTCTTTGAAGCTGTATACACCATTTTTTATACTCCAAAAAGCGTAACTACAGGAAGACTGCACGTTCGTGATGTTATTGACTTAAAACGTATTATGACTACTGTGTGGTTAGCTCTATTTCCTGCAGCCTTTTTTGGTTGTTGGAATATAGGTAATCTAACCTTAGAGTCATTTGCTCTTTCTGGGGTTACAACTGAACACCTTGGTGAAGTAATAAGATCAGATTGGCATTATCAATTAGCTTACTTATTAGGAGCTAATTTTGATCCAGCTACTGCAGGCTGGTTTAGTAAGATGCTAATCGGTTTTGCTTTCTGGGTTCCGGTTTATATGACCGTATTTATTGTCGGTGGTTTTTGGGAAGTTCTTTTCGCTTCGATTCGTAAGCATGAGGTAAATGAAGGTTTCTTCGTTACTTCGATTTTATTTTCCTTAATCCTTCCTCCGACAATTCCTTTATGGCAAGCTGCTTTAGGTATTACTTTTGGGGTAGTAATTGCTAAAGAAATTTTCGGTGGTACTGGTAAAAATCTTGTAAACCCTGCTTTAGCTGGGCGTGCATTTTTATTCTTTGCTTATCCATCACAAATTACCGGTGATAGCATTTGGTATACCGCTTCGACCTCTCAAACTTTAGAAGCTATTGCAAGAACTGGAGCTGCAAATGTAGATGCCTTTTCAGGAGCTACTCCATTAGGTCAATTAGCTATAGCTCATACGCAAGAAGTGTTAGGTAGTCAATTAACTTGGTTAGATGCCTTTATTGGTTTTATGCCGGGGACAATTGGTGAGGTTTCAAAACTGGCCCTAATTTTAGGTGGACTAGTGCTATTATTTACAAGAATTGCTTCTTGGAGAATTGTTCTTGGAGTAGTAGCTGGTACTGTAGCTATGAGCTTATTCTTTAACTCTATAGCTAGTCATACTTCTAATCCTGAATTATTTGGTTTACCATTCTGGTGGCATATGGTTTTAGGTGGTTGGATGCTTGGAACCTTATTTATGGCAACAGACCCTGTATCAGCTTCATTTACAGAAAAAGGTAAATGGTGGTATGGATTCTTTATCGGGGTATTTGTTGTTCTAATTCGTGTTGTTAACCCAGCATTCCCTGAAGGAATGATGTTAGCGATTTTATTCGCAAATTTATTTGCTCCAATTATTGACTATATGGTGGTACAACGTAGCATTAAACGTAGGAGAGCAAGATAATATGGCAATAAATAAAAACTCGACAATATATGTAACTGGGTTTGTCGCTTTAGTATCAATTGTTTGTGCGTTTATTGTTGCAGCGGCAGCTACTGCTTTATCTCAAAAACAAAATGAGCAAATTGCAGCAAATATCCAGCGTTTTGTCTTAAAAGTTAGTGATGTAAGTTATACAGAACAAAACTTAGGTCAAGCTTTTAATAGTAATATCGAAGTTAAATATGTTGATCGTAAAACTGGTAACTTTATTGAGAACTTACCAGCTGATGTGCAAAATGATTACGATAACTTATTAGTTCTTTCTAAATTTAAGCAGTACACTAGTACAATTCCATCTGCGGCTAATACTCCTGGGTTAAAAAATAACCTTATTGCTGATGTACTTAAAGTATATTTAGTTAAAAATACAGCTACAGGTGAAATTGAAAAGATAGTTTTACCTTTCTATGGTAATGGTTTATGGTCGGTAATGTATGGTCTTTTAGCTGTAGATGCTAAAGATGCAAATACAATTACTGGTATTACTTACTATCAACAAGGGGAAACTCCAGGATTAGGTGGTGAGGTTGAAAATCCTTTATTTACTAATCAGTTTGTAGGTAAAAAAATCTATAACTTAAATGGCAATAATGGTAATCCAACTGAACCAAAAATTTCTCTTGTAAAAACTATTTCTGCAGAGAATCAAGCTTACCAAGTAAATGCTTTAACTGGGGCAACCTTAACTTCAAATGGAGTTAATGCTCAATTAGAGTTTTGGTTAGGCAATTATGGTTTTGCAAAATTCTTAGAGAATGTTAGAACAGGTGAGGTAAAACTAAATGGCAGATAATAAAAAACCTAGCTTATCACAAGTTTTTCTTACACCGTTTGTAAAAGATAACCCAATTGCAATTCAAGTGCTTGGGGTTTGTTCTGCATTAGCGGTTACAGTTAAATTAGAAACTGCAGTTATTATGGGTATTTCCGTAGCTTTAGTAACTGGTTTCTCAAGTTTCTTTATTTCATTATTAAGAAACTATATCCCAAATAACGTGCGTATTATTATTCAATTAGTAATCATTGCAACGTTCGTTATTCTTGTAGATCAAGTTCTACGTGCATATGCCTATGACCTCTCTAAACAACTTTCAGTATATGTAAGTTTAATTATTACAAACTGTATTGTGATGGGGAGAGCAGAAGCTTTTGCTATGAAGGAACCTCCAGTAGCTTCATTTGTTGATGGTTTTGCTAATGGTTTAGGCTATGCTTTAATCTTAGTAATTGTAGCTTTCGTGCGTGAGTTATTCGGTTCTGGTAGTATATTTGGTTTCACCATTCTCCATACCGTAAATAATGGAGGTTGGTATGTACCTAATGGTTTACTACTATTAGCTCCTTCTGCATTCTTTATTATTGGTTTATTAATTTGGCTCGTACGTCAACTTAACCCAAGTTTACGTGAAGAATAGGAGAATGCATGTTATCTCATTACTTATCACTATTTGTTAACTCTATTTTTATTCAAAATATGGCGTTAACTTTCTTTCTTGGAATGTGTACGTTCCTAGCCGTATCCAAGAAAGTGTCGACTGCAGTAAGCTTAGGTATTGCTGTAACGGTAGTATTGGTACTAGCTGTTCCTAGTTCTTATCTAGTTTACTTTTATATTTTACGTCCTGGTGCTTTTGATGGTATTGATATTAGCTTTATTAGTTATATTGTCTTTATCGGTATTATTGCAGCTTTAGTACAAATCTTAGAGCTGGTATTAGATAAATTTATGCCATCACTTTATAATGCTCTAGGTGTATATCTACCATTAATCGCTGTACACTGTGCTATTTTTGGTGGGGTTCAATTCATGGTGCAACGTAGCTATGATTTTGCAGAAAGCGTTGTGTTCAGTATTGGCTCTGGATTAGGATGGATGTTAGCTATTGTTTTACTAGCTGGATTAAGAAGTAAAATGAAGTATAGTGATATTCCTGTAGGTTTACGTGGAATTGGTATTATTTTCATTACCGCTGGACTCATGGCTCTTTCATTCATGATCTTTTCTGGTATTAAACTGTAAGGAGAGGAGGAATTATGGATGTTAGTATAATTCTATTAGGGATCATTGTCCTTACGGTTATTTCTTTAATTTTAGTTGCTTTAATTCTTATTGCCCAAAAATATTTAGTGCAACAAGGTGATGTAACTTTACATATTAATAACGATCCTGGACTGGATAAAAATGTAGCTCGTGGTGGTAAACTATTAGGTGCGTTAGCTTCACAAGGTATTTTCGTTTCGAGTGCTTGTGGAGGTGGTGGTTCATGTGGTCAGTGTAAAGTGATCGTAAAATCAGGTGGTGGTGAATTACTACCAACTGAAGAAGCTCATATTTCTAAGTTACAAGCTAAAGAAGGTTATCGCTTAGCTTGTCAAGTGAATGTAAAAAATGACTTAGATCTAGAGTTGCCACAAGAGATTTTCGGTGTTAAAAAATGGGAATGTGAAGTTGTTTCTAATGACAACGTTGCAACTTTTATCAAAGAATTAGTTTTAAAAATTCCAGAAGGTGAGGAAGTTCCATTCCGTGCTGGTGGGTATATTCAAATCGAAGCTGAACCGCATGAGGTAAAATACGCTGATTATGATATTCCTGAAAAGTATAGAGCCGATTGGGAAAGATTCAATTTCTTTAGTTGTGTGTCAAAAGTAGACGAGCATATTGTTCGTGCTTACTCTATGGCAAACTACCCTGGAGAAAAAGGAATTATTAAATTAAATGTGCGTATTGCAACTCCTCCACCAAAAGATTTAACTTTACCTCCTGGTAAGATGTCTTCTTACATTTGGTCTCTGAAAAAAGGAGATAAGGTTACTATTTCTGGACCATTTGGTCACTTCTTTGTTAAAGAAACAAATGCAGAAATGGTATTTGTTGGTGGTGGTGCAGGAATGGCGCCATTACGTTCACAAATTTTTGATCAGTTAAAAAGAGTACATACAGATCGTAAAATGTCTTATTGGTATGGTGCTCGTTCATTAAGAGAAATGTTCTATGTGCAAGATTTTGATGAGTTAGCAGCAGAGAATGAGAATTTCAATTGGTATGTAGCTTTATCTGATCCACAGCCTGAAGATAATTGGACTGGTTATACCGGATTTATTCATAATGTACTTTATGAAAATTATCTGAAAAACCATGAAGCTCCTGAAGACTGTGAATACTACATGTGTGGTCCTCCAATGATGACCAAAGCAGTTATCGATATGTTAATCAACTTAGGCGTTGAAAGAGATAATATTCTTTTAGATGACTTTGGTGGTTAAAATAAAAACAGACCAAGC